>CABRZO010000010.1 GCA_902475455.1 uncultured Eubacteriales bacterium
GTATTTGCCTGCATCTTTGGCTTACCCTGCGCTTATTCGATCGCCCGGTTTAAGCAGCGCAAACTGTCTCTGGTAGTGTTGGCGGTGCGTGTAATTCCCTGTATCACTTTTTTGGTGCCCTGGTATATCATCCTGTCAAAGGTGCACCTGACCGGCACTTACTTTGCGTTGATCGGGGCGAACCTTCTGGTGTCCTTGCCGCTGATCATCTGGATTTGTACGCCTTATTTTGAATCGGTACCCGCTTCCATCGAGGAGTCCGCCATGATGGACGGATGCAGCGTGTACGGGTCCTTTATGCGAATCATGATCCCGTTGTCAGGTCCAGGCATCTGCACGGCCGCGATTCTGTCCTTTATTTACAGCTGGAATAATTTTATGTTCGCACTGATTCTGGGCAGTGCCAACACCAAAACATTGCCCACAGCTGTATTTAATTTCATTGCGTATACTGACGTGAACTGGGGAGGCCTGATGGCGGCGACCGTAGTCATCACCCTTCCGGTGATTGTGGTATCGATTGTACTGAACAAATATGTAGTCGGCGGATTGACTGCCGGAGCTGTGAAAGGATAATTCCTTCGGGGGAGTATGTTTGAGTGAATAAGAAAGGCATCTGCGTATTTTGTGCTGACTTTTCGTTTCATACATGCTCCCCCTTTTGCATCCGGAAATTACGAAAGTCGAAATAAGGGTGAATACTATGGAAAAGCGAATTTATTCCAGTCGTGATGTTTTGTCCAGACCGGACTGGTCCACAGTTCGTTCTCTGTATAAAGGAATGGGATACAGTGACTATGATCTGGATCGTCCGCTCATCGGAATTGCCAATGCCTGGAGTACCGGTACGCCGGGGCATTACAATTTGCGGGAGGTGTCCCGATTTGTCCAGCAGGGGATCCTGCAAGCCGGCGGCACACCGGTGGAGTTCGGGATCATCGGGCCCTGTGACGGCATGGGATGCGGCAATGACGGAATGCATTTTATTCTGCCGGCTCGGGATTTGATTGCCAATGAGGTGGAGAGCATCACCCGGCTCAACCATTTTGACGCTATTGTGCTGCTAGGGTCCTGTGACAAAGTGATTCCCGGCCTGTTGATGGCGGCGGCCCGGCTGGATTTGCCGGCCCTGATTGTAAACGGAGGGCCCATGCTGGGGGGTATTGAGTTTGACGGCCACGAGTCGGATAATTCCAGCCCCATTGAGGCTTTGGGTATGCTTCAGGTGGGGCGGATGAATGAAGAAGAGTACTTAAAGCTGGAGGATGGCTGCTGTCCGGGCTGCGGATCCTGTTCGTATCTGGGCACAGCCAACACCATGTGTGCTGTGGCGGAAGCTA
The DNA here is from genome assembly GCA_902475455.1 of uncultured Eubacteriales bacterium. GTDB lineage: Bacteria > Bacillota > Clostridia > Oscillospirales > Oscillospiraceae > UMGS1766. Next base: position 1,341 of record CABRZO010000010.1, read on the forward strand.
TGGGTATGTGTCTGCCGGGCAGTTCTATGGTGCCTGCAGTGATGGCGGAGCGCAGCCGAGTCGCCCAGCGGGCCGGCCGCCGCATTGTGGATATGGTCCGGGAAGGGCTCAGCGCCAGAAAGGTGATCAACCGGGCCAGTCTGATCAATGCGTTGCGGCTGGGAATGGCCATTGGAGGCTCCACCAATATGGCGCTCCATTTTCCGGCCATTGCCTATGAGGCGGAGTGTGAGCTGGATATGGAAACCATTGATCAGATCGCCCGTACCACGCCGCATCTGGCAAAGATCTATCCCAATGGGCTCAAAAATGTGCCGGATTTTTACCGGGCAGGCGGTGTTCCGGCGGTGATGAAGCATCTGCTGCCTTTACTGGATGCGGATCAGGTGACCTGTACCGGTACTGGATGGAAGGAAATCCTCAAAACAGTTCCTGCGGTAGAAAATGAGGTAATCCGTCCGCTGGATAACCCCTGGCACAGTTGGGGAAGTCTGGCGGTGGTCCGGGGTAACCTGGCTCCAGACAGCGGTATCACCAAACCTACCGCCATTGACCCCAGTATGTTGTACTTCCAGGGAAAGGCTATGTGCTTTGACGGGGAGGCCGCTGCCACCGAGGCCATTGACCAGGGCAAGGTGGGTCCGGGCACCGTGGTGGTGATCCGATACGAAGGCCCCAAGGGGGGACCGGGAATGCGGGAGATGGTTCGGATCATGAAAAAGCTGTATGGCCGGGGGTTGGCGCTGTCCACTGCCGTGGTAACAGACGGTCGATTCTCCGGAACCAACAACGGCTGTTTTGTGGGCCATGTATCTCCGGAGGCCTCGGAAGGGGGCCCCATAGCGCTTGTCCGGGATGGAGACATCATTACCATTGACATCAACGCAGGGCGGCTGGATGTGGATGTAACGGATGCGGAACTGTCCCGGCGCCGTCAGGAATGGCACAGGCCGGAGCAGCATGTGACGGGATATCTGAATGTCTATGCCCGGTTGGCGGAGTCTGCCGACAAGGGAGCAATCATCAAGAACCGTTGAGGTGAGGCAAGATGAAATTATATGAAAAGCTAACGCCGGCGCTGTTGGTTTCAGAGAGCTTTTACCCATTGCTGGGGGATGAGGCCAGACTGATGGATGCCATTGAGCGGGTGGTGGAGTCAGGCTTTTACACCCGGTTGGAGATCAGCGCCATGAAGACCCGTGAAGGGCAGCGGCGTTTGCGCCGGATTGCCCAACAAAATAACCTGAAAATTACCCAATGGATTACCAATGATCTCAATGAACATCAATTAAATCCGTCCTCCGTGGATGCGGATCTGCGGCGCAGGACCATTGACAAGATGGAGGAGTTGGTGGAGGTAGCGGCGGACAGTGGCGCGGACCGGGTGGCTTTTATCAGCTGTAAGGATCCCGGACCAGACCTGCGGCAGGAGGCGGCCCGAGGGCTGACAGAAGTGATGTGCACCGTGGCGGACAAGGCCATGAAGTGTGGTGGGCTTACCCTGTTGCTGGAGCCGCTGGATCGGGGTGCCCATAAGGATAACTTTATTGGCCCGACGCCGGAAGCCGTGGCTATCCTGGAGCAGGTTCATCGCAGCTGCAGCAATGTGCTCTTATCCTGGGACAGCGCCCATGTGGCCTTGAATCAGGAGAATTTATTAGAATCGCTGACTCTGGCGATGCCCTATGTGGGGCAAGTGCATTTGGCCAATGCGGTACTGGACCGGGCAGATCCCAAATTTGGCGACTGGCATATGGCAATGGGAGAACCGGGGTTTCTGACCGGCGCTGTGGCCTATGCCATTGCCGGTTGTGCCGCGGGGCATCTGCCCCAGGGAAAAATGCTGGGGATCACCATTGAGAGCAGAAGCGAAACCGAGGCTGTCATGCTGGACAATGAGGCGAAAAACCGGAAGTTTCTACAAGAAGTGCTGGAGCGGGAGGTGTGAATGTGATGAAGGTAAAAAAGATCCCATTGGCCAAGCTACCCTGGGTCTATGCGGTGACCACCCTGGAACTAGGGGGGAAGACCTATTGCCTGGCGGCCTCTGAGCTGGAAGGAGAGGGCGGAAGCGCCCTGTTGATCGATCCTGAGACAGGAGAGGTACATACCATCTGGGATGGGCCCGGCGGAGTGATGTCCTTGGTGCCTATCCCAGGAGAGGATGGAGCATTCCTTTCTATTGATGAGTTCTATCCAGTGTTCAAATCAGAAAAAGCCTCCATCCACAGGACTCAGTTGTCCTTCGTGAACGGAGTGCTTCAGGTGGAAAAGAAACTGCTTTGCCGTCTGCCCTTTACCCATCGAATCACGCTTCTGCAGGAAAAGGATGGCCTGTTTCTGGCGGCCGCAAGCCTTTGCTCTCATAAAGATTATGTGGAGGATTGGTCCCATCCCGGCGGAATCCACATAGGTACCTATCATTCCGATGGAGTGACGCTGACATCAATCTATCAGGGTCTCACCAAAAACCATGGCATGTATACCGAGCAGCGTCCTGATGGGGATGTGCTCTGGATTGGCGCGCAGGAAGGGATTGTGCGCTGCTGGAGACAGGACGGAGGATGGAAAACGGAGCTGGTGCTGGAAGAGGAGACCAGCGATATGTGGCTGTCCGATCTGGATGGGGACGGAGAAGCAGAAATCGCCGTCATTCAGGGATTTCACGGAAATACCGCTTCCATCTTAAAATGGGCGGACGGCCGCCTTGAAAAGCAGGTTACAGTGCCCATCGACTTTGGCCATGTGGTCTGGACAGGGCAAGTGCTGGGCAGACCCAGCATGATCACCGCCAGCCGAGCCGGGCGCATGGAATTAGCGCTTCATACGGTGAGGGTAGAAGGGGGAACCTTCCACCTGGACACCTCGGTGCTGGATGAGGGTACCGGAGCTACACAGATTGCGGTGGATAACCGGGGAGATTGTGTGCGCGTGTTCTGCGCCAACCATGAGACTGGAACCGTGGATCTGTATGTGCTGAGCGAAACATGATAAAGGAATTATAAACGGAATGACAATTGGAAAGAGAGGTTATTTCAATGAAAGAACTGTTTGGCGTAACTGTGGCAATGGTGACTCCCATCACAAAGGACAATCGGGTGGACCCGGAGGGCGTTGCCCAACTGACCGATATGCTGATTGAAAAAGGGGTGAATTGTCTGTACCCCTGCGGCACCACCGGTGAAATGCTCCGTCTCAGCGTGGCGGAACGGAAGTTGGTGGCGGAAACCGTGGTCAAGACCGCTGATAAGCGTGTCAATGTGTTCGTCCACTGCGGATGCATGAATCAGGAAGATACCATTGAACTGGTGAAACATGCCCGGGACATCGGAGCCGACGGCGCTGGTGTTGTCACCCCCGAATTCTTTGGGTTGAACGATCGGGAGATGGAGGAATACTATGTGGCGGTAGCCAGCGCGGCGCCGGATTTTCCCATTTACCTTTATAACATTCCCCAGTGTGCTGCCAATGACCTGAAGGCCGATGTAGCTCAGCGGATTGCCAAACGCTGCCCCAACGTGGTGGGTATCAAATATAGTTTTGCCGATATCGTCCGCACGGTGGATTATATCAATATCAATGAGGGGAATTTCTCGGTGCTTCACGGCCATGACCGGGCCATGGTGGCCATGTTGGCCCTGGGCTGCAAGGGCACTGTCTCCGGTATCGCCGGTATCTATCCGGAGCCCTTTGTGGCTGCCTATCAGGCTTACATGGCGGGCGATCTCCAAAAGGCCCAGCAGTATCAGAAGATCTGCGTAAAGTTTGTGGATGCCCTTCGGGGAGGCAGCAACATGTCCTATTTTAAGGAGGCGCTCAAGATGCGGGGGATCAACGCCGGTTACATGCGGGCACCCCAGCTTGATCTGCCGGAGGACGAGGTTGCCGCGCTGCGCATCCAGCTCCAGGCCATCTGTGATGAGGCCGGCCTTAAGATGGAATTGTAAGAGGGGAGAAGTGCTATGGGAAAAATTTTGGTTTCCGCATCTCATTTCGACTCCCTGTGTAAAGAAGCGTGGGAGCTGTTGGAACAAAACGGCCATGAGGTGATTTTTGATCCGGACCGAGCGTTTCCGGCCTACAGCTTTGAAGAGCTCAAGGACATCCTTGGCGATATCGATGCGGCGATTATCGGCATGGATGAATACAACGAGGCGGTTTTTGAAATTGCGCCAAAACTCAAGGCGGTGGCCAAGTTCGGCGTCGGAGTGGACAACATTGATCTGGCTTCGGCGAAACGCCACGGTGTCAAGGCGCTGAATGCTCCGGGCCAGAACTCAAATGCGGTGGCGGAGATGACCATGGGATTTATCATTGACCTGCTCCGGGGCATCCTGCCGCTGCACAATGAACTGGCCAAAGGGAATTGGCCCCGCCGGTTGGGGGGAGAGCTGAAGGGAAAAACAGTGGGTCTGTTGGGCTTTGGCGCCATAGCCCAGTTGGTGGCCGAGAAGCTCCAGGGCTTTGGAGTGCATATCCGTGCCTACGATTTGTTCATGAATGAGGATAGAGCCAAGGCGTTGGGTGTTCAGGTCTGCACACAGGAGGAGGTCATTACAGGCAGTGACATCGTCAGCCTTCATATCCCTGTAACCAAGGATACCTATCATATGTTCAATGATGGCGTATTGAACCAGATGAAAGACGGGGCCTATCTGATCAACACAGCCCGGGGTGGACTGGTGGATCTGGAGGCGTTGTGCAGAGCGCTGCGGTCGGGCAAACTGGCCGGTGCCGCATTGGATGCCTTTGAGGTGGAACCGCTGCCTGCCGGAGCGGAAATCTTCCAGAGTGGGAATGTGATCTGCACACCACATATCGGGGCAGAGACCTATGAGGCGTATCGCAATGTCAGCTTGACGGTTTCAAAGGACATTGTAGCGGTATTGAATGGGCAAGAACCCATCCATTGGGTCAATCGCTGAACGACATGGGAGGAGAAGCTGGCGCCGGAGATCAGGTCTTTTGTGCGTCCTCTCCTCCCAGTTTGCGCCAGAGGGTGCTTCGGCTGATGCCAAGTCGTTTGGCGGCCCTGCTGTGGTTCATACCCTCTTCTTTCAATACCTGACGGATGATTGCCTGTTCCATCTCCGCCAGTGAGCCCCGAAACACCTGGCTCATGGCAGCGGAAGACTCCATATGTTTTTGGGATACTTCCTCCAACACCGCCTGTACCAGATCCGCCGATATGTGAAGTTCCTGGGAAGGGCTCAACAGCCGATCCATAACGGTGACAAACAGTTCCATGTTCAGAAACCAGTGGAAGTTTTGCAGCAGTGAAATTGCCTGGGGCGTGAAAACGGTGGAGGAGAGCCCGGCTTTTTCCCCTTTGCGATAGCAATAACGCGCGATCAGCTCAGGAATGTCTTCTTTTCGCTCATCCAAGGATGGAATCCGGATGGAGTGACGGCTGAGGATCTGGTACAGATGAGAACTCAACTTGCCCTCAGCGGTGAGCCGATGTGGGTTTCCGGTACAAGTGGAGAAGATCAGAAATCTTCGCTTTAGGACAGGGTTCCTTGTGAGGGCGATGGCAAGCTTGCCCTGGAGCTCTGGGGAGAGAGCCTGAATCCCATTGAGCAGAATGGTGCAGCCGGCGTTATAGCGGTCCAATAGTTCGGAGCGAATGTAGCCGTCCCAATCCTGCATGGTAAGTGCCGCACATTCAATGAACACCAGCGGAGCGGTTGCCTGGGAACTGCTGCGGGAAAAGTAGTGGGCCAGCTCCACCTGCTCGGTACCCGGATCGCCCCAGATCAGGACAATGTCGTTGTGGGTGTGCAGGAAATTGGCCAAGGCCGTGACTTGCTTGGAAAAAGCTGTCTGAGGCCGGAAAAAGAGGAAGGGATCGGTGGGAGCACCGCTTTCCACCCGAATAGCGTGGGATTCCTGCATGGTGTCGTCCAAAGGCGTAATGCTGATCAGAGAGTAGGAGTGCCGAGAACCGACCATTTGAGCGGAAACCAAATTGTAGTATCGGGCGCCGATTTTGTAGATGCGGGTGGTCTGCTCACTCAGAAGAGATTTTTTCGGATCTTCCAGGCGGATTTGCCGCAAAAGAGGATACAGATCAAGCTGTCTGGCTTTTTCGTTGGAAAAGACGATGATGGATTGATCGTTTAAAACCAGAAGGGCACTTTCCGATAAGTCTGAGACCTTACGGGCCAGATTGAGCTCGCGGCGGAGCTGCCAGGTATCCTCGGCATATCGTGCTACTCTGGAAAGTGCGTCCTTCACGGACGTGGAGGTAGAGGGAATGGTTATAAAATCCATCCCCAGAGATTGGGCGGTTCGGACAGCGCCAATATCACCGACAATCAGATCCAGCCCCTTTTCTTTCAGCTGCTGGATTCCGGGCAGCAGCTCGTGCTCCTGAAGGGGGACAAACTCGATGGCGTCCTCATATTGCAGAGCCTGCCACAGGGATTGGACCTGGTGCACTGTGCTTTCGTGCCCAACCACGGCAAAGGGGCGCTTCAGGGCGATGGCCCACTCCAGGGCGCTCATGATCTCCGAACTGGAAAACTGGATGGAGATGACGGGGATTGGCAACACCTCCCGCAGAGCATGGGCCATGCCACCTCGGGATAGGATGACTTCAAAAATATCCAACGGAGTGGTACGGGCGTAGGCGACAACCTCATCCAGCGTCCCTGTGACGGCTTCAATGGTCAGGTCGGGAAACAGCTTGACCTCTTTGCGGATCAGCCGTTGCAGGTGTTCGCTGGGCATGGCGGAAAGCATATGGATCTTGCTCAAGGCAAATCAGCTCTTTTCGTTCATGGTATAAGGATAGTTGTGTGAATCTGTTTAAAAAAGAAGGCGATCTCGTTGATTCGTAAAAAAGGAAGCTATCGTGTTGATGTACGGAAACAGATGATGGGAGGGACCGGGGAATTTGTTGTAGAAAATATCCTTTTGCCTGAAGAAATGCGCCAAAAGGGGCGCCTGTTCGCGCGTGGGTCTCTGGCTCCGGGAAGCAGTGTGGGCTATCATGTACATGACCAAGATATGGAAATCTGCTATTTCCTTTCGGGCTCAGGGCAGGTAACTGACCAGAATGGCACTGTTACCATGGTCTCCGCGGGAGATACCAATATTGTGAATGTGGGAGAGGGTCATGAAATTACCAATGTCGGCCATACGGATCTGGTATATATCGCGCTGATTTTATTTGCGTAAAAAAGAGAGAATGGACAAAGCAACCAAAGGAGGAAACGTCAGATGAGTCAAATGCCTTTAAGTCATGCGGAGCTGCTTGAACTGCGGCGTTGGAATACACCTACCATCTATAATGGATGGGAGGCGGTCACACATAGAGAGCGGCTCGAGGTTGTGATGAGCAATGGAGCGGTTCAGGATTATGCGCCCCAGTGCGGCCCTATGGTGGGGTACGCGGTCACCGTGGAGTACATCTGCAGTGATGCGAAAATCAAGGAGGAACATCCTGACGCATACATCAAGCTGTATGAGTATCTGAGCAGCATTCGCGGTCCCAAGGTGATTATAGCCAAGGATCTGGATGCCCCTAACAGTGTGGGCTCCATTTTCGGAGAGGTAACCGCCAATGCCTATCACTCGCTGGGATGTGTGGGTGGCATTACTAATGGCTATGTTCGGGATGTGGATGAAGGAGCATATGCGGGCTTCAAAATGATGGCCAGCCGCCTGGGAGTGGGACATGCCTATTCCTGCCCCCTGCGCTTTGGAACGGAAGTGGAGATTTATGGAGCAAAAGTGAAGCCCGGAATGCTGATTCACGCGGACAAATACGGTTTCATCGCAATTCCGCCGGAAGATACCCGTGATTTGCTGGAAGGGGCGCGGTTTATGGACACCAATGAGTGTAGAACCACCATTCCCGCTGGGCGCGATACGGTGGGGTTAAGACCTGAAGAGGTGGTGGCACAGCTGAAACGGGCCAATGAAGCCTTTGCCTGTAATGCACAGCAATTTCGCAACCGCATTTTAAATAAGTGACTTTTCAATATCCATATGTGCCGCCTCGGTGAATCATCCAGCCGGGGCGGCGTAGTGTCAGAAGGAGGGGCATATGCCGATATTAGGGTGTATAGCAGATGATTTTACCGGAGCGGGCGATATGGCGTCCTTTTTGGCCAAGGGGGGAATGCGGACGATCCTGTATAATGGCGTGCCCCAAAGTGACGAGCCCCAGGAAGAGGCCGATGCGCTGGTCATTGCGCTGAAGACCCGCACCCAACAAACACAGGCAGCGGTAGAAGTATCGTTGCGGGCGCTGGAATATCTGCGGGAAAGAGGGTGCACCCATTTCTACATTAAATATTGTTCTACATTTGATTCTACGCCGGAAGGGAACATTGGCCCTATCTGCGATGCGGCCATGGAGGCGCTGCAGGTCCGATATACGCTGTTGTGTCCGGCCCTTCCAGTCAATGGAAGGACTGTGCGGGATGGAAAAATCTATGTGAATGGTGTGCCGCTGCACAAAAGCCCTATGAAAGACCATCCGCTTACCCCAATGTGGGACTGCGATCTGAAAAAACTGATGGAGCCCCAAAGCAAATATCCGGTTTATCGGATTAATTTGGCTGGGGAAGCGGAGCGCTGTACAGACGAGCACTTTTATTTGGTGCCTGATTGTGAAAATGAGGCTGACCTGAAAGCCATCGTTGATGGCTTTGGAGGTGAGATTCTGCTGACCGGCGGCAGCGGCCTGGCGGTGGAGCTGGCCCGTCGGTGGATGGCGGGACGGGAAGCGGGAACAGAAACGTTGACGTGTGCTGCCACAGGAAATGCGTTGCTATTGGCAGGAAGCTGCAGCCAGGCAACCCGAGGGCAGATCGACCGGTATCGAAACAGCGGGGGGACTTGCATCCGGCTGAGTCCGGATATGATTATGGATCCCAACTGGAATGTGGCTGAATTCTGGAACGACATCCGACAGCAGCTGAGGCAGCGCTGCGTTTTGGTTTATACCAGTGACACACCGGAGCAAGTGAAACAGGCGCAGCGGAGATGGGGAGATATATCAGAACTGCTGGAGAATGCGCTGGCCTCTCTGGCGGAGTTGGCCAGGGGTGATGGGATCAATAAATTGATCATTGCCGGAGGAGAGACCAGCGGCGCAGTAACCAGGCGGTTGGGAATGCAGCGCTTTTATATTGGCCAGAGCGTGGCGCCTGGTGTCCCGGTGATGGTGCCCCTGGAAGCCAAAGAACTCCGGTTGATCCTGAAATCAGGAAATTTCGGACAGCCTGATTTCTTTGAACGGGCCATTCGGCAATTATCTCAATAAAAAGGCAGAGGGAAGATTATGGGCGAACGCACAGATGTATTGGAGCGGGCGGTTTGGGTCGCCCGCACACTGTACCAGTCTGGCCGTGTGACTGGAAACACAGGCAATATCAGTGTCAGAGATGGCAACATGATTTATGTCAGTGCCTCGGGCAGCACATTCGCTGCCCTGTCCAGAGAAGGATTTTGTGCCATGGACTTGGAGGGAAACCCGGTGGGAGGGCCAAAGCCCAGCAAGGAATGGCCCCTTCATCTGTCTGTTTATCGTGCCATGCCTCAGGTTGGGGCGGTGATCCACACACACAGTATCTACTGTGTGTTGTGGAGCTGTCTGGAGCATGGGGATGAAGCAGACTGTATACCGGACCATACGCCATATCTGCGTATGAAGCTTGGCAAAGTGGGGGTAATTCCCTATGCGGCCCCCGGCAGCCCTGAACTATTCCAGGCATTTGAAGAACGCCTGCCCCACAGCGATGGCTGGTTGTTAAAGCGCCATGGTGTAGTCGTTCCGGGCCGGGATGTGATGGATGCGTTTTATGGCCTGGAGGAATTGGAGGAGAGCGCCCATATTGCCTGGGAGTTGTCGAAAAAAGTGTAGCATGTTTTATGGCTGGTTACAACCGCAACAGAGAAACCGCTTTCTACTGAAAGCGGTTTCTTATTTTAATAAAAACAGAAGAAATTGTTAATTTGTGTCATCAGAGTCCTTTCGCACCTGGTGAGGAGTGGACTTTATACCGGAAATGTGGTAGAATTCCACTTATACTTGGGAGTCCTATGGATTTAAGGGAGAAATTCTAGCTATGCCGGGAAAACTGATCGTGTTGGAGGGAACGGACGGCTGCGGCAAGTCCACCCAGTTTGCCCGGCTGTGCCGGCATCTGGAGGAGCGGGGCGTCGCATTCCAGTGCCTGAAATTTCCCCAGTATGAGGAGGAGTCCTCCGCCCTGATTCGTATGTATCTGGGAGGTCAGTTCGGCTCACACCCCGGGGATGTCAACGGCTACGCTGCCTCCGCCTTCTATGCGGTGGACCGCTATGCCTCCTATAAAAAGGTGTGGGGCCAGTGGTATGAGTCGGGCGGTGTGGTACTGGCGGACCGCTACACCACCTCCAATGCCATCCACCAGGCCTCCAAGGTGCCGCCGGAGGAGCGGGAGGCGTTCTTCCGTTGGCTCTATGATTTTGAGTATGAAAAACTGGGGTTGCCCCAGCCGGACCGGGTATTTTACCTGGATGTGCCCACGGAGGCCACGGTGGGCCTGCTGCGCTCCCGGGAGGAGCAGACCCACACCCAGGCGGACATCCATGAGCAGGACACCGCCTATCTGCGCACCTGTCGGGAGAGCGGAGCCCAGGCGGCCCAAGTGCTGGGCTGGACCCGGGTGGAATGTGTCCGGGACGGGGCAATGCGCTCCATTGAGGATATCCACGGGGAGATCTGGAGCCAGGTCGAGCCCCTGCTGTGAGGAGGAACTGCAATGAAGGTTTGTGTTTTGCTGGCGGACGGTTTTGAAGAGTCCGAGGCTGTGGTCCCGGTGGATCTGCTGCGCCGGGGCGGAGTGGAAGTGACCCTGGCTGGGGTGGAACAGCGGCAGGTGACCAGCAGCCACAGCATTGTGGTGCAGGCGGATTGTCTGCTGTCCCAGGTGGACCTGGAGCAGATGGACATGGTGTTTGTTCCCGGAGGTCTGGGGGGCGTCAACCGTCTGCTGGCGGATGCCGGAGTCCGGGACTTTTTGGGCCGGGCCGCGGCGGCGGACAAGTATCTGGCGGCCATCTGCGCCGGCCCCACGGTGCTCAGTCGGCTGGGCCTGATCGATGGCAAACGGGCCGTCTGCTATCCCGGATGTGAGGAGTGGCTGCCCCCTGCCGTCCATGTGGCGGACCAGCGGGTGGTTCGGGACGGCAAGCTGCTCACCGGCGAGGCCGCCGGCAGCGCTTTTGACCTGGGCCTTCTGATGCTGGAGGTGCTGAAGGGAAAGCAAGTCTCCGACGAGGTGCGCCACAGCGTTTACTATCATGGATGACAAGGCCGCCTTCCGGGCGGAACTCCGCCGGAGGGAACAGGCTATTTCGCAGCCCCAGCGGCTGGCCAGCGATGCGTTGCTGCGGCAGCGGTTTTTGGACTATGTCCGGTGTTCGGCGGCGGAGACCATTCTGCTGTTTGCCGGTATGGGGCTGGAGGTGGACACCCGGCCGCTGCTGGAGGCGCTGGAAGGCCAGGGAAAACAGGTTTGTCTGCCCCGATGCCTGCCCGGCGGGGCCATGGAGGCCCGGCGATACGACGCCGGCCGTCTGATCCGGCACCGCTACGGTATGCTGGAGCCGGACACCGGCTGCCCGGTGGTGGGCAAGTCAGAACTGGATCTGATTTTGGTGCCCGCCCTCTGCTATGACCGGCGCTGCTTCCGGCTGGGCCGGGGCGGCGGATTTTATGACCGCTATCTGGCGGATTATTCCGGTTTGACCTTGGGTTTGTGCCGGGAAGCGCTGCTCTGTGACCAGGTTCCGGTGGATCCCTGGGACCGGAGTGTTCATGTGGTATTGACGGAACGGGAGCAATTTGGAAGATAACTTTGTTTTCGTGCCGTTATATGATATATACAAATAAAAAAGTCCCGGACCGGTTGTGTGCCGGGACACCGTAACACGGAAACCCCCAAGACAGGAGTGATGGATATGTCGCGACCCTACGATCCCAACGACGATTTCGACATGGACGATTTCAACATTGAGGACTTTACTAGCCGGGTCAATTTCGACGGAGAGGACGAACCCACAGCATTTGAGGACTACCAGGAGGAGCCCTCCGGAGATACCGGAGAATATACCCCCGTGGGGAGGGAAGAGCCGATGCACCCGGTACGCAAGCACCAGAGAAAAAGTCAGCCCAGAGGAATGCGAGCCCTGCGGGGCGTGCTGATTGCACTGATCTACATTCTGGTCATCACCTTTGCGGGCTATCTGCTGGCCACCTTTGGCTGGCGCTGGGCCAACGATCTGTTGGCTTTGAATAAGCAGGAGATCACCGCCAGTGTCACCCTGTCGGATGACATGTTCACCGAGAAAGAGGTCACTGACGATGAGGGTAATACCAAGACCGTCTATCAGGCGGACATGAGACAGATCTCCGAGGTGCTGAAGGAGAACGGGCTGATCGAATACAAATGGCTGTTCAATCTTTTCGCCACCTTTACCCACAAGAATACCAGCATGTCCCCGGGCACCTATGAGCTGAGCACCAATATGGATTACAGCGCCCTGCTGCGCAATATGGGATCCAGTTCCTCTGCTCGGGTTACGGTGGAGATCATGATTCCCGAGGGTTACACTGTGGAGCAGATTATCAGCCTGCTGGCGGAGCAGGGAGTGGCCACCGAGTCCGAGTTGAAGGACGCCGCCGCCAACTATGACTTTGACTATGATTTCCTGGATGAGACCACCCTGGGTGAGGCCAACCGGCTGGAGGGCTACCTCTTCCCGGACACCTATGAGTTCTATAAGGACAGCGACGCCGCCACGGTGCTGAGCCGCATGCTCTCCAACTTCCAGAACCGGGTGTTTGACCCGGAGCAGGTGGATCAGAACCTGATTGCCCAGGCCCAGGAGAACGGCTATTCGCTGCGGGATATCCTCACCATCGCCTCCATCATTGAAAAGGAGACCGACGGCAAGGACCAGACCAGTATTTCCTCCGTCATCTATAACCGCCTCAATGAGGGTGGCGGCACCAATGGCTATCTGCAGATGGATTCCACCATCTACTATATCACCGGCGATTTCTCCACCGCCCTGACGGCAGAGGATCTGGCCATTGACAGCCCCTATAACACCTATGTCTATAAGGGCCTGCCCGCCGGTCCCATCGCCTGCCCGGGTCTGGTGGCCATCAATGCGGCGCTGAATCCCGACGACACCGACTATTACTATTTCTATCTGGGCGACGACGGCACCACCCACTTCTTCGCCGATTATGATGAGTTCCTGGCTTTCCGGGACTCCCAGACCGGCGAGATCCAGACAGATGAAGGAGTCAGCGATGTTGAGGGCTGAGCGCAGGAAACCGGAGCTGCTGGCCCCCGCCGGGGACATGGAGCGGCTGAAAATGGCGGTGGCCTACGGGGCGGATGCGGTCTATCTGGCCGGTACCACCTTCGGCATGCGGGCCTTCGCCGGCAACTTTGACGAACACACCATTTATGACGCCACCCGCCTCTGCAAAGAGGCGGGTGTGCGTACCCATGTGACCATCAACACCATGCCCCGGGGGGAGGAAGTGGCCAAGCTGCCCCAGTGGCTGGAGATTTTGCAGGATGCCGGAGTGGATGCCCTGATCGTGGCGGACCTGGGGGCCTTCCGAATGGCGGAGAAATACGCCCCCAAGCTGGAGCGGCATATCTCCACCCAGGCCAGTGTTTCCAACCCGGTTACCGCCCAGGCCTGGTATGAGCTGGGGGCCAAGCGGGTCATTCTGGCCCGGGAGCTGAGTCTGGAAGAGGTGGCGGCCATCCGCCGGGAGACCAGCCCCGATCTGGAGATTGAGGCTTTCGTGCATGGCGCCATGTGCGTCAGCTACTCCGGCCGCTGCCTGCTGTCCAACTATATGACGGGCCGGGACGCCAGCCGGGGGGCCTGTGCCCAGCCCTGCCGCTATCAGTATTATCTGATGGAGGAGAAGCGGCCCGGGGAGTATTTCCCGGTGTTTGAGGACGAGAAAGGCACTTACATTATGAACTCCCGGGACATGTGCATGATCGACCATGTGGGAGAGCTGATGGACATGGGCCTGGACTCCTTCAAGATTGAGGGCCGGGCCAAATCCGCCTACTACGCCGCCATCGTCACCGGAGCCTATCGCCATGCCATTGACGCGGCCTGGCGGGGAGAGCCCTTGGAGGAGATTTGGCGGGCCGAGGTGGACAAGGTGTCCCACCGTCACTACTCCACCGGCTTCTGGTACGGCCAGCCCGGCCAGTTCTATGAGGACGCCCGCTATATCCGGGACTGGCAGGTTTGCGCCATCGTGGAGGACTGCGACCAAAACGGCCTGGCCACCCTGTCCCTGCGGAACAAGTTTGCCGCCGGGGACCAGGTGGAGCTGGTGGGCCCCAACACGGAGCCCTTTGCCTTTGCGGCACCCCTGATGGAGACCCTGGACGGGTTCCCCCTCCGGGAGCCCAGAACTCCCCAGATGAAATTTAAAATGCAGCTGGAGCGCCCGGTGCCCCCGCTGTCCATCCTCCGCCGGGCGGTGGATCTGACCCCGGGGAAGGAGTGAGATTCATGCTGATCCGTCTCATTCTGCTGGCGGTGCTGGAGTTTGGCCTGGGGCTGTTCTGCCTGGGAAACAAGAAGCTCCCCGAGGGCTATTCCTTCATCGGCAAACTGCTGCTGGTGCTGGGGATCATTACAGTGGCCCTGTGCGCCTTTCTGCTGTTCTGGCCCCAGTGAGGAAAAAACGCCCGGCGGGGCGTTGACAATTTTCGGATTCGTGATAGAATAATTGAGCAATATTTGTAGGCCCAAGGCAAAAAAGAGAGCGTTCCGGCAGCCCGAAGCGAGCGGGGGAGGGTGTAAGCCCCGCGGGAGATGCCTGCGCTTGGCCCTTTTGCCGGATCTTTTGCAGAAAAGATCGGGGCTGCCCGGGAGGACCGGGCCGTCGGATGAAAACCCGCGTTAAGGGTTACCGAGATGCCGGAGTAGGAAAACCCGGCAAATCAGGGTGGTACCGCGAAGCAGCCTTCGCCCCTGAACATAGGGGCGGAGGCTTTTTGTGTTCCACCGCAATATTACACTTGGAGGTAATTCCATTGAAAAAGTTTGGCGTGAACGACCTGCGGGAGATGTTTTTGGCCTTTTTCGAGACCAAGCAGCACCTTCGTCTGCCCAGCTTCTCCCTGATCCCCCAGAATGACGCGTCCCTGCTGCTGATCAACTCCGGCATGGCCCCCATGAAGCCCTACTTCACCGGGGAGCAGGAGCCCCCCCGCCATCGGGTGTGCACCTGCCAGAAGTGCATCCGCACCGGCGACATTGAGAACATCGGCAAGACCGCCCGCCACGGCACCTATTTCGAGATGCTGGGCAACTTCTCCTTTGGCGACTATTTCAAGAAGGACGCCATCCATTGGGCCTGGGAATTCCTGACCAGCCCGGACTGGGTGGGCCTGGATCCCAACCGGCTCTATCCCTCGGTGTTCGAGGGCAATGAGACCACCCCCGCCGACGACGAGGCCTTCCGCATCTGGAACGAGGAGATCGGCATCCCCGCCGAGCGCATCTTCAAGTTCGGCAAGGAGGACAACTTCTGGGAACACGGCTCCGGCCCCTGCGGCCCCTGCTCTGAGATCTACTATGACCGGGGCGAGAAGTACGGCTGCGGCAAGCCCGGCTGCACTGTGGGCTGCGACTGCGACCGCTATATGGAAGTCTGGAACGTGGTGTTCTCCCAGTTCAACAACGATGGCCAGAACCACTATACCGAGCTGGCGCAGAAGAACATCGACACCGGTATGGGTCTGGAGCGGCTGGCGGTGGTGTGCCAGGACGTGGACTCCCTCTTCGACGTGGACACCGTCATGAACATCACCAACCACGTCTCCAAGATCACCGGCGCCCACTACGGGGACAGCGAGAAGACCGACGTCTCCCTGCGGATCATCACCGACCACATCCGGGCCTCCGTTATGATGATCAGCGACGGCGTGCTGCCCTCCAACGAGGGCCGGGGCTATGTGCTGCGGCGGCTGCTGCGCCGGGCCGCCCGACACGGCAAGCTGCTGGGGGTCAACGATCCCTTCCTCTATGAGGTCTGCGACACCGTCATCCATGAGAACGAGGGCCACTATCCCGAGCTGCGGGAGAAGCAGGCCTATATCACCAAGGTCATCCGGGTAGAGGAGGAGAACTTCGCCAAGACCATCGACGGCGGCCTGCGTATTTTCGGTGAGATGCTCTCCGACCACAAGGCCAAGGGGGAGAACGTGTTCTCCGGCGCCGACGCCTTCAAGCTCTATGACACCTACGGCTTCCCCATCGACCTGACCATCGAGATGGCGGAGGACGAGGGCCTCACCGTGGACCAGGAGTCCTTCCGTCAGCTGATGGAGGAGCAGCGGGTCCGGGCTCGGAAGGCCCGGGAGGCTCTGGGCGACCTGGGCTGGGCCGGCATTGAGTTCGGCAAGGATATGCCCGAGACCGAGTTCTTGGGCTACACCCAGACCGAGGCCCAGGGCAAGGTGCTGGCGCTGGTCTCCGAGGAGGAGATGCAGGACACCATCGGTGCCGGAGTCGAGGGCATCATGGTGCTGGACAAGACCCCCTTCTATGCCGAGATGGGCGGCCAGGTGGCCGACCATGGCACCATCACCTGCGGCGATGCGGTGTTTGAGGTGTCCAACGTCCAGAAGAATAAGGGTGGTAAGTATATGCACTACGGCGTGGTGAAGTCCGGCTCCTTCAGCCTGGGAGACACCGTCAACGCCAGCATTGATGTCAAGCGCCGGAAGGCCATCTGCCGCAGCCACTCCGCCGCCCACCTGCTTCAGAAGGCGCTGCAGACGGTGCTGGGCGACCACGTCCACCAAGCCGGCTCCCTGAACGAGCCCGATAAGCTGCGCTTTGACTTCACCCACTTCTCCGCTGTCACCCCGGAGGAGCTGTACCGTATTGAAAAGCTGGTCAACCATGCGGTGCTGGCCGGCGGCGATGTGGTCACCGACGTGATGAGCCTGGAGGAGGCCAAGCAGCTGGGGGCCATGGCTCTGTTCGGCGAGAAGTACGGCGACACCGTCCGGGTGGTCCGGATGAAGGATGAGGCCGATCAGGACTACTCCATGGAGTTCTGCGGCGGTACCCATGTGGCCAACACCGCCATGGTGGGCGCCTTCCGGATCAAGAGCGAGGGCAGCGTGGCCTCCGGCGTCCGCCGGATCGAGGCCACCACCGGCCGGGAGAGCCTGCGCACCATGACCCAGCTGGATCAGGAGATCCAGGAGATGTCCTCCATGCTGAAGACCAAGCCCTCTGAGCTGGTGGGCCGTATGGCCGCCCAGATCAACGAGATCCGGGATCTGCGCCGGCTGGTGGATCAGTACAAGGACAAAGAGATGCTGGGCGAGGCCAGCCGTTATTTGCTCTCCGCCAAGTCTGTGGGAGACATGAAGGTCATCACTGCCACCTTGAATGCGGCTTCCGCCGATTCCCTGCGGAAGATCGGCGACTTCCTCCGGGACAAGGAGGAGAATGTGGTGGCGGTCCTCTCCAGCGTCAACGGCGAGAAGATCACCTTCCTGGCGGTCTGCGGCAAGGCTGCCGTCAAGGCGGGGATCAAGGCCGGAGACATCATCAAGAGTGTCACCAAGATCTGCGGCGGCAGCGGCGGCGGCAAGCCGGACTCCGCCATGGGCGGCGGCAAGGACGTGCTGAAGCTGGATGACGCCCTGGCCACTGTGGATGATTTCGTGGCGGAGAAGCTGGGACTGTAATCACGTTACGAGACGTAACCCTGAACACTTCGAGGAAAGGAGCGAAAATCATGAGCGATTGCCTCTTCTGCAAGATCGCGGCGGGGGAGATCCCCTCCAACAAGGTGTACGAGGACGAGCAGGTCTATGCCTTCTATGACATCGATCCCCAGGCCCCGGTCCACTTTCTGGTGATCCCCAAGCAGCATATCGCCTCCTGCGGCGAGATCACCCCGGAGAATTCCGGTGTGGTGGCCCATGCCTTTGAGGTCATCTCCAAGGTGACAAAAGAACTGGGCATTACCGACTTCCGGGTGGTGTCCAACTGCGGGGAGCAGGCGGGCCAGAGTGTCCACCACCTGCACTTCCATGTGCTCTCCGGCCGAGATATGACCTGGCCTCCGGGCTGATTTGGAAAAAAATTCAAATTTTTAAAAAGGCGGGGAGATTTTCCCCGCCTTTTCATGTTACAATAGCTGTCGAAAAAAGTCGAAAGAGCGGGAGGGACAATATGCGCTATCTGGTCTGGTTTGCCCTGCCCTTCTGCGGGGCACTGCTGCTGGGCTGTCTGCTGCCCCTTTGGTGGCTGACCCTGGTGCTGGCGCCCCTTTTTGGGGTGTTGGCCTGGCTGCTGTTACATACCGATCTGCGTCGACGCACCGCTTTTTCGCTGCTGACCGCCGGGGCCTGTCTGGGCTGCTGTTGGTTTGGTCTCCACCATGGGGCGGTGGTACTGCCCACCGCGGCCCTGGAGGGCCAAAGCTCCGGCTTTCAGGGGGAAGTGATCTCCTATCCGGAATCCACGGACTACGGCATTTCCTTGGAACTGCGTTTCACCAGCGGTCTTGCCAAGGGCAGGAAGGTCCAGGTCTATCTGGATGACTGGTATCACTATCTCAAGCCCGGGGATCGGCTGACGGGAACGGCGGAGTTCTACGGCAGCCTGAAGGACCGACAGGACACCGGCACTCGCTATGCCTCTGGTGGTGTCTTCCTGCTGGCGGATGTGGAAATAGCCTCCGCATATTCCAGCCCTTCAGTGCCCCTGCGCTATCTGCCGGCCTGGTTGGGCCAACAGTTGAAGCAGACGGTGGCCGGGCTCTATGAGGGGCAGCGGGGAGCTCTGCTCCAGGGGCTGCTTACCGGAGACGAAAGCGGCCTGACGGATTTCCTCTATACCTGTTTCCGCCGGGCCGGGCTGGTCCACCTGCTGGCGGTTTCCGGCCTCCATGTGGGATTCTTGACGGGGATGGTCTATCTGCTGCCGGGACGGAAAAAGTTCCGGATTTTTCTGGCGGTGCCCTTAATGATCTGCTTCGCCCTGATGACCGGCGGCCAGAGCTCCGTCTGGCGGGCGGTGGTCATGGGCAGCCTGCTGCTGGCGGCGCTGTTCGGCCGGGAGACGGATCCCGCCACCTCTCTGAGCGCTGCGCTGCTGGTGCTGCTGCTGCCCAACCCCTACGCGATCCTGAATGTGGGCCTTCAACTCTCCTTTGCCGCCGTGGCGGGGCTTGCCTGTTTCGGCGGAAAGATGTATGATTGGATGACAAAGCCCCTGAAGCGGAAGCACCGGCGAAAGCGACGCTCCCCAGCCCGGCGCGTGCTGCACTGGGTCTGGCGGTGGGTGGCGGCGGGGCTGGCCACCTCCTGCTGCGCCACGGTGTTCACCCTGCCCCTTTCCGCCTGGTATTTTGGCACCATCTCCCTGATCGGCCCACTGGCCAACCTCTGTGCCGTCTGGGCGGGCTCCCTGGCCTTTGGGCTGGGTTTGGTGAGCTGTGGGCTGGCGCGGATTTCTCCCGCCCTGGGGGAGGCGCTGGCCAGACCGGTAGGAGGACTGCTGGACTGGCTGATGGCGGTGGCCCAGACCTTGGGCAGCCGTACCTTTGCGGCGGTGACCCTGGATAACCTCTATCTGCGGCTCTGGTTGGCCTTCCTGCTGGCCATGGTGCTGTTAACCGCCCTGGTCTCCGGGCTGCGACAGAGGCCGTTGCTGCCCCTGGGCGCCACCGGGGCCCTGCTGATGCTGGCCCTGTCTCTGCGGATGCTGAGCCTTTCCGCCGTGCCCCTCTGCGTCTCCGTGCTGGATGTGGGGGAGGGAGCCTGCACGGTGTTTAGCTCCTGGGGCTGCTATGTGGCGGTGGACTGCGGCGGCTACCAGGCGGGAGACGTGCTGGCGGACTATTTGCAGTCCGGAGGTGCGTCCCGACTGGCCCTGCTGGCGGTGACCCATTACGACGCCGACCATGTGGACGGAGTGGAGGAGCTGCTGGAGCGGATTCAGGTGGACACGCTGCTGCTGCCGGACGTGGAAGATGACACCGGCACCCGGCAGGAGCTGGAGCAGCTGGCCCGGGCCCATGGCTGTTATGTGAGCTGGGTATCCGGGGATACTGTGACGGTGGGCTTTGGTTCGGCGACGCTGACGGTGTATCCCCCGGTGGATTTTGGGGAGGACAACGCCGGCTGTGTCAGCGCCCTGTGTACCTGGGAGGACCGGGCGGTGCTGGTCACCGGAGATCTGGAGCAGGAACAGGAACAGCTGCTGCTGGAACGGGAAGATATTCCGGAACTGGACGTGCTGGTGGTGGGCCACCACGGCAGCGACACCTCCACCGGGGCAAAGCTGCTGGCCCAGCTTTCGCCGGAGATCGCCGTCATCTCCGTGGGCAGCAATTCCTACGGACTTCCGGCCCCGGAAGTGCTGGAGCGGCTGGCGGACTACCGCTGTAACCTATTTCGCACTGATGAAAACGGCACGGTGACCATCCGTTGCCGATGAAAGGATTTTGGACACTATGGCAGCAAAAAAGACAGACAACAGCGCCTATCTGCAGCTCCGGAAGGACCTGAAGGCGGGCACACCGGGACAGCTCTACGTCTTCCACGGAGAGGAGAAGTACCGGATGGAGGAGAGTTTGGCCGCCCTGCGCCGGCTGCTGGTGCCGGAGGGGATGGAGGAGTTCAACTACCGCACCTTTTCCGGCAAGGACCTGGACGTGGGGGAACTGGTCAGCGCCATGGACAACCTGCCCATGATGAGCGACCGCACCCTGATTCAGGTCACTGATTTTGACCTCTTCGGCTGCGCCGAGAGCAAAAAGGAGATGCTGGCCCAGGCCTTTGGGGATCTGCCGGATTATCTGTGTCTGGTGTTTGTCTACGATATACTGGACTACAAGATTGGCCGGGGCAAGTTCCAGGAGCTGGTGAAAAAGACGGGTTCCATCGTGGACTTTGTGCCGGCGGACCGGAATGACCTGCTGGACTGGATCCGCCGCCGGTTCCGGGAGCTGGGCAAGGACATTGACGACCGGGAGGGGGAGTATCTGATCTTCCTCTGCGGCGGGCTGATGACCGGCCTGAAGAGCGAGATCGAGAAGATCGGCAGCTACGCCCGGGGGGACAAGATCACCCAGCAGGACATCGACGCGGTGGCGGACCCGGTGCTGGAGGCCCGGGTGTTCGATATGACCGACGCCGTGGGCCGCCGGGACTTTGGCCGGGGGCTGAGGCTGCTCTCGGAGCTTTACGGCCTGAACCAGGACCCCATTATGATCCTGGCCATTCTGGGCAAGCACCTGCGGCAGCTCTACACCGCCCGGCTGGCCCTGGAGTCCGGCAAGGGGGCCCCGGCGCTAATGGAGACCTGGAACATGAAGACCAGCTGGCAGGCCAACAAGCTCATGGGCTGCGCCCGGGGCTGTGATCTGGGCTGGTGCCGTCAGGCAGTGAGGCTGGCGGGTCAGGCGGATCTGACCATGAAGAGTTCCGGCCGGGATCGGAAGGAAGTGCTCACCGAGCTGATGCTGCAGCTGGCCAACGGGTGATGGGGATGCTGAAAATCAAGGAGGCCATCGTGGTGGAGGGCCGCTATGACCAGAATACCCTGTCCCAGCTGGTGGATACCCTCATCATCCCCACCCAGGGCTTTGGTATCTTCAAGGACCCGGAAAAGGCCGCCCTGCTGCGGCGGGTGGCCCGGGCCCGGGGCATCATTGTCCTCACCGACAGCGACGGGGCGGGCTTCGTGATCCGGAATCACCTAAAGGGAATCCTGCCCCCAGAGCAGGTGAAGCACGCCTACATCCCCGACCTCTTCGGCAAGGAGCGCCGGAAGCGGACCCCGGGCAAGGAGGGCAAGCTGGGGGTGGAGGGGATGCGCCCTGAAGTGCTGGAGCACTGCCTCCGTGCCGCCGGGGCCACTATCCTGGGGGAGGAGGAGCAAGAGGAGCCCCGGCGCCATATCACAAAATTGGACCTCTATCAGGACGGTTTTTCCGGCGGGCCCGACAGCGCCGCCCGGCGCCAGGCCCTGCTGCGGCGTCTGGAGCTGCCGGAGCACCTGACCGCCAAGGCTCTGCCCCAGGTACTGGACAGCCTGCTCACCTATGAGCAGTACAAAGAAATCGTAGATCAACTCTAATCAATTCCGCCCGCCCCAGTGTTTTTTAACTGGTGTGGGCGGAATATTTTACCAATTTCTTCGACACACTCCGGGGGAAAAATACGGTTTTTTTCGTATTACGAACTGTTTCCACCTGGAAACGTCGAAAGGATGCGAACGATTTTGCTGGAAAATGCCGGCGAAATCCGTATAATTCCTCTATGTGAGAGAGAATTTGGAGGGATTTCGGTGAATGAGGTCTTATATGCGGAGGAAAGTTACATTGATTTAAATGGATTGTCCCACTGTCTGGAATACCAGCTGCTGGTGGAGCCGGGACAGCCCTGCCGCTATGGAGTGGCTATTCTGGACCGGGACGGAGACAGCGCCCGGGTCCGGGATTTGACTACCCGTCGGGAGCGGGCGGAGGAGGTGCTGGAGCTGCTGCGGCGCAACCTGGTGACCCCGGTGACCCTGGGGGATGTGGTGGCGGATCTGCTGTAAAAGAGGGAAAGGGCTTTTCTTCCTGAGTTGGTTGTGGTACACTGAGCCAGTGCAATCAACGCTTAGGGAGAAATGATTATGAGTTACAGCCATCTTGACCTG
Source organism: uncultured Eubacteriales bacterium (assembly GCA_902475455.1). Lineage (GTDB taxonomy): Bacteria > Bacillota > Clostridia > Oscillospirales > Oscillospiraceae > UMGS1766. The sequence continues at coordinate 24,081 of CABRZO010000010.1, forward strand.
CTCTGCTATCTGCTGCTCTACTCCTTTGTGGGCTGGGTAGTGGAGGTGGTCTTTGTCTCCATCCGGGACAAACAGCTGCGCAACCGGGGCTTTTTCAATCTGCCCTTCTGCCTGTCCTACGGTGTGGCCATGGATATTCTGATCCTGGTGCTGCCCACCATGGAGGACCATTACCTGGGTCAGTACATCGCCTGTCTGATTGTGTCCTCGGTGGTGACCTTCCTCTCCGGCGGCCTGGCCAAGCGCATCAGCCGCACGGAGCTCTGGAAGTACCAGGAGAACGCCCTGTTTGCCGGCAGCCGCAAATGGTTCCTGCTGTCCCTGCTCCAGGCCCTGGCCTTTTTTGGGGCCTATCTGCTGTTGCACCCGGTGTTTTTCACCCTGGTGAACCTGCTGCCCAATCTGTTGGTTTCGGTGGCCTGCACCGTCATGGGAATTTTGCTGGCGGCGGACTTTGTGTTGATTCTGCTGGCCATGCGCCGCCGCCGGACCTCGGCGGAGCTGGAGGAGTTCCAGGCCCAACGGCAGAAGGGCAAGCGGGGGCTGAGCCAGGCCCTGTACCGTTTGGTCTGGAACCGGCTGAATAAAGCCTATCCCAACCTAGACCGGATGGAGGAGCAGGGGGAGAAGCAGATCTTTGCCCGGGGTGTGTGCTTTGACAAACTGGTCTGGGTGTTTCTCATCTGCTCGCTGCTGGGAGATCTGATTGAGACGGTGTTCTGCCGCTTCACCGCCGGGGTGTGGATGAGCCGCACCAGCCTGATCTACGGCACCTTCAGCGTGGTATGGGGCATTGGGGCCGTGGTGCTGACGGTGGTGCTCCAGAAGCTGGCGGACAAAGAGGATCGGTATGTGTTTCTGGCGGGCTTCTTTGTGGGCGGCGTCTATGAATATATGTGCAGCGTGTTTACCGAGGTGTTCTTCGGCACCACCTTCTGGGATTACAGCAACATGCCCTTCAACTTTGGAGGCCGCACTAACCTGCTGTTCTGCGTGTTTTGGGGCCTGTTGGCGGTGGTCTGGATCAAGGGACTTTACCCCCGGCTCAGCAACCTGATCGAAAAAATCCCGCCGGTGGCGGGCAAGATCATCACCTGGGTACTGCTGGTGCTGCTGATACTGGACGCCATGGTCAGCGTGGCAGCCATGCTGCGCTATGTGCAGCGGGCCAGTGACCCCACGGTGTACAATGCGATCCAGCAGTTTTTGGATCAGGCCTACCCGGATCGGATGATCGAGTGGGTGTGGCCCAATATGCGCCTGTCTTGAATAAAATCCCCGGCTTCCGCTTTCTTGGGCGGAAGCCGGGGATTTATCGTTTGGCTTGTTACTTGGCGGGTTTGAAGCTGTCCTTCAGGGAGACGCTGCGGTTAAACACCAGGTGCTCCGAGGTGGAGTCCTTGTTGTCCACGCAGAAGTAGCCCTGCCGCAGGAACTGGAAGGAGGCGGGGGCGGTGGCTCCGGCCAGGGAGGCCTCCAGCTTGCAGTCGGTGAGCACTTCCAGGGAGTTGGGGTTCAGGCAGTCCAGGAAGTTTTTGCCGCCGGCGTCGGGGGCGGCGTCGGAGAACAGATTGTCATAGAGCCGGACCTCGGCGGTGATGGCGG
>CABRZO010000011.1 GCA_902475455.1 uncultured Eubacteriales bacterium
CACCGGCGAGCTGGTCTGGGCGCTGGAGCAGACATTTAATGTCTACTGCCTCCAGATGGCCCCGGACCAGACCCGGCTACTGGTGATAGGACATGACGAATCCGAAGATGGCTGGATTGATGAGACCGCTCTGTGGGTGCTGGACCTGGCGGATGGCACCACGCTGGAGCGGTACACCGTCCCAGAGGCCGCCAGCTTCGCCGGCGCGCCCTATGTGGTGCAGCAGGAGAGAGGGGCTTTTTCCCAGGACGGTACCCAGGTGTTGCTGCCGGTCTACCATGATTCCCGCTATTACATCTGCCTGTTCGATCTGGAGCAGGGGACCGGCTTTTATCTGGATCAGTCGTTTTCCTTTCTGGCAGATCTCTGCTTTACCCCGGAGGGGAATGTGATTGCCGCTGGAATGCTGGAGAATACGGAGTCCAGTTACAGTTTTTATGGTTACACCAATCTGGTGGCCAGCAGGGAAGTTGTCATTGGGATCGATGGGACCACCGGAGCTACCCTTTGGAGCACGGAGTTTGATTATTACCAGATTGCTTTGGGCTCTGAGCTCAACCTCTGTTCTGATGGTTCCCAGGTGCTGTACACTGTGGCCAATATCTGTCAGCGGATCGACTGTGCCACCGGGGAGGTGCTGGGCCGCTGCGAGACCACATCGCCTATTCTGGATGTGAGCGTAAACAAAGAGAATGCGTTATTCGTTCTGGAGGACGGCACACTGGCAGTTTACTACTTGGCGGAGGACTACTGCAGCGGTTTGCCCAGCCTGAAAAGCGATCTGAGCCAGGCGGAGCGGGTTTACGGACCCGACGGCTACAGCCGGTTCTTTGTGTTGCCCACCTACAGCTCCCAGGTGCTCATGTACCGCTATGGAGTGGTGGACGACAGCTGGATAGAGTTTGATGCTGACGCAGCCTTTGGGCGGGTAAGCCAGGTCTCCATGACGAATGATGTGCTGGCGCTGCTGGACAGCGAGTATGAGCTCTTCTTCTATGACCTGGAAAACCACACTCTGAGCAGTTCGGTGAACATCAACCCCTCCGGCAATTTTATGGAGTATCAGATGTTGGGCCTTTCTCAGGAGGACGGACGCCTCTGGCTGCTGCGAGATGAACGCTATGAATCCCCGGCGGCGTTGCTGTTGATGGCCCCCGCCACCGGCGATGTGGAGGAGGTAGAACTGCCTCTGCCGGAGGATGGAGCTGTATGGGGCCAAAAAGGTGCCGGGGTTCTGTGGAATGACATGCTGCTCTACACCATCTACAGCTGGGAGCAGGGGGCAGCCTTGGCCGTCTATGCCCCCGAAACCGACACGTTGGAGACGATCCCTCTTTGGACTGACGATGTCAATCCCTCGGAGCTCTACCTGCAGGGGGACCAGTTGCTGGCAGTGGGGGATGACGGCCGGGTAGTGCTGGTGTCTCTGGACGCAAACACCGTCACCACCCTGGAGGAGACGGTAATCCCCCAGGATTATGTCCACACCCAACTGGCGGCCTGGAGCCAGGACGGCGCCCGGATGGCTGGAGTTGGGGAAGATCAGGCTTGGATCAGAAGTCTGGACGGAAAACACACCGCCTCTATCCCACTGGAAAACCAGCAGGTGCTGGGCCTCAGCTTTTCGCCCTCCGGGGAGGAGTTGTTCCTGCTCTGCTCTGACGGCTACCTCTACCGCTGGGGGGTGGATGGAAGCTTCCTGTCCAAGACGGAAACCGCCAGCTATGCCAATGCCTCCAGCAGCCGAACCTGTCGTTGGACCTTTACGGAGGAAGGGGATCTGGCCCTGTGGACCGACGACAAGGTGCTCAATCTGATCTCCTCCGACGGCTGGACCGTCACCGCCTACGCCACCCAGTGCTTGGGCTATCTGCCCCAGCGGCAGCAGCTGCTGTGCTACCGCTCCGGTGAAGAGAGCGGCACTTACCGGCTGTGCAGCTACCACCGCTATACCACCCAGCAGCTGGTGGAGCGGGGCCGTGCCATTGTGGGAGATGCCCAGCTTACCGAAGAGGTGAAAAGTGAATACGGCCTGAGCTGACCGATTGAAAGCGCCGCCGCCCCGTTTCACAAGGGGCGGCGGCAGTGGTTTCAGGGCCCGGTTTCCGGCGGGGCCACTGGGATAATTTTCTTTGCCTTTATGGAACGAATGTGCTATAATTCTATTATCTATCGCTATGCCTGCGCATCGGAGGGACCACATGATTATTTTGGGGATTGACCCGGGGGTGGCCACCATTGGCTTTGGTGTCATTGAGGCCAACCGCCAGAAAAATACACTGATCCAATACGGGACCATCACCACCCCGCCGGGGATCCCGCTCTCCAGCCGGCTGCTCCAGATCTCCAACGATATGGAGGAGCTGATCCGCACCTTTCACCCGGATGAGATGGCCATTGAGGAACTGTTTTTCAACACCAACATCACCACCGGCATCTCCGTGGCCCATGGCCGGGGGGTCATTCTGCTCTCGGCGGAAAAACTGGGAGTGCCCATCTTTGAATACACCCCCATGCAGGTCAAGCAGGCGGTGGTTGGTTTCGGCAAGGCGGAGAAAAAACAGGTCATGCTGATGACCCAGCGGCTGCTGCACATGAACAAGCTGCCCCGGCCCGACGACGCGGCGGACGCTCTGGCCATCGCCATCTGCCACAGCCGGGCGGCCACCTCGCTGCTCAATACCGAGCGGGTCTTTGACGCCGGCAAATATTCCACCCGATAAAAGGAACGTGTTTTGTCTATGTTTTACTATCTCAACGGCACCGTGGCCCATAAGGAGCCCTATCTGGCGGTGATCGACTGCGGCGGAGTGGGCTATGCCTGCCGCACCACAGCTTACACTCTGGCTGCCCTCAACGTGGGGGAGAAGGCCAAGCTCTTCACCCACGTCAATGTGAAAGAGGACGCCTTCGACATCTACGGCTTTTCCACCACCGAGGAGCTCCATCTGTTCCAGCTGCTGATCGGGGTATCCGGGGTGGGCCCCAAGGCGGGGCTGGCCATCCTGTCCTCCAACACGCCGGCCAATCTGGCTATGAGCATCATCACCGGGGACGAGCGGGCCCTGACCAGCGCCCCGGGGGTGGGCAAGAAGATCGCCCAGCGGGTCATTCTGGAACTGAAGGACAAGTTGGCCAAGGGCCAGGTGACGGCAACAGGGGAGAGCTACGGCGGCACCGGCGTCACGGTGATCCCGGAGAACAAGGCCAGCGAGGCCGCCGCGGCCCTGGCGGTGCTGGGCTACTCCCGGGAGGAGATCAACTCCGCCCTCCGGGGCATTGATCTGGAAAACCTGTCTCTAGAGCAGATTATCCGGGCCGCCCTCCGGGGCCTGGCCGCCAACGTGAAGTGAGGGTGACTCTATGAGCATTGATTTTTCCAACGATGAGTTTTCCGCCGAGCAGCCTCTGCTCACCACCTCCCGGACCCTGGAGGATGAGAACGAGTACTCGCTGCGGCCCAAATTTCTGCGGGAGTACATCGGCCAGGAGAAGGCCAAGGGCAACCTGCAGGTGTTCATTGAGGCGGCCCGGATGCGTCAGGAGCCTCTGGACCATGTGTTGCTCTATGGCCCCCCGGGCCTGGGCAAGACCACCCTCTCCGGCATTATTGCCAACGAGATGGGGGTGAATGTCCGCATCACTTCCGGCCCCGCCATTGAAAAGCCCGGAGACCTGGCTGCGCTGCTCACCAATCTGAACGAAAACGACATCCTCTTTGTGGACGAGATTCACCGGCTCAACCGGTCGGTGGAGGAGATCCTCTATCCTGCCATGGAGGACTACGCCATCGACATTATCATCGGCAAGGGCCCCTCCGCCAACTCCATCCGGCTGGATCTGCCCCGGTTCACCCTGATCGGGGCCACCACCCGGGCGGGCTCTCTGTCGGCGCCGCTGCGGGACCGGTTTGGGGTCACCTTGCGACTGGAGCTCTACACCCCGGAGGAGCTGTGCCAGATCGTCACCCGGTCCGCCGGCATCCTGAATGTGCCCATTGAGGAGGAGGGAGCCATGGAGATCGCCCGCCGGTCCCGGGGCACTCCCCGGATTGCCAACCGGATGCTCCGCCGGGTCCGGGACTTCGCCCAGGTCATGGCCGGTGGCGTCATCACCCGGGAGGTGGCAGACAAGGCTTTGGAAGCCCTGGAGGTGGATTACATGGGGCTGGACAACGTAGACCGACGGATGCTGACTTCCATCATCGAGAACTACGGCGGCGGCCCTGTGGGCCTGGAGACCCTGGCGGCCACCATCAACGAGGAGGCGGTCACCCTGGAGGACGTCTACGAGCCCTATCTGCTCCAGACTGGATTTTTGACCCGGACGCCCCGGGGGCGCTGCGTGACCAGAAAGGCCTATGAGCATCTGCACATCCCTTTTTTCGGGCAGCAGAGTTTGGAGTGAGAACAACGCTTTAATGTGCTGCCGTGAAAATTGATGAATTTTAGATGATTCATTGGTCAATATTATGACCATTTGCATAAAAAACTCTTGACATTTTTTGAAAGGCTGATATATTAGTTTGTGGAGTGAAATGATGAAAGAGCAGACAGCACTCTATACGGAACGTTCCGACGCCGAATTGGCCCAATTGGCAAAAACAGGAGATCGCGCCGCGGAAGAGGCGCTGGTGCTCCGGTTTGGCCGGCTGGTCCGGGCCTGCGCCCGCCCCCTGTTTCTGATGGGGGGAGACAGCGAGGATCTGGTCCAGGAGGGGATGGTGGGGCTTTTGGCCGCCATCCGGGAATTTGATCCCCAACGCGGGGTCAGCTTCCGGGCCTATGCGGAGGTCTGTATCCGAAACCGTCTGCTCTCCGCCGTAAAGGCGGCTTCCCGTGACAAGCATACTCCGCTCAACAGCTATGTTCCCCTTGATTCAGCTCTTTTTGACGGCACCGATAGTGACGAGAGAAGAACGGTAGACCAGCGCCAGGGTAATCCGGAGGCTCTGTTCATCCACAGGGAAGACATGCAGGAGCGCATGAATCGCATTTACAGCCAGCTTTCTCCCCTAGAAACCAGGATTCTCCGTCTCTATCTCAGCGGTTTGTCCTATTCGGAGATCGCATCCAAGTGTAATCGTCCGCTGAAATCAGTGGACAACGCCGTGCAGCGCATCCGGCGCAAGATCGCACGGCAATCTGAACAGGGCGAATCCAGCCAACGCTGATCGCATATACCATTGCCTCCGGGCAGAATTTTCGTCAAAAAGAGAGGGTAAAAAAATGTTTGAAGACAAGACTCTTGTGTGCAAGGAATGCGGAAAAGAGTTCGTATTCACCGCCGGCGAGCAGGAATTCTATGCCGAGCGCGGCTTCCAGAACGAGCCTCAGCGCTGCAAGCCCTGCCGTGACGCCCGCAAGAATGCGGCCCGCGGCCCCCGTGAGTACTTTACCGCCACTTGTGCCATGTGCGGCGGCGAAGCCCGCGTGCCCTTCGAGCCCAAGTCTGACCGGCCTGTGTACTGCAGCGAGTGCTTCTCCCGCATGCGTGAGCAGGGCTGATTGATCACAATCTGACACATAAGAAAGGGGCATCCCATGGATGCCCCTTTTTTATTTTCTGCTCCAAAGATAAGCGGTGATGTGGCAGCAGAACCTGGGGCGATTTGCTGCCGGGCACCGGGGAAGGGTTTGTCAATTTTTTGTGGTTTGACTTGAAAAAAGGCTGTACTCTGGGTATAATAACCCTGAATCTAGTTAGGAGGCTGTTTTTATGGCTAAAATTGAGAAGACCACCATCATCGGCGACATTCTGGACATCGCCCCTGAGACCGCCCCTCTGTTCCTGTCCATCGGCATGCACTGCCTGGGCTGCCCCTCTTCCCGGGGTGAGACCGTTGAGGAGGCCTGCATGGTGCACGGTGTGGATCCCGACGCTCTGCTGGAAGAGCTGAACAAGATGGTCAAGGACTGATTTTTGCAGTCTGACGAGAAGGCGGCGTGCTGCGCTGCCTTCTCCTGTTTTTTGTGGAGGATGACTTTGGAACTTTCACCCCGATTGGCGGCGGTAGCCGCCCTGGTGCCCCAGGGAGCCCGGCTGGCGGATGTGGGCACCGACCACGCCTATCTGCCCGTCTGGCTTATTCTGAACGGGCACATTGACTCAGCCATCGCTGCGGACATCCGGTCCGGCCCCCTGGACCACGCCCGGCGGACGGCAGAGGAGTACGGCCTGACGGACCGGCTGGATCTCCGGCTCTGTGACGGTCTGGAGGCCATCTCCGCCTCAGAATGTGATACCATCACCATTGCCGGCATGGGGGGCGAGACCATGGCGGGGGTGCTGTCCCGGGCCGGCTGGACCCGGGAAGGAAAGCGGCTTATTCTGCAGCCCCAGAGCACCCAGGATGTGCTGCGCCGCTTTTTGGCCGCTCAGGGCTGGCGCATCTGCTCCGAGCAGGTGGTGCGGGAAGGGGAGCGCTGGTATCCCATCCTGGTGGTGGAGGGAGGCGAGATGGCGCCCCTGAGTCCCGGGGAGGCCATGGCCGGGCGCCCAGACACCTGGGTGGAGCAGCCGGAACGGCAGGGGTATCTGGCCTGGCTGCTAAAGCGCACTCGGGTCCAGCTGGCGGGGCTTTCCAAGTCCGCCAAGCCTGAGGACACGGACAGAAAAAAGGCGCTGGAGAAGGCGGAGGCTTTTTTATTGGCCCACCTGGACTGAAATCGCCGCTTTTTTTCGGGAATTTTCCCCCAATCTTCGGAAACCGGCCGGGAAATGGCTTGCAAGATAAGGGGAATTGTGCTATATATTTAATGTTATGTAATTTTATTTTAGGAGGATGACCCATGTCTGGACATTCCAAGTGGCATAATATTCAGAAGACCAAGGGTGCGGCTGACGCCAAGCGTTCCGCCACCTTCACCAAGATCGCCAAAGAGATGATCGTGGCCGTCAAGCAGGGCGGCAGCGGCGACCCCAAGAACAACTCCCGGTTGGCCACCATCATTGCCAAGGCCAAGGCCGCCAACATGCCCAACGACAACATCAAGCGCACCATTGAGAAGGCCCTGGGCGCCGGCAGCACCGACAACTATGAGTCCCTGACCTATGAGGGCTATGGCCCCTCCGGTGTGGCCGTCATTGTGGAGACCCTGACCGACAACCGCAACCGTACCGCCCCCAATGTCCGGCACCTGTTCGACAAGTACAACGGCAACCTGGGCGCCGCCGGCTGCGTCTCCTGGTCCTTTGATCGGAAGGGCGTCATTGTTATTGACAATGAGGAGGGCGAGCTGGACGAGGACACCGTCATGATGGACGCCCTGGAGGCCGGCGCCGACGACCTGAAGAACGAGGGCGACGTGTTCACCGTCTACACCGATCCCGACGTGTTCAACGAGGTCAACACCGCTCTGGAAGCCAAGGGCTATACCTTTGTCAGCGCCCAGATCGAGATGGTGCCCCAGAACTATATCAAGCTCACCTCCGAGCAGGACATCAAGAACATGACCAAGCTCATTGAGATGCTGGAGGAGGACGATGACGTCCAGAACGTCTGGCACAACTGGGAGCAGGACAGCGAGGACTGAGCCTCTTTTTCAGAATGAACTGAACATAAACAAACCGCCGCCCTTCCGCTTACACGGGAGGGCGGCGATTTCTGTTTCGGGAGGGGAGAGGCCTGTCACTTGGCGGGGTAGAAGCCGCTGGGGGCCTCGTTGAGGTTGATCATAATGTTCTTCTTCTGGGAATAGGCGTCCAAAATGCTCAGATCGTTCTCACGGCCGATACCGGAGCGCTTGTAGCCGCCGAAGGGGGCGCCGGCGGGAATCTGGTTGTAGGTGTTGACCCACATGCGGCCGGTTTCGATGGACTGGGCCACCCGGATGGCCCGGTTGAGATCCCGGGTCCAGACGGCACCGCCCAGGCCATAGGTGGAGTCGTTGGCCATGGCAATGACCTCTTCCTCGGTCTTGAACTTGATGACCACGGCCACTGGCCCGAAGATCTCCTCCTGGGCCACCCGCATGTCATTGGTGACGTTGGTAATCAGAGTGGGTTGCATGAAGCAGCCCTTGGCACATTCTCCCACGGTGTACCGGGCGCCGCCGCAGGCGATGGTAGCGCCCTCTTCCTTGGCAATGTCGATGTACTTCAGAATCTTGCGGACCTGGCCCTCGTTGATCTGGGAGCCCATCTGGGTGTTGGGATCCAGGGGATCGCCCACCTGAACCTTGCTGAAGGCGTCCACCGCTGCTTCCACGAACTTGTCGTAGATGCCCTCCTGGACAAAGACCCGGCTGCCGGCGCAGCAGACCTGGCCCTGGTTGAAGAGAATGCCCAGCTGCAGGCCGTCGATGGCCATATCCCACTGGCAATCGTCAAAGTAGATGTTGGCACTCTTGCCGCCCAGCTCCAGGGTGGCGGGGATGAGCCGATCCGCGGCGGCCTTGGCCACGCTGACACCCACCTCAGTGGAGCCGGTGAAGGCCAGCTTCCGGAAGCCCGGGTGATCCAGAATGTATTGGCCGGACTTGCTGCCGGCGCCGGTGACAATGTTGACCACGCCGGCGGGGAGCAGATCCTCAATAAGTTCCATAAAGACCAGCACACTCAGAGGCGTGACGGAGGAGGGCTTGAAAACCACGCAGTTACCGGCGGCCAGAGCCGGGGCCAGCTTCCAGGCGGCCATCAGGAAGGGGAAGTTCCAGGGGACGATCTGGCCTACCACGCCCAGAGGTTCCCGGAGCACCAGACTCATAAAATTCCCGTCCAGCATACTGGCGGAGCCCTCGGTGGTGCGGATGGCGCCGGCGTAGTAGCGGAAGTGGTCGGAGGAGTAGGGCACGTCAATGGCGGAGGTCTCCCGGATGGGCTTGCCGTTGTCCATGCTCTCTACCTGAGCCAGCAGCTGGGCGTTGGCGTCAATGCGGTCAGCGATCTTCATCAGAATGTCGGCCCGCTGGCTGGGAGCCACTGACTTCCAGCCGGGATAGGCGGCCCAGGCGGCCTTGACCGCAGCGTCCACATCGGCCTGGGTGGCCTCAGCGCACTGGGCCAGAGGCTGGCCGTTGGCGGGGTTGGTGGTGGTGAAAACGCCGCCATCGGAGGCGGGAACCCATTTGCCGCCGATGTAGAGGTGATAACGTTCTTTCAACTTGCAGTCCATATCCATTCCTCCTGTTTGTTTGGTTGATGGCTGCATTATAAGACTGTGGACCGGCGGTTTTCTTGTTTGGAAAAACGAAAGGTTTCAATTTTCTTGTGTAAAAACACAAGAAAATTGCTTCCACCTGTGATAAAATAAAGCGGGAGCTTTGTTTCCTATACATGAAAACCATGAAAATGACGGGGAGTTTCCCCGGAGAACAGATAGAAGGTGTGTTCCGGTGAAAGAACGGGAAGGCGACATCCGGGTAGGCGAGGCCAGTCGGCTTTTTCTGGATGTCATTGATCAAAACGGGATCCAGCCGCTGGTCCGGGCGGCTTCGGAGTTTTTCGGCGTTCCGGTGCTGTTGACCGACGAGCTGTTTCATATCCGCTCCGTCTGGCCCCGGGAGGGGACCGGCGTGCCGGCCTTGGATGAGAGCATCCGCAACGGCGCCATCAAAGCGGAACGAGAGTGGCAGATCCTGGACGAAAACTTGACCGGGGGCAATGCCTTTTACGAACCCTTTTATGCGGACAGCGGCGTCTGCCAACGGCTGCCCCGGCTGTATGCGGAGTTGGTCTGGCAGAATGAGGTGCAGGGACATGTCATCGTCTACCTGGGGGATAACCCCTTTCATCCGGAGGATCTGGAGATTGTGGGCAAGCTGGCCTGTCTGCTGTCCATGAAACTGCGGCACCGGCAGGCGGGGATGGACCGCTGGACCGCCACCCTCCAGGCCAAGCTGGAGGTGCTGCTGGACCCGGCCACACCGCCCCAGGTACGTCAGCCCGCCATGGAGCTGCTGGAGCAGGAGATCAAAGGGGAATATGGCATCATGGTGACCACCATCGGGGCCAGGGCCTCCCAGAAGGCCTTTGCGGACTATGCGGTGACTCAAATCCAACAGCGGTTCCGCAACGTGGTGGTGCTGGTCTACGATCAGACCATTGTCACCCTGCTGGGGGAGGTCAAGCGCAACGCAGTGGAGGGTCAGCTTCGGCCGGAGAACAACGGCCTAGTCAAGTGGCTGTTTGAATACTTTGGCCAGTATGACCTGGTCAGTGGATTGAGCGATCCCTTCAGTGATATGGAGGATCTCTATCTCCAGTATCGCCGGGCGCTGCTGACTGCCCGGATGACGGAGCGGCTGAAGGGGAGAAAGCACGGGATTTTTCGGGATTTCATGCCTCTGCCCATGCTGGCGGCGGTGCTGGAGACCGAACAGGTGGAGACCTTTTTAAACCCGGTGCTGTTTGAGATGCAACGCTACGACCGGGAAAATCAGACAGAGTACTTTCAGACCCTGTTCCAGTATGGCATCTGCCTGGGAGACAAGGATGCCGCCGCCGCCAGTTTGGCCATCCACAAAAATACGCTTTCATACCGGCTCAATCGCATCTCAGAGCTGTTCCAGGTGGACTTTTCTGACCGTCGCGCCCGGCTGAATCTGGAACTGAGCTGCTTTTTGTGGTTTTTGACCCACGACACCGAGCAGTCCGGCGGCCAAAACTGGAACATTTAAAGCGGGAACGGGCTGGGAAAACAGGAAAAAAACCAGGATAGAGACAAGAAAAATAATATCCCCTCCGGTCAAAAATTTTTTTGAAAAAGGTAGTGCAATTTGGAAAAATGTGCGCTATAATAGAATCACTTTGGTAAAACCAATTTCAAATCTATGCCTACCACTAAAATTTAATTAATTTGGAGGTAAAACAAATGAGCTATCCTGTCATCGTGGCCTATGGCCGCACCGCCTGCACCCGCGCCCGCAAGGGTGGTCTGCATGATGTGCATCCCGTGGACTATTCCGCTGTCGCTCTGAAGGGCGTCATCGAGAAGGTTCCCTATGTTGCTGAGCACATTGAGGACATCGGCGATGTTATCACCGGCTGTGCCATGCACATCAATCAGATGAACATGAACGCTTCCCGTCTGATCGTCAACCGGGCCGGCGGCACCGCTTGGGACTGCATCCCTGCCCAGACCATCAACCGCTTCTGCTCCTCCGGCCTGCAGGCCATCTCCACCGTGGTCAACGCCATCACCGCTGGCCAGTACAAGGTGGGCATCGCCGGCGGCTGCGAGTACATGACCGGCTGCTTCACCCCCTATGACTTCGCCACCTATGGCAACAAGTGGATCATCGACAACTATCCCGGCGGCTACATGAGCATGGGCCAGACCGCTGAGAACGTGGCCAATGACTATGGCTTCACCCGTGAGGAGATGGACGCCATGGCTCTGGAGTCCCACACCCGCGCCGCTCAGGCCCGTCTGAAGGGCAAGCTGGCTCCCTCCATCATCCCCTATGTGAAGGAAGATGGCACTGTTGTCGACTATGATGACGGCATCCTGGCCGAGATGGACGGCACCCTGAAGACCTCCATGGAGAAGATGGCTGGCCTGAAGACCTGCTTCGTGGCCGCTGAGGACGGCGGCAAGGTCACCGCTGCCACCTCTTCCCAGACCACCGACGCCGCCGCCTATGTCATGATCATGGACAGCGACTACGCCGCTGAGCACGGCATCAAGCCCATCGCCAAGATGATCGCCTTCCAGGTGGCCGGCTGCGACGCTACCCGTATGGGCATGGGCCCCGTCTATGCCATTCCCAAGGCCCTGAAGCAGGCTGGCTTCTCCTCCGTCAAGGACATGGACGTCATCGAGCTGAACGAGGCCTTTGCCTCCCAGGCCCTGGCCTGCGTGAAGAATGCGGTCAACGATCCCATGCTGGACGGCTTCCAGGAGATGTGGGACGCCAAGAAGGTCAACCCCTATGGCGGCGCTATGGCTCTGGGCCATCCCATGGGCGCTACCGGCGCTTTCCTGACCTGCAAGGCTCTGGACTACCTGCGTGATCCCGAGACCGCCGGCAAGTATGGCATGGTCACCATGTGCATCGGCGGCGGCATGGGCGCTGCCGGCATCTACGAGATGCTGTAATTGTACCGATTACAGGCAGCACTGTCACAGTAGTTACTTATCATCAAAAAGCCTCGAAACCGTATGGTTTCGAGGCTTTTTCTTTTTTTGTATGTAATTCCAATGAAAACTGTTGCAATACGAACCTTTGTCAGAAACAGGAAAAAGCGGTTGTGGTCAAGGGCACCCCATGGTATGATAAAAGTGCTGTGGCATTTTTTGTAAAAATTACAACCGCTTTTTTACAGCAGAGAAAAAAGATGGGAGGTGGCAGCTATGGAGCGTTCCAGGGAACTGGATTCTGACGAGCAGAAGAACGCGGAAGCGGAGTTTTATGCCTATGCGGCCCGATTTGGTCTGACAAGGGAGGAGATCCTGGCGCAACCGGTGATACAGCGTAAGACGGGGGGAGAGACCATCCAGGCCCTGCGGGATCGGCTTTCCCTGGCCACGGCCGCTATGCGAAGCAAGCGGGCGGCCACTTTCTTTGACAATATCAAAGCTCGTTCCCGGTTGGGGCAGGGAATCCACGACCGGCTGGAGGCTTACGCCTTTGCCGATGGGGAGTTTTCCGAGGCGGATCTGGAGGGGATGCGCCGCCATCTTCCAATTCCCATTTTGTTTACCTGCACGCGGGAACTCACAGTGGAGGCGGGGGCGTGTCTCGACTTGACTACGTATGCCGAGGAATGGGGGCTGAGCCGGGGAGAGGATCTGGCCACAGTGTTGAATGTCCACCGGCTGATCTTAAAAAAAGATGGGAAAATTCAAGTCAGGGGAAACATCTTGGTCCTGCTCTGTCAGGAACTCATCAATGAAGGCGGGAGAATCGAGATTTTACCCACGGATTATTCCTATGAAAACGCCTATGCCGGGTCTATGAACGGGGCCGATGGACAGAACGGCCAGGACGCAGGATTGCCCAAAGTTACGCCGGTGCTCCCGATGCTCTCTACCTTTTTAGGCCGGTTTTATGAGGGAGAGCCGGTAGGACCCTTGCATGGCGCAGATGGAATCAGCGGAACAGATGCCGGAAATGGCGGAAAAGGCTTTTGCGGAGGCGCTTTAAAGCTTGCGGAAGTCAATATCAGAAAGATTACAGGGGTTACTCCGCTCTCCATCTTGATTGCCGGAGGCCGGGGCGGCGATGGCGGTGCTGGCGGCCAGGGCGGAGATGGAAGCGCTGGAGCGGATGGCGGCCCGGCCTATTGCACCTTTGCCGAGAGAGTGCCGCCAGGAGATGGTGGCAATGGCGGCAACGGAGGCCGAGGCGGTGATGGTGGCCGGGGTGGTAACGGCGGCACCTCCTCCAATGTATATTTGGAGATCCCAGACGCCAATCTGGTGGCCCTTACGGTTTTGCCCGGCTACGGCGGAGCTGGAGGTCCGGGCGGAAAAGGTGGTATGCCGGGAAAAGGTGGCATGCCCGGAGGAGAGGAGGGAGATTGTGGAACTGATGGTGTAGCGGGTAAAGATGGAAAAACCGGCGCATTCGGTTGGACAAGGCCGGCCGCCGCCGTCTTTATCTGCGGCGAACGATGGAGCATGGATCAACAGAACCAGAACGAAAAGGAGACGACGTAATGATGACAAAGCAGAACAACGGACTGAATGGTTCCCCGGCGGGGGGAGAAGAGGTCAAGACGACTGTGCTTGAAACACCGGAACAGCTGGCTCAGTATATCCGGCAGATCTATCCGGATGGGGTCACCGCAT
Organism: uncultured Eubacteriales bacterium; assembly: GCA_902475455.1. GTDB lineage: Bacteria > Bacillota > Clostridia > Oscillospirales > Oscillospiraceae > UMGS1766. The sequence goes on from CABRZO010000011.1 coordinate 13,736, forward strand.
CCAACGACATTATTGCTGAATTTGCGCAGGCAATTCAGAGCAACGCACCATTGTCGGAAGATCAGCAGAGGCTGCTTCAGGTTATTTTACCGATGCGCCTGAACGCAATTCAGATTACCGAAAAGACGTTGGGTAAAAATGAATGCTGGAACATTTCGGACAGCTACCAGGAAAATAATATCAACCTCAAAATCGGTACATTGACCATGTGGTCAGGCTCCAGCATTGTCTGTGAGGGCAAATGCATGACCTTAGACATCGCTAAACTGGTGATCAAAAATGATTATTCAGCCCCCAGACCATCAAATGACGAGGCGGCAGATATCCTGATTCTGGGCATCGGTGGAAACAACGGCGTGAATGGAGCCAATGGATCTGCCGGTTCTGCCGGTAACAAGGGAGCGGATGGCACAGTCAAAGTGGGTGGTTCCTCTTGCAGCTCAGGAAAGACGGGACAAAATGGCGGTACCGGTGGAAATGGTGAGGACGGAGGAAAGGGCGGCAACGGAGCCGCAGTGCCGGAGACGAGAATTTTCATCCATGAAATTGAGGACACCATCACGATTGGAGCCAGACCCGGCAACGGCGGCAATGGTGGCAACGGTGGCAACGGCGGAGCAGGCGGTAACGGCGGCAATGGCGGCAACGGCGTTACTTCCGGCTGCGCCGGGTCCAGCGGGGGCGACGGTGGAAATGGCGGCAACGGCGGAAACGGTGGCAACGGCGGCGATGGCGGCGACGCCGGCAATGGCGGTACTGTGTCCGTCTATGTTCCGGTGGGCTGTGCGAATCAGATCTTTACCAACGCCTTTATCCCTCAGGGCGGCGCCGGAGGAAAAAAAGCCCTGGGCGGAGCAGTTGGCAACGGCGGCAACGGCGGCTCCAAGGGAAAAACCGGCTCCAACGGCAACAAAGGCCAATTTGGCGCCAATAAGGGAGAAGATGGCACTCCGGGAAAAACCGGCGCCAACGGCACAAAGGCCACCATCACTGTCAGCGAGACAAGTTTTTAACCGACGGCGGGAGATGAATCATCCCTAAGATCTGGGAGGCGATGAAATGAAGACAGACAGCTTCAGCACAACTAGTAATATGGCCCAATATGACGGGTTCGCGGCGGGGGAACTGGGGGCGTCAGTCAACCTGTTTCACGGGGAAGTGAATCTGCAGTACCCTCTGGTGGAGGGAATTCCCGCCAGAAATGGCGTGGGAATCAGCATTACTGCGGCCTATTCCAGCAACACGGACCGAGCGGCCCGGGCGGATAATCGGACGGAACCCAGCGGGGTCATGGGGCTGGGCTGGCAATTTGGCTTTCCCGCCATACTGCGGGCCGATTCTGACACCGTTCTGCCCCCGGAGGAGGAGATATTTTATTATCGCTCCGGCGGTGGATTGGCGCACTTGTATCAGGTCGACCAGCCCTGGCTCGTGGCCGTCCTTCCGGGGGAGATTGAGGAAGAGTTGGATCAGACGACGGTTTCTGAAACGCTTGCCCAAAGCTTTGCCCAGAAGGGGGTTGCGGTCACCGCTGGGGCATCGCTGAGGCTGTCTGTCCAGGAGGAAAAACCAGTCTACCGGATCACCGATCAGGAAGAGGAGCAGGCGTTCCGCCTCCTGCAAAACCAAGATGGGGCCTTTGAGGTGTATTATGACGGAGTGATGTTTGAGCCCTCCAACTATGACTTCTCCCGGATTGTCTATTTCCCGGCTTTTGAAAAGTGGCTGGTGACCCAGAAAAACGGGATACGAACTGTTTTCGGCGGCCTGAGCAGTGCCCAGGCGCTGGAATATATGGTGTGCTATCAGGGGGGAGTGGTTCCCTCCGGCAACCAGAATGGACAGCAGGTAGTCCGTCAATGGAACCTGTCCCAGGAGCTCTCTCTGTGGGATGACACAGTCACCTATGAATATCAGCAGATCTGCCTGCCGGTGGGGCAAGCTGGGCTATTCTTCACCCGGGAGTGCTATCTGGCGGCGGTGCGGGACAGCTCGGGCTTCAGCGTAGCCATACATTATGGGAAGAAAGAGTATACCCCCACCTGCAAGGAATATCTGGACCCCCTCAATCCCTATGCTACGCCTTCAGACACGGAGGCCGATTGCCGCCAGAGTCGGTTTGAAACATGCTTTCTGGAATCGTTGGAGGTCTTTTCTCCCTCCGGGGAACAAAAGGAACAGATTCTGTTTGACTATGATATTATCACCCTCAAAGGAGATGTTTCCATCCCCGGCTCCGGGGCCAAGCGGCTGTTGCGGCGTATCCGAAAACAGTACCCATCGGGAGGGAAAGTGCCAGATACGGAGTTTTCTTATAACACTGGGTTGGACGTCAACCTGGGCGCCCTGTCTGGCATTTTCACTCCGGCGGGCAACCGGGTGAACTATGAGTATAACCAAACCCAGCTGGCCCAGTGCTGCTCCCGAAAGCAGCAAATCAGCCGGGAAGGCTATTCAGACCATCAGGTCTGGAGTGGCGGGGATTTTGCCGCGGTTCTCCTCTATAATGAGCAGACCTCGTTGCTGAAACTTTACAGCTGGATTGGTCGGTTTCAGACCTGGACTCCGCCGGAACAGCCCTTTGGCCAGCTGGGACAGCAGGTCCAGGCCATTGTGACGGATAGTGGCATCGTCCTCTATGCCACAGATGAACCCCAAGGACAAACCCGGGTGGTCTGGTATCACCAAGACCCGGACATCCTGGGTGGTTTTACCATCGAACTTTCGGAAGTGTTTCCGTCGGGGTTCTGTTCGGTGGCCGCCGGAACGGATTGGGTGACCATCTGCGAGCGGGATACCGGAAGGATTCGTCGGTTTACTTATGATTTGCTCCACCGCAAAACAGAATCGGATATCCAGGAGTATACGTCGAAATCGTTTTGTACGATTGCGGCCAATGGAAACCGATATGCCCTGATGGAGTATGACCGGACAGGGCAGGCCAGCCAGAAACAGTCCCGCATCTGTATTGAGGCCCTTTGGGGGGCCGGACAGTGGCGGACGATTGCGGAAATCCAGCTGCCGGATCTAATGGCGGTGGAGGACGAGCTAAATCACTCCGTAAAGCTGTCCTTGGCGTGCTCCGGAACGCTCTGCGCCGTGGCCTTCGTCTCCTCATCGGAGCAACATGCGTTTCAGTTCGATTTGCGTGTATGGCAATTACCCCAGACGTCCCAAGGATCGGCGACGGAACTGTTCCGGAACTCCTATGCGGTGAATGGGGGAGTGAGTGTATGGGACGCCCCACCCATCGCTTGGGAGCCGGTAATTATGGGCCAGTTTGTGCTGTGCGGCGGGTCCGTGCTGGCCTTTGATGGGACGCGGATCTATGAAAATACAAAGCTTGACACCAGCTATTTTTCCTTTGCCGACGGATGCTGTGCCCAGGCTATGGGACAGAGGGATTTCATACAGAGCCGAGTCCAGGACGGGGAACAGAAAAGTGTTTTGGTACAGGCCCTGCGATATGACCCGGCCCATCCGGAGAATTTCCCCGGCCAGGAACCTGTCTGTATCCGACAGGAGTGGCCGGAGGAGCTCCGGGAAGATGGCTATGTCCCTTCGATCTGCGGAAATGTCGCTGTATTTGAACAGCAGATCTATGATCTGCAGAAGGATCAACCCTTTGATTATCCCATTGGTCAGCTGATCACTGAGGCATCCGCCTCTGTGGTCAACGGCGGCAACTTTATTGCCTTCCCGTCCGTTTCTGGGGGTGCTAGCGCAGTGCGAATTGTCAACGGCATGGTACAGCAGCAAGAACCGCTGGAGGGGGATTTGCCCCAGGTGCAGATTGAGGGGCAAATTTTCTATACGGAGAGTGACCAATTCCTGTTCCTGTATATGAACACCGGGGATAGTTTTCATCAAGCGGTATCCAACCATCAGATTTACCGGATTCTGACGAATGACGGAATTGGAGTGACGGGAAAATGCTACGTCTATGATGAAGCCAGCGCAGTCTGTGACAGCTCCGGACGATATGTAAAATACTATACGGTTGATGTCTATCAGCAGGCTGAGAAAACCAATGGATTTACTCGCTACCAGTACATCAACAGCATCGCCGGCACCCAGGCCTATGAAAATATGACCACACCTTATGCCATGGACAGTCAACTTCGGGCAACCTCTGTTTATGACGATGCTGGAACCCCATTATCCCACACCACGTTTTCCTATGACATGACCCGTTCTATTGCTGAAGAGCCGGAGGGAGAACGGACCAGAGCGATTTATGGCGCGGTGCTGCGGGCATCCACTTCCAGGCTGGAGCAGGACGGCGTTATAACCGAAACCATGGTAGAGCATGACCCCTTTACTGGAGAGACGGCGGCGGTGACCAATCTGGTCCACAACGTATTTGGAGATGAGATCCGGACGGTGGAGCGCTCCTTTGGGGCTGCCATAGTGGAACCCGTGTTTATATGGCAGAACAGGCTGACGGAAAATGTAAAGACCCTCACCGAATGGGAGAAAAACCAGGAAGAGGTCCAGGTGGCGGAAGCCAAAGCGGTAGGGTTTCAGACATATACGGGGAAGAAACGCTGCGTCCTTGCGGGGGGCGAGACCCTTCAATGGACAGGGAACGGCAATCCCTATGAAACACACCGTCAGAGAGGGGCTGACTGGGAGGATACTTGGGAGCGGGTGGAAACAATTTCGGCCTATGATGTGTTTGGTAATGTAATTGGACAGGAAGCTCCCGTGGGAATTTCCGAGACCGCCCATTACAGCAAAGACGGTTTTTTCTGCGTGGGCCATGTGACCAGTCCTCTGGACCGTACCTCCATGATCTGTACCTTTGAGGATTATGAGCCCATCCCGGAGGTATGGGTGCCTTTTGTGACAGAAGAGGCAGCCATAGCGGGAAGGCGGTCTTTGAAGCTGGCGTCCGGACAGGAGCCGGAGGCGCTGACGGTTTCTTTGACTGCGCAAGAATACGGGATTGCCTTTTGGGTCACGGAGCAGATCACGTTGACGGTGGAGGGCGAATCTGTGTCCGTGCTGGAAACCCTCAGCCAGAAGAAGGGAGCGGGTACTTACCAGATCATGCGCTTTACCGTGCAGGAAGATTCGGAAGTGCGAATCAGATTTGAAAATTCTTCTTCCGGAAATGTGTATCTGGATCTGTTCAGTCTGTTCCCGTTTTCCCATCCGCCCATCATTCAGGTCTACCGGGATCACCTGCTGGATGCGACAGTCAACGGCTATGGCTGCCTTGCCCGGTATATCTATGACCGGCGTAACAACCAGTTTGGCATGCATAGCGACATTTCCGGCGCCAGCTGGACAATTCCGTTTTATTATCGCCTGTCTCAATTCGGCCAGGGTGCCCATGGTCTCAACGCGGAGCTGATGGTGTCCTGCAACGGAGAGAGCGTCTACCGTCCCATGGTGAACACCGGAGAGGAGATTGCGTTGCCCGGCGGCGCTGAGACCACCATGGATTGCGCTGTTTACGTGGATGTCCGGGGCGAGACGGATGCCAAACTGCAGCTGGGTGTGGTGTCCGTCTGCTATTCCGGCGGCGAATGGATTCTGTCCGACGAAGAGGAGACTCAGCGTGTGGCGGGCGCCGGAGGAGACGGCGAGTGGCTGTTGCTGGCGGGGGAGCGGATTCTGTTCTTCTTCAACGGAGAATATGTCTGCGGCCTTGAGCATCCCTGCAGCCAGGCGGCGGAAACCCTCTGCCTGTCCGGTCAGGCTGTTTTTTCCAAGCTGCTCTGGGGGCGTCAGGTCACCTTTGGCATCCGGTATCTGGACGCCATGGGCCGGGTGCGGCAGGGGCAGATGTTCAACGGCAATACTGTAACCGTGACCCAGAACTTTTATGACAGCGAAAATCGCCTGATTGCCCAGACCAAACCGGCGGAATTTGATTATTTTGCCTTTGGGTACCTGGAGGATTTTGCCCAGTTGGATTTGGAGACGGGAATCATGAGCGGCAGAATTGCGGAACAATACCCGGAGGATGAAGGATTTCCCTATGTGAGCCAGCGCTATGAAGCTACGCCGGAGGGCCGAATGCTGGAAAGTGGCCTACCCGGGAAAGCATATGCCATAGACCTGTCGGTGGAGGAGCAAAACCGCCAGACCAGCCGCCTTTCCTACGAAAAGGTGGACATTCCTGGCCTGAAGCTGCCGGAGAGCTGTTATCACTATGTGGTGACCACCTCTCCCGACGGAAACAGAAGTGTATCCGTGCTCAACGAGCAAAAGCAGCAGGTGGCGGTGGCGGCGCTGGGAGACAACCAGGCCATTGTGTCCGCGTCCGTCATAGAATACGGGAACAGAGAGCGCACGGAGACCCAGTATCTCCCCGGGTATTTTGCAGGAAACCCAGACTCCCTTCGGGTGAAAACCTTCGATTATAGGGGAAATTTAGTCTCCCAGCGGGAGCCCAATCAAGAGGGGGAAACCAGCTACTGTTATGACCAGCTGCAGCAACAGCGGTTTATGCAGACCCCGGCCATGCGAAAGAAGGGATATTTCCTGTATCAGAAGTATAATGAGATGCGGCAAGTCACTGAGGAAGGGTTCTGTTATGACGCCTGGGAGGATGCCATAGCTCATGTGCAGGATGCCGCCTATCCCACCCAAAACTGCACTATGCTGCGCCGCTATACTTATGGTGATACCCTCCGGGAAGTGACAGCTTTGTTCCAGTTAAAGACCGTGGAGCTGTTCGACGAAAACGGGGTGCTGGAGGCCACAGAGGCCTATTCTTATGACGAAGCGGATCGCATCATCGCAAAGACCACTCGCATTGCAGCTCTGGGGAAAGAGTATACAGAGCGATGCACCTATGACCGCCGGGGGAATCTAGTGTCCACCACCAATACCTCTGGGCTGGAATTGCGGTATGAGTATGACGCTGTGGGCCGCAGAACCCGGGAGCTGAGGGGAGATGGTAGCAAGATCGCCCAGTTCCGGTATCATGCCTCGGACGAGATCCGCGCCATGCAGACGGAGAGCGGAGGCGCCGAGTATGCGTATACCAATACCGGATGGATTCAACAAATCCGCTCCCCGCTGATGGAGGAAACCATTGCTTATCAGGGAACCAGAATCAGTGAATTCAAAATTACCCTGAAGGCAGCGCCAACAAATGGGCCGGCGTCCATCCGGTATGTGGTGGCCTATGATGACTTCGGACGGCTTTCCTCTGCCCTCTGCTATGAGGGCGATCAGCTGCTGGAAGAGATCAGCGTCAAAAGTATTACCTATGACGTCAACGGTAATATTCTGCACATGGAGACCGGCCAGGGGCTGAGGGATTATCTCTATCAGGCTGGCAAGGACCGGCTGCAAAGCGTCACCGCCCCCGGGGAGGGCACGGTGGAATTTTCCTATGACGCTGACGGCGCAGTAACCGGGGCAGGGGATGAGATACAGGAGATCCGTTACACCAACGGCAAGCCGGTTTTCTTCCGCACGGCCAATGGAACCTTTTCCGTCACCTATGATTCCGCCGGGAACCGTCTGCAGAAGATAGCTGCCGACGGCGCCAGAACGGTCTATTTGTACACGGACCGGGGGCGGCTTTCGGAGGAAATTTCCGTTTCGGAGGGTACGGTGCGGCAGTATCTATACGGCCAGTTCGGAATGCGGGGCGTAGTGGAACAAGACGCAGTCCTGGACGTGTATACCGATCATCTGGGATCTCCCCGAAGCTTGGGCAGAAATGGGGCCCTGAAGGCGGCGGCGCAGTATACGCCGTTGGGAGAACAAATTCCCCTGATGGGTGAAATGCCAGCGGGCTTTAATGGGTATCGAAAGGATCCGGAGACCGGGGTGTATTATTCTTCTTACCGGCTGTACGATCCGAAGATCGGCAGATTTTACAGCTGCGATCCAAAGGCCGGGGCGGAATCGCCCTATGTATTCTGCGGAAACGACCCGCTGAACCACGTCGACCCCCAAGGCGACAGCTGGTGGGGAACCTTGTTGGGGGTGATCGTCGGCATTGTGGGGATTGCGGCTACGGTGGTCACCGCCGGACTGTGTCTGCCGGCGGCCATGGCTTCGGAGACCGCCCTAGTTACTGAGGCTGTGGTGGGCGCGGTGGCTGGAACCGTCGGTTCACTGGCGGGTACTTTGACCACCGCTGCCTGCGACAAGCAGCCCATTACCGGAAAGATGGTGGCGGGCGCCCTGGTGGGCGGAGCTGTCAGCGGATTGGGCGCTTTTGCAGGCCCTATGGGTCAGATGGCAATGCGAGTTGCCATGGGGGCGGGAAAATCCGTGGGAGCAATCACCGCTGTAGGCTTCACCGTGGGGTGCACGGTCGGAGCGGCTGCGGGCGTCGGCGGCAGTTTTGCAGCGGGGGCGATAACCGGCACACCAGCTTCCGGCGTGAGCATTGCTATGGCAGGGCTGGCAGGCATGGGAACAGGCCTTCTGGCCACCCGGGCAGCGTACGGCGTGGCTCATTTAAGTGGAACCTCTTTTCTTCCTGTTATGATACAGGATGCGGAACAAGGAGTGATAAGAAATGGAAATGATGCCTTGAATGAAGTCTTAACCCAAGAAAGGTTCGGAAATTGGGCCCAGCAATATCCTAATCAAACTGTCAGGAGTGTGTTTAGAAGTAATTTTGGTTCAGACCAGTTCTTTTCGTTTATCGATGACGCGACATTTGCAAGTACAGGAAATGACATGCTATCACACCGCATTTCTCCATTTACAGTGGGAGCTGGTACAGCAAACGCACAAATGATCAATACTTATTCGAGCCAAGCGGCAGTGATTGCGGCCCACGGATTTGGACGACATTGTTTTGCCATCTGCCGCTATAATGGGTCGCTTGTTTACAGGCCCATTGCCGGCAGTCAGTTTGTGGACTATTTTTCCAAAAAATATGTACTGAGTCAAGACACATCGTATATCAAGCTGCTGATTTGCTTCGCCGGCTGCGCTCCCGGTTGTTCTTCCACTGCCCAGAAATTCGCAACAAGACTGGACGTGACAACCTTTGCCACCCGAGGCATCGCATATCCAACCAATGCAACACAAAAATATCTTGAGTTTGACTGAGTATCAGGCTGAAACCTGTATTTCTAATCTGAAAACAGGGCAAAAAAGACGGGGGCGTTTTCGCAATCGCGAAAACGCCCCCGCGTTGTCTGGTGCAAGTAGGCCTATAAGCCGGGTTCTGTTTTGACAGCCATCTATCTCGACCTGACGTTGCCGCCAGGCTCTAGCTACCTCCTCGAAAACGGCCGGGCCGGCCACATGTTTCCTCCACGGTATTGCTCCCGGATAGAGTTTACAGGGCTGAGCTGTTCCCAGTCAGCCGGTGAGCTCTTACCTCGCCTTTCCACCCTTACCGGACCGGACCAGATGCGCTACCAGCGATGCGCGATGGCATCAAAAAAAGTGACATAGCGATGGCCAACAGCCGGCGGTATATTTCTGTTGCACTTGTCCTGAAGTCGCCTTCGGCGGGTGTTACCCGTTATCCTTGCCCTATGGAGCCCGGACTTTCCTCACGCTGGGCCGTTGGGCCTTCGCGCGCGGCTGTCCAGCCTGCTTGCCCGATTATTTTACCCAAACTTGGCCGGGTTGTCAAATTTACTATCCGGCGGGGGAGGGCAAAAGATGGAATTTTGCCCTGATTTCCCGGAAACACCGCCGCAGCCCCGGCCAAATGGATTGAAATTTCCGGCAAAGGTGTATATAATTGCTTTGTCTGTGCACAAGCGACGGACAGGAGGAAAGTATCTATGACCATTCAATCTTATTTGGATTCCATCCAGGATAAAAAAGTGGCGGTGTTCGGCATCGGCGTCAGCAACATTCCGCTGATCAAGCTGCTGCGAAGCCATGGCATTGCCGTGACCGCCTGTGACAAGAATACCCGGGAGGGGTTGGGGGACACCGCCCGGCGCTGGGCGCTGTGCTCCACCTGGGGCCCGACTATATGGAGGATCTGGACGCGGACCTGATTTTCCGTTCCCCCGGCATCCGCCCCGACGTGCCCGCCTTTGAGGCTGCCGTGGCCCGGGGAGCCAAGGTCACCTCGGAGATGGAGGTGTTCTTTGACGTCTGCCCCTGCAAGAAGATCGCAGTGACCGGCAGCGACGGCAAGACCACCACTACCACCATCATTGCCAAGCTGCTGGAAAAAGCGGGCTACACCGTCCACCTGGGGGGCAACATCGGACACCCGCTGCTGGCAGAGACCTTTGAGATGAAACCTGAGGACATCGCCGTGCTGGAGCTGTCCTCCTTCCAGCTGATGCGGATGGAGACGAGCCCGGAGATTGCCGTGGTCACCAACGTGGCTCCCAACCACCTGGATGTCCACAAGGGGATGGAGGAGTATGTGTCCTCCAAGAAAAATATTTTCCTGCACCAGAAGCCCGGAGACAAGGTGGTACTCAACCGGGACAATGAGCTGACCCGTTCCTTTGCCGCCGAGGCCAAGGGAGATGTGGTGCTCTTCTCCCGCCAGAACCCCATGGAGTCCGGTGTGGTGCTGGAAAACGGCGTCATCTGTGTCAAGCGGGACGGGGTGAGCCGCCCTGTACTGCCGGTGGAGGATATTCTGCTGCCCGGGGTACACAATATTGAAAACTATATGGCCGCCATCGCCGCAGTGGAGGGCCTGGTCAGCGACGAAATCATCCGGGACTTTGCCAAGACCTTCGGAGGCGTGGAACACCGGATTGAGCTGGTGCGGGTGCTCCATGGGGTCAAGTATTATAATGACTCCATCGGCTCCAGCCCATCCCGGACCATTGCGGGCCTCCGGGCTTTCAAGCAAAAAGTGATTCTGATCGCCGGCGGCTATGACAAGCACATCCCTTACGATGTGCTGGGCCCAGACCTGGTGGAGCACGTCAAGGCCCTGGTGCTCACCGGCGCCACCGGCCCCAAGATCCGCGCCGCAGCGGAGCAGGCTCCGGGCTATGACCCGGCGGAGCTGCCCATCTACGACGTGGACGACTTTGAGGAGGCGGTCAAAAAGGCCCAGTCTCTGGCCAAAGACGGGGACGTGGTGATTCTGTCCCCGGCCAGCGCCTCCTTTGACAAATTCAAAAACTTCATGGAGCGGGGCGATACCTTCAAGCGTATTGTCCGCCAGCTCCAGTGAGGGAGGAATACACTTTGGAACTGGATACATCTTTGCGCCGCCTCTGCGCCATCTCCGGCCCCTCGGGCCGGGTGGGTGCCGTGGCGGACGCTGCAGCGGAGCTTTTGCGCCCCCTGGTAGACGAGGTGTCCCGGGATAAGCTGAACAATGTGTTCGGCATGCGGCGCTGCGGCAAAAAAGGGGCCAAGGTGGTGCTGCTGGACGCCCATCTGGACGAGATCGGCTTCGTGGTCACCGGCCACCAGGATGGTTTTCTGCGCTTTTCCACCATCGGGGGTGTGGATCCCAGAATGCTGCCGGGCCGGGAGATCACTCTAATGACTGAACCTGAGGGCTTTGGTGTAGTGGCGGCCAAGCCGCCCCATGTGCTCTCCGCCGGAGAGGCGGACAAGGCCATTTTGCTGTCGGATCTCCGGATCGACGTTGGCCTGAGCCAGGAGGAGGCCCAAAAGCGGTATCCCGTGGGCACCACCGCCGTCTATCGGCAGGAGTACACCCATCTCCAGGGGGAGCGGGTGGCCTCCAAGGCCCTGGATGACCGGGCGGGCTTCTGCACCCTGCTACGCACCCTGGAGCTGCTCCAGGACGACCAATTAAATGTGGACGTCTGCGTGCTGGGCAGCAATATGGAGGAGACCGGCGGCGACGGCGCTGCCGCTGCGGCTTACCATGTCCACCCGGATTATGCGGTGGCATTGGATGTCACCTTTGCCACCCAGCCCGACGTGTCCAAGGACAAGGGCTTTACACTGGGGGGCGGCCCGGTTATCGGCGTGGGCCCCAA
>CABRZO010000012.1 GCA_902475455.1 uncultured Eubacteriales bacterium
GCCGCCGCCCCTGCGGCCGCTGCGCCCGCCGCCGCCCCCCAGCAGGATCCCCAGCTGATGGCCGCCATCACCGCCGCCATTGCCGAGGACATGGGTGTGAGCTTCAGCAACGTCCACATCACCGCCATCAAAAAAGTGTAAAGAGATTGGAGAGAATCGACTATGACCAAGCATTACAAAGTTACCGTGAACGGCTCTGTCTATGACGTCACTCTGGAGACCGATGTGGCCGCCGCTCCCGCCCCTGCCGCTGCTCCGGCTGCCGCTCCCGCTCCCGCCGCTGCGCCTGCCCCTGCCGCCGCTCCCGCCGCCGGCACTCAGATCTCCTCCCCCCTGCCCGGCACCGTGCTGAGCGTCAACGTCACCGACGGCCAGGCCGTCAAGTCCGGCGACGTGCTCTTTGTGCTGGAGGCCATGAAGATGGAGAACGAGGTTATGGCTCCCTGCGACGGCACCGTCACCTCCATCAGCGTCGCCAAGGGCGGCACCGTTGACCCCGGCACCCTGCTGTGCGTCATCCAGTAATCGACTGGAGGCGACACCATGGAAGCAATTTTAAATTTCCTCCAGCAGACGGGCTTTTATCAGTTCTCCTTTGACGGCAACTGGAAATGTCTCATCATGATCGGCATTTCCTTCGTGCTGATGTATTTGGCCATCGTCAAGAAGTTCGAGCCCCTGCTGCTGCTGCCCATTGCCTTCGGCATGCTGATGACCAACCTGCCCGGCGCCGAGATGTTCCACGAGATCCTCTTCGCCGGCGGCCACGTCCACTGGGAGCTCTTCGGCGGCGCCCCGGTCACCGCAGAATTTGTGGCGGGACTGGAGGGCATCACCGACACCCTGCGGGCCAGCTTTGAGGCGCTGATCGGCACCACCATCACCCCGGGCCTGGTGGACTACCTCTACCTGGGCGTCAAGCTGGGCATCTATCCCTGCCTGATCTTCCTGGGCGTGGGCTGCATGACCGACTTCGGTCCCCTGATCGCCAACCCCAAGAGCCTGCTGCTGGGCGCTGCCGCTCAGCTGGGCATCTTCATGACCTATGCCGGCTGCCGTCTGTCCGGCCTGTTCACCGCTGCTCAGGCCTCCTCCATCGGCATCATCGGCGGCGCCGATGGCCCCACCGCCATCTTCGTCACCACCCGGCTGGCCCCTGAGCTGCTGGGCCCCATCGCCGTTGCGGCCTACTCCTACATGGCCCTGGTGCCGGTGATCCAGCCCCCCATCATGCGGCTGCTCACCACCAAGAAGGAGCGCCAGATCGTTATGAAACCCCTGCGGCAGGTCAGCCGCAAGGAGAAGATCCTCTTCCCCATCGTCATCACCGTCTTTGTCTCCCTGCTGGTGCCCTCCGCCGCCCCCCTGGTGGCCTGCCTGATGCTGGGCGTCCTGTTTAAGGAGACCGGCGTGGTGGACCGCCTGAGCAAGACCGCCCAGAACGAGCTGATGAACATCGTCACCATCTTCCTGGGCATCTCCGTGGGCTGCACCGCCACCGCCAGCACCTTCCTGTCCCCCAAGACCCTGGTCATCATGGCCATGGGCGTGGTGGCCTTCGGCTTCGGCACCGCCGGTGGCGTGCTGCTGGCCAAGGTCATGAACCTGTTCCTGAAGGAAAAGATCAACCCGCTGATCGGCTCCGCCGGCGTCTCCGCCGTGCCCATGGCCGCCCGGGTGTCCCAGGTTCAGGGCCAGAAGGAGAACCCCGGCAACTTCCTGCTGATGCACGCCATGGGTCCCAACGTGGCCGGCGTCATTGGCTCCGCCATCGCTGCCGGCGTCCTGATGGCGCTGTTCGGCTGAGATACGGATTTTTATTCACGAAGGCGTTCGTCAAAAAAACGAACGCCTTCGTTCTATTTTCTGCCTCCCATAGCTGATTTTGTCATATTTCCCGGAAATATGGAAAATTTGGGAAATGGGAATTGGAATTTTCTGTGTCAAAAACATTCGAAACCAGTCGATTCCCGTCATTAAAATGTTGTATAATATACCTGATTTCTATTGATTTTATTCGTTTTTTCTGATAAATTATTCTCAACGAGGCGAGCTAATCGGATTTTACCGTACGCTGGTTGATTAAGGCAAAAGGAGTCATGGTGCAGTGAGTACTACAAAAATCTTACTTGCGGACGCGGATGAGGAATTCCGCATCCTGTTGGCAGACATTCTCAATGGCGAAACCGATATGGAAGTTGTGGGTTCTGTGGGCGACGGCGAGGAGGCGTTGAAGCTGGTCTGCGGCGGAACGGCCGACGTGCTGGTGATGGATCTGGTGCTGAGCGGCATCGACGGCCTGGAACTGCTGCGGCAGATTGGGGACCTCTCCGGTCACCGGCCCACGGTACTGGTGGTGTCCGGCTTCACCCGGGGCAATGTGGTGAATCAGGCCGCCGCCCTGGGGGCGGACTTTTTCATGACCAAGCCCTGTCGGATGGACAGCATTACCGAGCGGATCCGGCTGCTGCGGGTGGAGGCCGCCTCCGGCCGCCAGAGCCTGGAGACCCTGGTCACCGCCATCATCCACGAGATCGGTGTCCCCGCCCATATCAAGGGCTATCAGTATCTGCGAGAGGCCATTCTCATCGCCGTGGAGGATATGGACGTCATCAACGCCGTGACCAAAGTGCTCTATCCCGAGGTGGCCAAACGCTTCGGCACCACCGCCAGCCGGGTGGAGCGGGCCATTCGCCACGCCATTGAGGTGGCCTGGGATCGGGGCGATCTGGAAACCCTGCAGCGCTATTTCGGCTACACCGTGAACTCCGCCAAGGGCAAGCCCACCAACAGCGAATTTATTGCGATGATCGCCGACCGGCTTCAGTTGCAGCAGAAGCAGCGGTGATCCGCCCTCTCCGCTCCCCCACCTCTCTTTCTTCAAATCAGCAGGAGAAGCGCTTTTTCTCTCCTCCTTGACCGCCGCCCCATGCAGCCTTTGGGGCGGCGGTCTGTTTTGTTTGTTTTTATTATTGACATATGCCAATAATCGTTTTATACTGTAAGCCGAACAAACCAGAGGAGGTGACGGGATGGCCCGGCCCAACAAGGCCCGGCGGGTATGCCGCCTGCCCCGGCACCGGGGCTTTGCTCCCACCGACGGCCTGGCCCATCAGCCCCTTCAGCTCTCGGTGGAGGAATATGAGGCCCTGCGCCTGATGGACTATCTGGGGCTGAACCAGCAGCAGGGGGCTGCTCAGATGGGCATCAGCCGTTCCGCCTTTCAGTCCACCTATGCCGAGGCTAGAAAAAAGCTGGCCATGTTTTTGGTGGAGGGCCGCAAGCTCCAGATTGAGGGAGGCGATTACGACCTCTGTTCCGCCTGTGACCGCTCTGCCCCCGGCAGGAACGACTGCTCCCTGCAGGAAAAATGGAAAGGAGTCTCAACCATGAAAGTTGCCATTTGCTATGAAAACGGCCTGGTGTTCCAGCACTTCGGCCATACCCAGCAGTTCAAGATCTACGACATCACCGACGGGGCCATCACCCACAGCCAGGTGGTGGACACCCAGGGACAGGGCCACGGTGCCCTGGCCGGAGTCCTCAAAAACCTGGGGGTGGACGCCCTGATCTGCGGCGGCATTGGGCCCGGCGCCCGGAACGCCCTGGCCCAGGCGGGCATCGCCCTCTATCCCGGTGCCTCCGGCCTGGCCGACGCCAACGCCGCCGCTTTTGCCCAGGGCGCCCTGAGCTATGACCCGGAGGCCCAGTGCGCCGATCACGGCCACGGCCACGGAGAGCACCACTGCGGCGGCCACGGGGAGCACCATTGTGGTGACCACGGAGACCATCACTGCGGGGATCACGGCTGCCACTGATTGATCCAAAACCCACAAGGGCTGCGCCAAATTACAAATTTGGCGCAGCCCTTGTTTTATTTGCCAGAGGATTGAAAAACCCTGCCTGGTCCGTTTTAGAACGGACCAGGCAGGGTTTGTTTGAGGTGTGGTTACTGCTGCTGCTGGGCGGCCTCCCGGGCGTGCTCCAGCCGCTTGAAGCGGTTGATGGCACAGAGGATGCCCCGGAGGGGCGCCAGGTTGATGTTGTGGCTCAGGCCCACCCCGAAGATGTCCCGGCCCTCCCGGTCCCGCAGCTGGATGTAGGCCACCGCCACCGAGTCGGAGCCGTTGGTGATGGCGTGGGACTTGTAGTCCACAAAGGTGAACTGATCCATCTTCTGGCCGTGGATGGCATTGAAGAAGGCGTCGATGGGGCCGTTGCCCTCGCCGTTCACGGAGAACACCGTGTCCTTGTGGCGGATGGTGCCGAAGAAGGTGACCTGGCTGTGGCCCTCCACCGTCTCCTCGTGGAAGGCGTGCTTCACCAGCTGATAGGGGCCGTCCACCTTCAGATACTCCTGCTCGAAGAGCTCCATAATGTGGTCCGCCTTCAGCTCCTTGCCCACCCGGTCGCTCTCGGCCTGGACCACGGCGCCGAATTCGCCGTGCATGGCCTTGGGCATGTCGAAGCCGAACTTGTGGTTCATAATAAAGGCGGCGCCGCCCTTGCCGGACTGGGAGTTGATCCGCACCGGCTCGTACTCCCGGCCCAGATCCGTGGGGTCGATGGGCAGATAGGGCACCATCCACTTGTCGGTACCCGTCTCCTGCATGTAGTTGAAGCCCTTGTTGATGGCGTCCTGATGGCTGCCGGAGAAGGCGGTGAACACCAGGTCGCCGGCATAGGGCTGCCGCTCCGGCACCCGCATCTTGGTGCACCGCTCATACATGGCCCGGATTCGGTCGATGTGGCTGAAGTCCAGCTCCGGGTCCACCCCCTGAACGTACATATTCATGGCCACCGTGATGAGGTCCACGTTGCCGGTGCGCTCGCCGTTGCCGAAGAGGCAGGCCTCCCGCTCGGCCCCCGCCAGCAGCCCCGCCTCGGTGGTGGCCACGCCGCAGCCCCGGTCGTTGTGGGGGTGCAGGGAGATGATGGCCCGCTCCCGGCCCGGCAGCTTCCGGAGGAAGTACTCCAGCTCGTCGGCAAACTGGTTGGGCATGCAGTTCTCCACGGTGGTGGGCAGGTTCAAAATTACCTTGTGGTCCTCATCGGCGTGGAGGTGATCCAGCACCGCGGCGCAGATCTCCGCGGCGGCGTCCATCTCAGTGCCCATGAAGGACTCCGGGGAGTACTCATACCGCAGATCCATACCCTGGGCGATGACGGGCTGGGCCATCTCATAGATCAGGTTGGCGGCGTCGGTGGCAATCTTCTTGACTCCCTCCACATCGGTGCGGAACACCACTTCCCGCTGGAGGGTGGAGGTGGAGTTGTAGAAGTGGAAAATAACGTGCTTTGCCCCCTGGATGGCCTCAAAGGTGCGGCGAATCAAATGCTCCCGGGCCTGGACCAGTACCTGGATGGTGACGTCATCGGGGATATGCCCCCCCTCGATGAGCTCCCGGCAGATCTCATAGTCGGTGTCGGAGGCGGAGGGGAAGCCGATTTCCACTTCCTTGACCCCGATCTCGTCCACCAACATGTGGAACATCTCCAGCTTTTCCTCCATATTCATGGGGTCGATGAGAGCCTGGTTGCCGTCCCGCAGGTCCACGGAGCACCAGATGGGGGCCTTGGTGATCACCTTGTCGGGCCAGGTGCGGTTTTCAACGGGCTGGGGCTGGAAGGGAATATACTTTTCATAACCTTTCATATCAAAAACACTCCTCTTTGTCTGGCGGGCCGGGCCCGCGGTGAACTGGTCAGAGGGTAAAAGAAAACACCTCTGACGATGCGTCAGGGGCGTAGAATTCACGCGATACCACCCTGGTTCAGCCGGCGGTCACCCGCAGGCCCTCAGCAGCCTCAAACAAGGCCAGGACAGATAACGGCGTCGGCCGGACAGCCCTACTGGAAGCGGGAATTCCGCTGGGTTCAGGCGGTCAACTCCGGGAACAGTCATACGTCCGGCGCTCCATACTGCCTCGCAGCCACCGGCAGCTCTCTGAAACGGAATCACAGGACCTTTTTTCCCTTCATCGTCTTTGGGGTAAGTTGATTGAGTTACTTGCTCTTATTCTACGCACCCCCTTTCCCTTTGTCAAGCAAATTTTCCTGATAAATCCGCCGGAAATGCCCCGCCCCCCTTGTCAAAAGGGCCAATCTGGTATAAAATAATACAAACGATGGGGCCTCGCGCCCGTCCCTTTGCCGGTATAGCCGGTGACCAATCTAATTCTAATTCATGGAGGAATTTCATTATGATTACTGCCGGTGATTTCCGTAACGGCAAGACCTTTGAGTACGAAGGCAAACTGATGATGGTGGTGGAGTTCCAGCACGTCAAGCCCGGCAAGGGCGCCGCTTTTGTGCGCACCAAGATGAAGAACATCGTGACCGGCGCCGTCACCGAGACCTCTTTCAACCCCACCGCCAAGTTTGAGGAGGCCTTCATCGACCGCATCGAGACCACCTACAGCTACAACGACGGCGACCTGTACTACTTCATGGACAACGAGACCTTCGAGATGACCCCCGTGTCCAAGGATGACCTGCCCGAGAACTTCAAGTTCATCAAGGAGAATGACCCCTGCAAGCTGCTGAGCTACAAGGGCAAGGTGTTCTCCGTGGAAATCCCCAACTTCGTGGAGCTGGAGGTCACCGAGACCGAGCCCGGCGTCCGGGGCGACACCGCCACCAACGTCACCAAGCCCGCCACCGTGGAGACCGGCGCCGAGATCAAGGTGCCCATCTTCATCAACGAGGGCGACCGTATCCAGATCGACACCCGTACCGGCGAGTATATGGGCCGGGCCAAGTAAGTTTCAGCACCCATTGTTCTGAAACCGACTGGATCGCCTTTTGATCCGCCTGTGTTTTCCTGAAAGGAGGACAAATCCAATGACTCTTTCCGAAAAAGTGGCCTACCTGAAGGGTGTGGCTGAGGGACTGAAATTTGACCCCGACAAGTCCCCCGAGGGCAAGCTCATCTCCATCATGATGGACATTCTGGAGCACATGGCCCTCAACGCCGAGGAGAATGACGATTCCATCCAGGCCCTGGCCGACCAGCTGGACGACGTGTCCGACAGCCTGGCCCTGGTGGAGGATTACGTTTACAGCGACGAGTTCACCGAGGACGATGAAGACGACGAGGACGACGCCGAGGAGGCCCTGGAGGCCCTGGAGGAGGACGGCTTCTTCGAGCTGGAGTGCCCCAACTGCTCCGACACCCTGGTGGTGGACAAGTCCGTGCTGGACAGCGGCAGCGTCACCTGCCCCGGCTGCGGCCAGGAGTTCGAGATTGAACTGGGCTATGAGGACGAGGAGGACTCCGAAGAGGAGTAATCCCACTTCCAACCACACATGATAAGACCCGAAGCGAGCTTGTCCCGCTTCGGGTTTTTTCTGGACCAATACAACCCACAGCAGGGGCCCAAAGGCCCCGTCAAGGGAGGAATCACCATGCCAGACCAGTTTTCCCGCACCCGGCTCCAATTCGGCCCTGAGGGCATTCAGCGGCTCCAGAAGGCCCATGTGGCGGTGTTCGGCATCGGGGGCGTGGGCGGCCACTGCACCGATGCCCTGGCCCGCAGCGGCGTGGGAGCCCTGGACCTCATCGACAACGACACCATCAGCCTCACCAACCTGAACCGCCAGATCATCGCCCTCCACTCCACCCTGGGCCAGCCCAAAGTGGAGGTGATGCGGCAGCGAATTCTGGACATCAACCCGGACTGCAAAGTGGAAACCTTCCAGACCTTTTATTTGCCGGAAAACGCCAACGATTTTGATCTGACCCGCTATGACTACGTCATCGACTGCGTGGACACGGTGACCGCCAAGCTGGAGCTGGCCCAGCGCTGCCACAGCCTGGGGGTGCCCCTGATCAGCTCCATGGGCACCGCCAACAAGCTGGACCCCACCCGGTTCGTAGTCACCGACCTGAGCAAAACCACCATGTGCCCTCTGGCCCGGATTCTCCGCAAGGAGCTGGGCCGCCGGGGCATTAAGCACCTGAAAGTGGTCTACTCCACCGAACAGGCCCTGCCCCCCCGGTCTGACCTGCCCGAGGACCTGGAGGAGACCTCCAAGCGTCAGCTGCCCTCCAGCAACGCTTTTGTGCCCGCCGCGGCGGGGCTGGTGCTGGCCGGAGCGGTGATTCGGGACCTGGCGGGGGTGCAGCTCCATGACTGACCCCGCCGCGCCGCTGGGGCAGTGGGTCACCGTCACCATAGACCGGCCCCTGGGCAGCCATCACCCGGACTGGCCTGACCTGTACTACCCGGTCAACTACGGCTATGTGGCCGGGGTGATGGCCCCGGACGGGGAGGAGCAGGACGCCTATGTGCTGGGGGTGGACACCCCCTGCACTCAGTGCACCGGCCGGGTCATCGCCCTGGTCTGCCGCCGGGACGATGTGGAGGAGAAATGGGTGGTGGCCCCGCCGGGGCGGAGTTTCAGCCGGGAAGAAATCTGGGCACAAATTTCTTTCCAGGAGCGCTGGTTCGACGCCCAACTGATCACCAAATAATCTAATCGCCCTGCCGTTTCAGTATGAAACGCCAGGGCGACTTTGTTTTTAGCCTCCGAACAGCAGCCGCACCGACCAACTGGCCACCAGAAACCCGGTGACGTCGGCAATCAGGGCCGCCGGGATGGCGTAGCGGCTTCTCTTGACCCCCACCGCCCCGAAGTAGACCGCCACAGTATAGAAGGTGGTCTCGGTGCTGCCCAGCATCACCGCCACTGTCCGGCCGATGGTGGAATCCGCCCCGTAGGTCTGGATCAGCTCCGCTCCCACCCCCAGGGCGCCGCTGCCGCTGAAGGGCCGCACCAGCATCAGGGGCAGGGTTTCAGCGGGAATCCCCAGCACCCCCAGGGCCGGAGCCAGGGCCCGGGCCAGCAGATCAAAGGCCCCGGAGGCCCTTAACATGGCCACCGCCGTCAGCAGGGCCACCAGATTGGGGAAAATCCGCAGCAATATCCCCAGGCCATCCCGGGCCCCCGCCCCCAGGGCGGAGTAGACGTCCACCCGCCGGGAGGCGGCGTAGAGGGCGGTGGCGGCCAGAATCAGCGGAATCAGCAGATCGCTCACGGGGGCCACACCTTTCCCAGCAACTTGGCCCCCAGCAGCCCGGCCCCCAGGGCCAGGGCGGAAGTGAGCCACACCGCCGGCAGAATATCAAAGGGGTTCTGACAGCCGGCGGCGGAGCGGAGGGCGGCCACGGTGGTGGGCAGCAGCTGGATGGAGGCGGTGTTGCACACCACCAACAGGCACAATCCGTCCCCGGCCCTGCCCCCATAGCGCTCCGCCATCCCCTTGGCGGCCCGGATGCCGCAGGGGGTGGCGGCGTTGCCCAGCCCCAGCAGGTTGGCGCTGATGTTGGCGCTCACTGCGTCCAGCACTTCTCCGTTGTCCCGAAACTCCGGATAGAGCCGCCGCAGCACCGGCAGCAGCAGGGCCCGCAGCTTTCGGGTCAGGCCGCAGCGGTTCATCACCTCCAGCACTCCGTTCCACAGGCAGAGCATCCCCGCCATGGAAATGCAGAGGGTGACGGCGCTCTGGGCCCCCTCCCCCGCCGCCTGGGACACCTGGGACAGGTTGCCGGTCAGCAGACCGCAGACCAGAGAGATGACCACCATGGCCACCCAAAACACCGTCATTGCCATTTGCTTCCCCCCTATTTCCAGTTCAGAGCCAGTCTATGCCAGCTCTGCCGGAGCTATGCCGGGCAAAAAAGCCTCGAATCAATGCCCACCCCCGAGACACTTGTTTTCCAGACATTGGCGTGTTAGCATAAAAAGAGAAAATATATTCTCCCTTTTTCTGGATTTTAATTTTTAATTTGCTTTCGCTGACATTGAAAGGAGGTCCGCATTATGAAATCACTTCGCAGTCTGTTGCTGGGGGCACTGATCCTGGGGGTATTGTGCTGTTCTCTGCTGGCCACCGCTCCTACCCATCCGGGCAACACCGTGTTCCTGGGGCCCACCATCCTGGATGAAGATATCTCCGCTGAAGATTCCGGCTGGATCCCCTTGGGCGTTGCCACCCTGGATGAGGATATTTCCGCTGAAGATTCCGACTGGATTCCCTTGGGCACCGCCACCCTATATGACTGACCCCGTGCCGACATTTCGGCCCCCTAACAGACTAAAACGCTCTGCGTTGGAAGTTCCAACGCAGAGCGTTTTTTGTCTCGGTGCCTGATCTGTCGGGCCGGGTCCCTTGGGTCCGGCGCCGGAATGGCCCCAGGCGGTCAAACGGTGGTCTGTTGATCCGCCGCCACCTCGCCGGAGGACAGAATGTTCAAAAAGTGCTCCCGGGTGGTGTTCATATGTTCCTTCATGGTCACAATGGCCGTGTGCTCGTCATGGGCCTCGATGGCCTCCACCAGCTTGCGGTGATAGGGAATACCGATCTCCATACCCAGACTGCGCACCGTGTGCATCATAGCGCTGCTGAGGATGTCATTGAGCAGCTCATAGGTGGCAATGATCAGGGAATTGCCGGTGCTCTTGGCAATGGTCATATGGAAGGCAATATCGTCATCCGCAAAGCTTTTGGGGGTGCGCTTCTCCGTGTCCAGCTGGCTGGCCATCAGCCGCTTCAGCTGGGAGATGTGCTCCGGCGTAGCCCGCCGGGCCGCCAGCCCCGCCGTCTCCACCTCAATGGCGCATCGGAAGTCCAGCACCTCCTCGGTGCTGTGGGGGGTCAGATAAATATCCGGCACCAGAGAGTTTTTGACATGAGCGGCAATATTGGCTTCGCAGACAAAGGTGCCCTCTCCCAACCGGGTCTCCACCAGTCCCAGCACCGCCAGCTTTTGCAGCGCCTGGCGAACCGTCACCCGGCTGACCCCCAGAATATTGCCCAGTTCCGTCTCCGATGGCAGCTTTTCACCGGGATATAGCTCTCGATCAATGATCATCTGCTTGATCTGCTCAAACACCTGCTCACTGATGCTCTCCCGTTTCACCGGACTTAAACTCATCATTCATCACTCCATTCGTGCCTGTGAAAATCTCAATCTTTTTCGATTTGTCAGCTTAAGTATAGTCTACCTAATTTTAGCAAAAAAGCAACTGATTTTTCTTGAGATTTGCCCGAATGTGCCCTATTTGATTTGGCTTGACTTTCAACGTTCCGTTTCCTTGCTCCGGGCTGTCATTGCGGCGACGAGCCGGAATACCTGCTCCGCCGTCTGGACCATGTTCTGCCGGGCGGTCTCCGGCTCCATGGCCTCCTCCAGGGTCATGACCCGGGGCAGAATGGCGAAATAGGCGTCGATGCCCCGCTGATTGCACACCTCAGCTCCCGGGCGAATGCCTCCCGCCAGGGCCACCACCGGCACGCCCCGGCGCTTGGCGCACTCCGCCACGCCGGCGGGGGTTTTGCCGAAGGCGGTCTGATGGTCCAGACAGCCCTCCCCGGTCACCACCAAATCCGCGTCCGCCAGGCAGTCCTCCAGCCGCAGGGCCTCCAGCACCAGCTGGATGCCGGGCTTCAGCTCCCCCTTCAGATAGGACAGGAAGGCAAAGCCCAACCCGCCGGCGGCGCCGGCCCCCGGGGTATCCCGGAGTTCCGAGCCCAGAGCAGCGGCGGTGGCGTCGGCAAACCGGGCCATATCACCGTCCAGCGCCTCCCGCTGTTCCGGCGTCACCCCCTTCTGGGGGCCGAAAATATAGGTGCAGCCCGTCTCCCCGCACAGGGGGTTGTTCACATCGCAGGCGATACGGAACCGGCAGTGTTCCAGCTCCCGCCGGGCCCCGGACACCTCCACCCGGGCCACCCTGCCCAGATCCCCCCCGGTGACTCCGCAGGGGGCGCCGGAGGCGTCCAGAAACTGAAAGCCCAGGGCGGTGAGCATTCCCAGGCCGCCGTCATTGGTGGCGCTGCCGCCGATGCCGATCAAAAACTCCCGGCAGCCCCGGTCCAGGGCGTCCACAATCATCTGGCCCACCCCGAAGGAGGTGGCCCGCAGGGGCTCCCGGCAGGGGGACAGGGTGAGGCCGGAGGCGGCGGCCATCTCCATCACCGCCATCTTTTTCTCGGGCAGCCAGCCGTAGACCGCCTGCACCGGCGCCCCATAGGGGCCGGTGACCTCCACCGACACCCGCTCTCCGCCAAAGGCGTCCACCAGGGCCTCGCAGGTCCCCTCGCCTCCGTCGGCCACCGGCTTCACCAGGGCTTCCGCCGTGGGTATGGCCCGCAGCAAACCCTCCCGGACGGCGTTGCCCGCCTCCAGGGAGGAGAGGCTGCCCTTGAGGGAGTCAATGGCAATGACCACTTTCATGGAACATGCTCCTTTCTCTCATACGATATCCAGGCTCACCGGCCGGGCGGGGGGCGGGAAGGCCTGGTCCAAGGCCTCCAGCTCCTGCCGGGTGAGGCAGAAGTCCAGGGCCGCCGCGTTCTCCGAAACGTGTTGGGGGGTGGATGCCTTGGGAATGGCGATCACATTGTCTTTTTGCAGCACAAAATTCAGCAGCACCTGGGCGGAGGTGGCCCCGTGGGCCCGGGCCGCCTCCGTCACCGCCGGGTGGGACAGCAGCCCCCGTCGCAGAGTGCCCCCTTGGGCCAGGGGACAATAGGCCATCAGGGCGATCTGCCGCTCCGCCAGCCAGCCCTGCAAATCGAACTCGATTCCCCGGGACCCCAGGTGATAGAGCACCTGATCCGCCACGCAGTGGTCTCCCAGCCCTGTGGCCATCAGCTCCTTCATATCCCGCAGGTCCAGGTTGGACACGCCCCAGCGGCGGATTCTGCCCAGGGCCACCTGACGCTCCATCTCCTGGGCCGTCTCCCGGAGGGGGATGCTCCCCCGCCAGTGGAGCAGATACAGGTCCAGATAGTCGGTGCCCAGCCGCCCCAGCGTGGCCTCCAGGCTGCGCTCCAGCCGGCCCCGGCCGGCGTTATGAGGGTACACCTTGGAGACCAGAAACAGCTTTTCCCGGTCCAGGCCCTGAATGGCCTCACCGATCAGCTGTTCCGACCGGCCCTCCCCGTACATCTCCGCCGTGTCAATCAACGTCATGCCCAGCTCAATTCCCAGCCGCAGGGTGTCTCGCTCCTGCTGGCGGGGGCTGAGGCCCTGGCCCAGATACCAGGTGCCCTGGCCCAGCCGGGGCACCACAGTGCCGTCCTTCAGCCGCAGAGTACGGGCCATGGAACAGGATTGCATCAGACCACTTCCTTTCGGTACATAGGCGCGAAACCGCATTCCGCGGGGGCGGAATGCGGTCGCGGCGCGTATCCTGCAAAATCATTGGAACAGGAGTGAGAGGGATACGCGCTAGAAACTTCCGGGCGGGCGAGCTCTGCCGCCGCGGTTTTTCTCAATGATATCACCCAACCTGGGCTGCGTCCAGAATTACTTCCGCACCTCGGTGCCGGTGATCTGCTCGTAATACTTCAGGATGGCGGAGTGGTCGCACTGGCCGCAGTCGTTGTTGTGCAGCCACTGGAGCATCTCCTGGACCTGGGCGGTGAGCATCATGGGGGTGCCCAGGCCATGGCCGGTATCCAGAGCGTTGTTCAGGTCCTTGATGTGCAGATCGATCTTGAAGCCGGGCTTGAAGTTGCCCTCCATCATCATGGGCACCTTGGCATCCATAACGGTGGAACCCGCCAGGCCGCCCCGGATGGCGGCAAACACCTTTTCCGGATTGACCCCGGCCATGGTGGACAGGGAGTAGGCCTCGGCGCAGGCGGCAATGTTCACCGCCACGATGATCTGGTTGGCCAGCTTGACGGTGTTGCCGGCGCCGTTGACATCGCCGCAGTGGACGGCGGAGGCGCCCATCACCAGCAGCACTTCCTCATACTTGTCAAACAGGGCCTTGGGGCCGCCGCACATAATGGACAGGGTGCCGTCGATGGCCTTGGGCTCGCCGCCGGAGACCGGGGCGTCCATCATGTTCACGCCGGCGGCGGCGCACTTCTCGGCGATGGCCTTGGAGGCCAGCGGGGCGATGGAGCTCATGTCGATGATATCGGTGCCGGGCTTGGCTCCCTCCAGCACGCCGTCCTTGCCGCAGACAACGGCCTCCACATGGGGGCTGTTGGGCAGCATGGTGATGATCAGGGGGCACTGCTCCGCCACTGCCTTGGCGCTCTCCGCCCCCGTGGCGCCGGCGGCCACCACCTCGGCCACCGCGTCCTGGTTCAGGTCGAAGACCACCAGCTCGTGGCCCGCCTTCATCAGATTCTTGCTCATGGGCTTGCCCATAATGCCCAGACCGATAAAACCAATTTTCATAGCAAATCTACCTCCAAAACTGTCTGATTGTGTACCCCTGAAGCGGGGCTGAAGCATTTTTGTTACAGGGCGGCGATGGTGCGCACCGCTTCCTCGATTTTGGCCGCCGTCAGGCCCATGTACTCCAGAATGTCGGGGTAATTGTGGGCGGAGGAGCCGAACTGGTCCTGAACGCCCACAAACTCGATGGGCTTGCAGGCCTTGCACAGAGCCTCGGCGATGGCGCCGCCCAGGCCGCCGATGACGCTGTGCTCCTCGGCGGTGACCACGCCCTTGCAGTCCTTGGCCAGATCCACAATGGCCTGGGTGTTCATGGGCTTGATGGTGCTGACGTTGACCACCTTCACAGAGATCTGACCCGCCAGCTTTTCCGCCGCCTCCAGGGCCTTGCCCACCATGATGCCGCAGGCAAACACGCACACGTCGGTGCCCTCCCGCAGCACTGTGGGCTGACCCAGCACGAAGGGCTGGCCCTCGGGGGTGACGTTGGGGTAGTCGTTGCGGTTGATGCGCATGTAGACGGGACCCTGGCTGGCCGCCATGTACTTGGTGACCTCCACAGTCTCATTGGCGTCGGCGGGAACGATCACCTGCATGTTGGGGATGACCCGCATATAGGCGATGTCGTCCACCGACTGATGGGTGGCGCCGTCTCCGAAGTCGGAGCAGCCGGCGGAGGAGCCGCAGATCTTCACGTTCAGCTTGCCGATGGAGATGGACTGGCGGATCTGGTCATAGGCCCGGCCGCAGCAGAACACGGCAAAGGAGTTGATGAAGGGGATCTTGCCCACCCGGGACAGGCCGCCGGCCACCGAGGCCATATTGGCCTCGGCGATGCCCATCTCAATGTGCTGCTGGGGCAACTCCTGCTCGATCTTCTTGCCCTGGGTAGAGCCGCCCAGGTCGGCATCCAACACCACAATATTGCGATTCTGCCGGCAGAGCTCCAGCAGTGTGTCGCCGTAAGCGGTTCTTTGATTGGTATAGCTCATAACGCGCCCTCCTTATTTCGACAGCTCTTCCAGAGCCTGATGGTACTGCGCCTCTGTCAGAGCCACGTTGTGGCAGCCGGTCACATTCTCCGCGAAGCTGACGCCCTTGCCCTTGACGGTGTGGGCCACGATGGCGGTGGGCTTGCCCTTGCAGGTCTCAGCGGCGTCCAGTGCGGTGACGATCTCTTCCATGTTGTGGCCGTCGATCTCAATGACGTTCCAGCCGAAGGCGGCCAGCTTGTCGCCGATGGGGGTCACATCCATCCGTTCCTTGATGGGGCCCTGGGCCTGCAGGCCGTTGTTGTCAATGATGGCGCAGAGGTTGTCGGTCTTGTAGTAGCCGGCGGCCATGGCGGCCTCCCAGATCTGGCCCTCGTCCATTTCGCCGTCGCCCACCAGCACATAGACCCGGTTGTCCTTCTGATCCATCTTCAGGCCCATGGCCATGCCCAGGCCCAGGCTCAGGCCCTGGCCCAGGGAGCCGGTGCCCGCCTCAATGCCGGGGGTGCCCAGATGGGGGTGGCCCTGGAGATAGAAGCCCACGTCCTTGCAGTGCAGCAGGTCCTCCACCGGGAAGAAGCCGGCCTCCGCCAGGGCGGAGTACTGGAGGATGGCCACATGGCCCTTGGAGAGCAGGAAATAGTCTCTGCCCTCCCAGTCCGGGTTCTTGGGGTCGTATTTCATCTTGTAGAAGTACAGGGCGGCCACCAGATCTGCGGCGGAGCAGCTGCCCCCCACATGCCCGGCCACGCCCACGCCGATGCATTTGATGCAGTCTCTTCTGAGCAGCTGGCCCTTGGCGGCCAGATTGTCAAGCAGCTCTTTGCCGTATGCCATTGCAAATTCCTCCTTAGAATTGTTCCTCGAAAAAGCGTTTTGCCACAGGGGCATCCTGGTCAAATCCGTTGGGGGCGTAGGCCTCACAGCTGACGTGCAGGTCATAGCCCAGGGTCTTCAGGGCGTCAATAAAGGGGCGGTAGTCCGCCTCCTCCGCCGAGACCGGGAATACCCGGCCGGTGGGGTTGGCAAAGTGGACGTGGCGCAGGAAGTCCCGGCCCTCATCCAGCAGATGCTGCACCGGCTCCCCTTCCTCCGTCAGATGGTAGAAATCCACCAGCACCCGCACATTGGGATCATTCACATCCCGGGCCAACTGCACCCCCTCGGCAAAGGTGTTGATGAGGTTGCACTCCTGCTTGCGCAGGGGCTCAATGACAATGGTAATGCCGTGCTCCCGGGCCACCGGGGCCACCTGCTGGAGCAGCCGGACCACCTGGCGGTAGCCCTCCTCCATGGGAAATCCCTCAGGGACCTGCTTGGCGGGGCCGCTGCCGAAAACCAGATACTGCACCCCCAGCTCCTCCGCCCGGGTCAGCGCCCGGCGGGCATAGTCCATGATGGCGTCCATGTCCACCTCCGGCCCGGTGAGCCGGAAATAGGTGGGGAAGAAGTTGTTGCTGGTCTCACAGGGAATGCCTGCCCGGGCGATGCGCTCCTTCAGGGCGGCAAAGGCCTCGTCATCCAGCTCCATCATCTGGGCGGTGGGCATCTCCACATAGTCAAATCCGCACTCCGCCAGCTTCTCCAGCCACTCCTGGCCGGTGCCGTCGGGCTGGGTGGCCACCATATTCAGGCAGCATCCAAACTTCATATGCCGTCACGCCTCCTCACTTGGTGGGATCAATGATGATCTTCAGGAACTCATCCGGCCGGTTCAGCAGGTCCTCAAAGGCCTGGGGAGCCTCCTCCAGGGACACCACGGAGGAGATCAGCTTGTCGGAGGCCATCCGGCCGGAGCCCAGGATGTCCACCATCTCGCCAAATTCCTTGTGGGTGTAGTTGAAGGAGCCGATGACGCTGCGGGCGGAGCAGACGATGTCCTGCATATTCAGGGTCATTTCCTTCTGGTTCATACCGATCCAGTAGCTGCGCCCGGCGATTTTCAGCGCCTTGACGGACAGGTTGGCGGTGGGCTCCACGCCGCAGCACTCAAAGGACACATCCACCATGTGGCCGTCGGTAAGGGCCCGGATCTCCTCCAGGGCGTCCACCTTTCCGGTGTTGATGGTGTAGGTGGCCCCCAGGTCCTTGGCGATGCTCAGCCGGGCGTCGCTCAGGTCCGCCATAATCACCATTTTGGGGCTGTCCAGCAGCACCAGCTGCAGCAGGCAGTCGCCGATGGCGCCGGCGCCGATGATGAGCACCACCTGGTCCTTCAGGCCGCCGGCCTTCTTGTAGGCGCCGTAGGTCACGGCGTAGGGCTCCGTCAGGGCCCCCTGGTAGTAAGTGGTGCCCTTGGGCAGCCGGTACAGCAGCTTTTCCGGCACCGAGATGTACTCGGCCATGGCGCCGTCGGTGTCCAGCACACCGAAGAATTTCTTATTGAGGCAGAGCATGGTCAGGCCCTGGCGGCAGTTCTCACACTCGCCGCAGAAGTTGATGGGCTGGGGGATCACTGCGTCCCCCACCTGAAACTGCTCCACGCCCTCCCCCAGGGCCACCACCTCGCCGGCAAACTCATGGCCCATGGTCATGGGCGGAATGCGCCGGCCGGTCTTGCCGGTGTAGCCGTGGGGATCGCTGCCGCAGATGCCGCAGGCCCGGACCCGGAGCAGGCACTCGCCCTTGCCCGGCGTCGGGGTGGGGACCTCCTGGACCTCCAATTGATAGGGCGCTACAAATCGAAGTGCTTTCATGTTTGGAATTCCCTCCTATGTTTGTTGGTTCACATTCCCAGGCAGTCCTCTACTTGGCAGGGCTCCGCTGTCCGGGCAACCCGTAGGATTTATAATTGTCTTGCTGTATGACAGCTATTCTACCATACAACTTTTTGTTTTGCAACCATAAATTTACAAGAATCTATTTTTCGTACCGCCCGTGGGGGGGACGGGGCGGTACGGGCAGGGTTTACCGGCTCCCCTGGGGGATCTCCGGAATTAACAGATAGGAATCATATTCGCCGCCGGCGAACACCATATGGGTTCCCCGGTTGCGGGTGTCGCTGACCACTTCCATGGGGTCGTCATTGGACAGGTAGTCAAAGCCCGCCAGATTCAGCTCCAGGCTCTCCCCGGCGTGGAAGAGCAGCGAGGTGGGCCAGAAGCCCAGCTCCAGCTCCACCGGCACCCCGCGGGTCAGCAGCTGGGGATGGTTAAAGGTGTGGAAGGGCTCACAGGGGGTGGACTTGTCCTCATCCAGCTCCCGCAGAGAGGCCCGCAGCATGGTGTTGGGGCCGCTGTAGGCCACCATGGCCGCCCGGTTAAAGACAATCTCTCCATCCTTGTTCCGCTTGCAGATGCGGGCATAGACGTCGGCATCAATATTGTCCATGGCAGCCAGCCACACCTTCAGCTTGATGTAGCCGGTGATCTCGGTATCCCGCTCAAAGGTGTACCGCATTTGCAGCAGGCCCTTGCCGTCGTCGCTGACGTAGCCGGCCTGCTCCGGCGCCGGGGCCGGGGTGTCGGTGAGCTGGCCGGCGGCGGGACGCAGATACAGCTTGCGCAGCTGCTGCCGCTCCAGGGGGAAGGTCTCCTCCACCCGGCCCACAATGTCCTGACCGCCCGGGTCCAGCACCGACATCCGCACTCTGGGGGTGTTTTCCCAGCCGTTGTCGATGCCCTTGCAGTAGTGGTCGTAGAACTTCAGCAGATCCGCCGTGTTCTCCGGCTGGTACTGGTCGGGCCACTCCTGGCTGTTGTGGATGCGCAGCCACTTCTCCTGGGAGGAAATCTTCCGGAAGCCCTCAAAGGTGCCCCGGACGTGGACCTCGCTGTTGTAGCTGGCCACCACATAAGCCGGGCACTGGATCTTCTCAAAATCGGCGGCCTTTTCCTTCCAGTAGTCACTGTACAGAGGATAGGCCATCATGCCCGCCCGGAGGTCCTCCATCTCGTAATTGCCGAAGCACATCACATCCCGCTGCACCGTGTAGCGGGGGATGCCGCCCCGCATGTACTCATCCACATACATGTTGCCATGGCCCTCCCAGGGGGCGATGCAGGCCAGATGGGGCGGCCGGGCGGCGGCGGTATACCACTGGGTGATGCCCAGCCAGGAGTTGCCCTGCATGGTCACCTTGCCGTTGCACCAGTCCTGGACCGCCAGCCACTCGATGGTGTCATAGTTGTCCTGGGCGTCCTGGGTATCGAAATAGTGGGCCCGGCCCTGGCTCATGCCCACCCCCCGGATGTCCAGATTCACCAGGGCGTAATGGTTGGCCACCCAAAAGGCGGGGTCCGCCGCCTCAAACATGTTCAGCTCCGAGGTGGTGCCCAGGGGAATGCCCAGCCGGTTCTGGCTGCCGCAGCGCCGGGCAATCAGATCATAGTTGATATAGGAGCCGTTTTTGCCGAAAATGCTGGAGCACAGGATGGCGGGCACCTTCTCGTCATCGTTGGGCCGATAGATGTCCGCCCGGAGGATGACGCCGTCCCGCATGGGGATCTCCACATCCCGCTCCAACAGGATCTCACAGTCCAGGGGCTTGGCTCCCTCCACATGGACGTAACCTTTGGGCAGCACCGTTTTCCCCGGCTGAAATCCCTGGTAGAAGGAACGGGGATCCTCCAGCGGGGTGGTTTTGACATAAAAGATTTTTTCCATATCCTACACTCCTTTTATCGCGCGCTCTTGTCGTAAGGCTGACCTGCGGCGGCGGGGCCCTGGGCTCCCTTGGAGGAGATGGCCAGAACGATCAGCGTCACCACAAAGGGGATCATACGATAGATAAAGGCGTCGATGTTCAGAGAGGAGAAGAAGGGCAGGGCCGAGTAGACCGCGGACAGCGTCTTCATGATGCCGAAGAAGAAGGCGGCGAATACCACCTTGCCCGGGCGCCACTGACCAAAGATCAGCACCGACACCGCCAGGAAGCCGTAGCCGGCCACGGTGGCGTTGAACTCCGTGGCGGTGGGCACCACCAGCATGACGCCGGCCATACCCGCCAGAGCACCGCAGATGATGCAGCCCATGTAGCGCATTTTATACACATTGACGCCCACAGAGTCCGCCGCCTGGGGGAATTCGCCGCAGGCCTTCAGCCGCAGGCCGAACCGGGTTTTGTTGA
This sequence comes from uncultured Eubacteriales bacterium, assembly GCA_902475455.1. Classification (GTDB taxonomy): domain Bacteria; phylum Bacillota; class Clostridia; order Oscillospirales; family Oscillospiraceae; genus UMGS1766. The sequence goes on from CABRZO010000012.1 coordinate 20,268, forward strand.
GCAGAATGCCGCCCAGGATGGCCACCGCCACCGCGATATAGAAGGAGATGTACACGTCCTGGAAGAAGATATCGCCTATGACGGGAATCTTGCCCAGCAGAGGCACCTCCTCAATGCGGAACACGTTGCTGAAGCTGATCTGCTGGCGGCCGATGATGAGCCGGGCCGCAAAGATGGACACGGCCGGGGCCGCAATGTTCAGGGCGATGCCGCTGATGGCCTGGTTGGCGCTGAAGTTGATGGAGGCCATGGCGTGCAGCAGCGCAAACACCACACCTGCTGCCGCGGCGATCAGCAGCGCCACGATCAGCTGCAGCTGGCTGGGCATACCCGCCGGTACAAAGTGGAGGAACAGGCAGCCGCAAAAGGCGCCGATGATCATCATGCCCTCCACGCCGATGTTGATGATACCGCCCCGCTCACAGAACATGCCGCCGATGCCGGCCACGATCAGCGGGGTGGCGAACAGCAGAATCTGCTGCATAAAGAAGATAAACATTGTCATTGTTCCGCTTCCTCCTTACTCTCCTGGGCGGATGCCGTTTCCTGGAGGGTCTGATCCCCGGAGGGCGCTCCGCCGGCCTGCCGGCGGGAGGCAATGCCCGCCCGGATCACGCTGCCAAACCGCTGGGCAAAGGCGCAGCAGAAAATGATGGCGGCCACGATCACGTCGATGAGTTCCGCGGAGAAGCCAAAGATCTGAAGGCTGCTGCCGCCCACCTGGAAGTAGGAGATCAGGGCACCCGCCGCCACAATGCCGATGGGGTTGAGCTGGCCCAGCAGCGCCACGGCGATGCCGTAAAAGCCGGTGCCGTCCACAGTGTCGGTGACGCCCAGGTTGATGCCGCTGCTGGAGAGGTAGACCAGGCCGCCGCCGATGCCCGCCAGGGCTCCGGCAATGAACATGGAGATCACAATGGCCCGGTTCTCTTTGATGCCGGCGTTCTTGGCGGCAAACCGGTTGGCGCCGCAGGTCCGCAGCTCAAAGCCGAACACCGTCCGGTTGAGCACAATATACACCACAACGCCCATGGCGATGGCGATCAAAATGCCGATGTTGGCGCCGGCGGTACCGGAGCCCCCCACCGGGAAAAGCTTGTCCAGCCCCACCTTGGGCAGCACCAGCTCCGAGGGAATGCTCTGGGTGGTGCTCTTCTGGGCGCTGTAAATCAGGTCAATCTTCTTGATGAGGAAGCTGACGCCATAGGTGGCAATGAAGTTCATCATCAAGCCGGAGATGATGATGTTCACGTTGCGATAGGCGGACAACAGGCCGGGAATCATGCCCACAACACCGCCGGCCACCGCGCCGGCCAGAATGGCGATGATCCAGGTGAAACTTCCCGTAACGCCGCCGATCAGGTGGGTGACCAGAATGGCCGTGAAGGCGCCCGCCACATACTGGCCGGAGGCGCCGATGTTAAAGGTGCCGGTCTTGAAGGCAAAACCTACCGACAGGCCGCACATGATGAGGGGCACCGCATAGTAGCAGATCCGCCCCATGGTCTTGGGAAAGCCGGACAGGCCGAAGCCGCCGGTGGCAATGGTCTTGATGGCCGGGAACGCCGTCTCGGCGTTGCAAATCAGCAGAATAATCAGGCCGATCACCAGGCCCATCAGAATGGACAGCAGAGAGGAGAGCAGACTTTCCGCCGCGGGGGACTCCAGAATACCCCCCAGTTGTTTTTTCTTTCTCATGGACTCACCCCTTCTTCAGTCCAGCCATGTACTGGCCCAATTCTTTTGCGGTTACGTTCTCCGCATCCAGGTCGCACACCAGTTCCCCGTTGTACATGACCAGGATACGATCGGAGATGGACAGCACTTCCTCCATCTCCAGAGAGATCAGCAGAATGGCGTGCCCCGTGTTTCTCAGCTCCATGATCTGGCCGTGGATGTACTCGATGGCGCCCACGTCCAGGCCCCGGGTGGGCTGCACCGCCACCAGCAGCTTGGGCTGGCTGTCGATCTCCCGGGCGATGATGATCTTCTGCTGGTTGCCGCCGGACATACTCCGCACCCGGGTGGCAGCCCCCTGGCCGCTGCGGATGTCAAACCGCTGGATCAATTTCTCCGTGTAGGCCCGGGCAGCCTTCCGGTTCATAAAACCGCCCTTCTGATACTCCGGGGAAAAATAGTTCTTCAGAATGCAGTTCTCCTGCATGGAGTAGTCCAGCACCAGGCCGTGCTTCTGGCGGTCCTCGGGAATATGGGCGATACCGTGGACGTTCCGGTAGCGGATATCCTTTTTGGTGATATCCTCCCCGTCCAGCCAGATGGTTCCCCCGTCAACGTCGGTCAGTCCGGTGATGGCGTAGGCCAATTCGCTCTGGCCGTTGCCGTCGATACCAGCGATACAGACCACTTCGCCTTCCCGCACCTCAAAGCTGGCGTGATCCACCTTCAGCTTGCCGGTCCTGCTGTCCTTGACGCACAGCCCCTCGGTCTTCAGAATCACCCGACCAGGCTCCTGCTTGGGCTTGTCCGGCACCAGGGTAACCTTCCGGCCCACCATCATCTCGGACAGCATCTCTTTGGTCACTTCAGGATCCGACACATTGACGGTACCCACGCACTTGCCGTGCCACAGCACCGTGCACCGGTCGGATACCGACATGATCTCCGAGAGCTTATGGGAGATGAATACAATGGACTTGCCCTCTTTGGCCAGATTGCGCATGATCTGCATCAGATCCTCAATCTCCTGGGGCATCAGCACTGCCGTAGGCTCGTCAAAGATGAGAATATCGTTGTCCCGGTACAGCATTTTCAGGATCTCCACCCGCTGCTGCATACCCACGGTCATCTCGCTGATCTTCTTGTCAAAGTCCACCTTCAGATCGTAGTGCCGGGTCAATTCCTCCAGCTTGCTGCGGGCCTCGTCGGAATTGAGGAAGCCGTGCCGGATGGGCTCCACCCCTAAGATAATGTTCTCCAGGGCGGTAAACTCCTGAACCAGCTTGAAGTGCTGATGGACCATGCCGATGTGATGGGCGGTGGCGTCGTTGGGGTCCTTGATCCGAACGGGCTTGCCCTCAATCCGGATCTCCCCCCGGTCCGGCTGATACATGCCGAACAGAATGCTCATCAGCGTGGACTTTCCCGCGCCGTTCTCGCCCAGCAGAGCGTGGATTTCGCCCTTTTTCACCTGCAACGTCACATTGTCATTGGCCACAATGCCGGGAAATGTCTTTCGGATCTGAAGCATTTCGATTACATATTCACTCATAGAAATCCTCCCACAATGGTGTGCGGCAGCTCCCGCCTGGAAAACCACGCGGCCACAGAACATACTGTGGCCGCGTGTCCCGGTTACTGAATGCGAGTGTTCTGCCACCAGTCAGTTGTAAGTGACAATTTACTCAAAATACTGCAGATCGATATAGTGCTCCGGCACCAGCTCCCAGAACTCGGGCACCGTCTGAGCATTGTCTTCGTCGGGATCAATCAGGCTGCTGTTCACGCCGTCGGTGTCGTTGATCAGCATGTCCACATACTCGTCATAAACTTCCTGGGTGAAGTTGACCATCTTGGAATTCTCCATGGCCAGACCCACGCCGCCCTCGGCAACACCGAAGTTGATGGACTGCCCGCCGGGGAATTCGCCGTTCTCCCAGGCCTCCAGGCCGGAGATGGTGGAGACGTTGACGTTCTTCAGGAAGGAGGTGATGATGACGTCGGACTCATAATACTGGTCGATATCGCAGCCCATGCACAGGCCGTCGTTGGCCTCGGCGGCCGCCCAAACGGAGGGAGCGGCACCGCCGCAGAAGGCGGCGATCAGCTCAGTGCCGTCCTGATACCAGGCAGCGGCATAGGCCTGAATGTCCGCGCTGGGCTCAAAGGAGTTGGTGTACCAGTACTTGACGGTGATACCCTCGATGCCCAGCTTATTGGCCGCATAGTTCACGCCCTGCACAAAGCCGAAGCCGGCCAGGTGGTTGGGGCGGATCTGCATGCCGCACATAATGCCGATGTCGGTATAGCCCTCATAAACCGCCGCCACGCCGGCCAGGAAGCCGGCCTGCTGGGCCTCAAAGAGGTAAATCACGGCATTGTCGCCGGGGGTGGTGAAGTTGACCTCGTTGCAGATGAAGTACAGATCGGGATAGGCCGCATACACATCCTCCATCATGCCGATGAAATCGCCGCCGGAGGTGCAGATGACCTCAGCGCCGTTCATAACCGCCAGGTCGATGGTCTCATACAGGGCATCAATGGTGTTTTCACTGGTCTCATAGTAAGCATAGGTGTGGTTATACTCTTCGCAGAACTCCTGAATGCCTTCATAGGTGCTCTGGAAAAAGCCCCGGTCGTTGATGCCGCCGCTGCCGGCGGTGCAAATCAGGGCGATTTCAGCGCCGGACGCGGACTCGCCGCCCGTTTCCTCTTCCTGGCTGCCGGAGGCGGCGGAACTGTCGGAATCAGTGGTGGAGCTGTTACCGGCAGAGCTGCTGCTATTGCCACAGGCGGCCAGGGCCACGACCATAAGCAAGGCCAAAAGAATTGCAAGGAACTTTTTCATGTGTTTTCCCTCCTAATGATTTTCTTTACAATGGAACTGTCTCTCTACGCGTCGGATTCATCGGTTTTCCCCGCCAACCGGAACAGTCAGGCAATGGCTCCGGCCCCTGGGAAATGGAAGCACCGGGTTCCTCCGCCGCCTCTACAGTTTTTTACTCAGCGGATCCAACACAATGGAAATCGGTTCTTGAGGCACCGGTTGTGCCTGTGATCTCCGGTGCCTTCCTGGTTCACCCCCTCCCCACGGATTGGTCAGCGTCCACAGCGTAACTGTCGCCATTCGTTGTAACTCAGCTATCTGTATGACAACTTACCTTCTGGTACAAAAAATACCACAGACCCCCGTCTATGTCAAGGTTTTTTTGTTGAAAACGGCAAAATGCGACCTTTTGGAGCTTTTTGATCGCAGATGATGCTTTGGTAACCAAGCTAGCTAAATTCTTGCCGACGCGCAAGTTTACCAAATAATAGCAAATGAAATGTATAAAATCGCCAATTTAATAATGAGAATCATTTCCTTTTTCTCCCCAAAAAATTCATTTTCTTTAGGAATGAATATTATTATTAGTAGCAATTTTTAAAATCCCTTTAAACATCGCGATATTTTTCCGAAAATGTCCGAAAATGATTGACAGGACTATACATTTTGTTATAATGGTGACGAATGTTGTCGCTATAAGCA
>CABRZO010000013.1 GCA_902475455.1 uncultured Eubacteriales bacterium
CCGATGGAGTGGAATTTTGCCGGGTGCTTCAGGAAATCCACCACTTCCATCAGCAGCTCCTTGGCCTCGTCCTCGCCGCAGACGTCGGCGAAGCGGATCTTGGCCTCCTCTTCGGAGAACATGGTGGCGCCGGAATCGTGCTTGCCAAAGACCATGGCGCCGTTGCTGGCGGCGTCCATTTCCTCGGCGGCCTTTTCAAAGTCCGAGGGCAGGAGGGTGGTGAGCTCCGCCTTCTCCAGCTTGGCCCGCATGACTGCCTTGCTCCAGGTCCGCTCAAACAGGTTGCGGACAAATCGGGCGTTGGCGAAGGTGGGGCTTAAGTAGACGTTGTTGGGCAGGGTGCGGAAGTACTCCTTGACCTTCTCGATGAACTCCTCTCCGAAGAGGAAGTCTTTCCGGGCCTGGGCGAAGAAGATCTCCGACAGCTGTTCCCGGGTATAGTTGGGGAAGTTGATCTCATAGGGCATCCGCTGCACCAGACCGGGGTTGGAGCGCATCAGGTCGTCGATCTCGTCCTTGTAACCGGCCATGATAACCACCATGTCGTCCCGGTGGTTTTCCATCTCACTGAGCAGAGTGTTCAGGGCCTCGGAGTTGAAGGAGGCGGTGCCCCCGTTGTTCTCTTTGACGGCCAGGGCATAGGCCTCGTCGATGAACAGCACGCTGCCGTAGGCGTCCCGGCAGATCTGGGCCACCTTGGGGGCGGTGTGGCCCACATACTTGGCGATCAGGTCCACGCCCTCGTACTCAAAGAACACGCCCTTGCGCAGGATGCCCCGCTCCTTGAGCATCTGGCCCAGAATCCGGGCCACGGTGGTCTTGCCGGTGCCGGGGTTGCCCACAAAGCGCATGTGGATGGAGGGCCGGGTGGTGGAGGAGCTGTTTTTCACGGCGTACTCAATCAGGGACACGATCTCGTTGAGCTGCTCCGCCACCGGCTCGATGCCGATGAGCTGTTTCAGCTTCTCCTCTCCGGAGAGGTCCTGCATGTCGCTGTCGCTGTCCAGCCGCTTCAGGTCGGCGGCGGTGATGGTGCCCCCCACCTCCGCATCCGGCGGAGAGAGCCGCAGCTTTTCGTAGACCAGCTGATCCACGATCTTCTCCACGGACTTGATGCCATAAAACCGGCCGTCACTCTTCTCCAGGGCAACCAGCTGGGCCAGAATGGGCTCGGCGGAGGCGTCCAGGGCGTAGCCATAGCTTTTGGCGGCCCGGACGGCGCATTCGCTGAGGTCCTCAAAATCCATGGGGACAAAGGTGACGGTGCGCAGGAAGAACACGTCGTCCAATACCGCCTGGACGGTCTGGAGGGCCTTCTGCTCCAGGAAGGGGATACGGAACACCAGCACACTGCGGCTGTTGGAGTAGATGGTCCGCAGCAGGCTGCGGTAGCCGGGCTTTTCCAGGTTGCCCATGCACTGGCTCAGATCCAGGCAGACCACGCAGCCCTCCAGCTTGGGCAGGTCCTTCCGGAGGCTGCCCTCCAATTTGGCGATCTCCTCCAGATCCTCCAGGTTGGGCAGCCGAATCTCCACCGGCTCCGCGTCGGAGATCAGCTTGTACTCTTTCAGTAGCCGGGCAAAGAGTTTCAGGGCGGTGGTGAGGCCATAGCCGTCGTCGATGGTGAACAGGTAGGAGTTGCGCTCCAGATAGGACTGGCCCTTCAGCGCCCGCAGGGCCGGGGCCATTTTGGCCAGCTCATCCGCCAGGGCCTTGAATTCCTCGGCCCCCACCAGGGCGTGGATCTGGGCCAGGGCAGAGGTGCCTCCGGCCGGGGGCGCCTCCTCCGGGTGCTTCCGCCGCTCAAATTCCGCCTGGATGGAGTCCTCGGCTCCGGCGGGAGCAGGGGCGCCTCCGGCCGCCGGGGCGGCGGAGCCCTGGCTGTCCTCGGTGCCGTCCTGCTCCACCCGGATGTTGCAGTGCATGCTGCCGGTCATGCCCGCCAGCTCGGAGCGGAGCTGGTCGGAGATATCCTGAAGGGCGTCGGCCTTCAGGATAATTTCGCAGCGGGTGTCCTGGACCGAATTCACCTTGATCTCATACTCGTGGCCAAGCCGCTCGATCATCTTGCGGATCAGCAGGGAGGCGGAGATCTTACCCTTCAGATCCAGATCGCCGCCGAAATCAATCGAAATGCGATAGTATTTCATCTTGGGTCTCCTCACATGTCGCCCTGTTTGGGCAGGGTTCGTACTATGGACTATCTTAATGTATTTTACAGCTGAAATCAACCGGGGAGATGCAAAAACCGGGCGCCTTACAAGAAGACGCCCGGTGTGGGCAGGCCGGTTCAGCCGGTCAGATAAAGATTGCCGAACACGTCGGAGGTGTTGAGGGTTTGGTCACCGGAGGTTACGGTGCCGTAATCCGGGAAATAGGCCCAGCCGGAGGAGCCGTCGGCGCAGCGGATTTCCACCCAGTGCTCCCCATCCGTCAGGGGAAAGGTCAGGGAGAAGCTGCTGGGGTTCAGCGTCAGTTGTTCCGAGGTCTGATCCGGCATGGCGTAGACCTGCAGAGGCTGCAGCAGCGTCACGTTCCAGCCGTCCGGCAGCTGGGGGGGACAATACTCCGGGGACACCATGTGCAGCTGGCCGGAATCCAGCACATAGGTCCGCAGCCCCGCCCAGTTCTGCAATACATTCAGTGGGGTCATGGCGCTGACGGTGCCGTCCCCGTGGAACAGGGTGGTGTGGTCGTCGGGCAGTCCGCTGATCTGGCCCAGATAGGTGAGCTCACCTTCCTGATAGCGGAAATAGTGGGTGGTGTCCTCACCGTTACTCCCGTAATCGGCGATGGCCAGCTCCCGATAGTTGTCATTGGCGTCCAGATCCACAATATAATAATACTCCACATCGGGGTTTTCCAGCCAGAGGCCGAAGTCGGCGGTTGGGTTGTCCTGCTCCGGATGGAGGAACTCAGTGCCGTTGATGGTGAGGCTAGAGGGTTTTGCCCCGGTGTAAATGCCGTTGCTGGAAGGGGTGTCGGAGACCACATTGTAATAAATGGTGTCTGTGGCGCCGTCACCGTCCAGGTCAATGCGGCTTTCCGAGTTGATGGTGATGGCCAGCTGATAATTGTTGCCGGATGAGGGGGTGTAGTCCGCCTCGACAGGGGTGATGGACAGGGCACCGGCACTGTCCGGGGCCGGCTGACTGCTGGTGGCGTTGAGAGAGCACACGCAATAGACATATTGATCTGCCCGCAGCGCCAGATCCGTGGAGCCGTTCAGGTCATTGACGGAGGGCCGGGCCTCCTGCTCCAGCAGCCGCCAGGACTCCTGAAAGGGTTCATCCAGCACATAGATGGTCCAGGTGATGGTGTCCTTGTCGTAGCCCAGCTGGCTGCCTTGGAAGGCGTCGGCTGTCTGGGCACAGAAGTGATAGGTCCCGTCCTCCTCCGGCTGGAAGCAATAGGCGCTGTCGTAGCAGTCCTGACTTTCCACTACCGTGGCGTTGGCAGCCGGCCTGAGGTTGACCATGGCCGAAGAAGTGGAATCCTGAGGTGTTTGAAATGTGGAGACTTCGGGAACACTGCTGTCTTCATTTGAGCCGGCGGCAGTTGTTTCACCTGTGCGCTGTGTGGGCTGACCGCCTCCGCCGCACCCTGCGCATAGGGCCAGGAGAAGTCCGCACAGCAGAACGATCAAAATTCGTTTCATGCCATTCATCCTTTCAACTCCTGTAAGACACAGGGAATGGGTAGACTTTCAAGCAAAGCATATTATAAAAAGCACCTACCGCAAGAACAAGGCCATTTTGGTGAAAAAAGAATTACAAAACGGTTCCAGTTTTCCAAACAGGGGGATAAAAAGAGAACTTTGGCTGCAATAATAAATATAATTGTATATTGTGCAACAATAAAACGAAGTAAATGAAGGGTAAGCTATTGAAATTGACGAAGTGTGAGGGTATAATAAAGGCAATCAGAAGCGTGACGTCTGACTTGTCCGCACGCCTTGCGGGGGAGGAGGGGAAAATATGAAGCTAACGTTCATCGGGGCCACCCATGAGGTGACCGGCAGCTGCACCGTCCTGGAGGTCAATGGGAAACACTTCCTGATCGACTGCGGCATGGAGCAGGGATTCAACGTGTTTGAAAACGCCCCCATGCCCGTTCCCGCCGGCCAGGTGGAGGCGGTGTTTTTGACCCACGCCCACATTGACCACTCCGGCATGCTGCCCAAGCTCTATAAGGACGGCTTCCGGGGCAGCATCTTTGCCACCCACGCCACCTGCAACCTTTGCGATATCATGCTGCGGGACTCCGCCCACATCCAGATGTCGGAAGCGGAGTGGCGCTCCCGGAAGGCTCAGCGGGCCGGCAATCCTCCGGTGGAGCCTGTCTATGATCTGGACGACGCCCAGGGGGCCATCAGCCGGCTACGCCGGTGTGAGTACGGCAAGCGCTATCAGGTGGACGAGGGTGTGGAGCTCCGATTCACCGATGTGGGCCACCTGCTGGGCTCCGCCGCGGTGGAGCTGTGGCTCACCGAGGGGGACGTGCAGAAGAAGATCGTCTTCTCCGGGGACGTGGGCAATCGCTTCAAGCCCATCCTGAAGGACCCGGAGACCGTGGACGCGGCGGACTATCTGGTCATCGAATCCACCTACGGCAACCGGCTCCACGAGATCACCGGGGCCCTGGACACGGTGGGAGAGCTGGCGGAAGTGATCCAGCGGACCCTGGACCGCCGGGGCAATGTGGTGATTCCCTCCTTTGCGGTGGGCCGGACCCAGGAGCTGCTCTACGCCCTGCGGGAGGTAAAGGAGCGGGGGCTGGTCCGGGGCCACGACGGGTTCCCGGTCTATGTGGACAGCCCACTGGCCAATGAGGCCACCGCCATTTTCCTCCAGTGCGACGCCGCCTATTTCGATGCGGAGGCCCGGGCCCTGTTGGATCAGGGGATCAACCCAATCTGGTTTGACGACATCAAGATCTCCTCCTCGGCGGAGGACTCCAAGGCCATCAACCTGGACCCCCACCCCAAGGTGATTCTCTCCGCCAGCGGCATGTGCGAGGCGGGCCGGATCCGGCACCACCTCAAGCACAACCTGTGGCGCAAGGAGAGCACCATTCTGTTTGTGGGTTACCAGGCGGAGGGCTCTCTGGGCCGCAGCCTGCTGGAGGGAGTCAAAAAGGTCAAGCTCTTTGGGGAGGAGATCGCGGTCAGCGCTGAGATCGCTTCCCTCCACGGCACCAGCGGCCACGCCGACCAGAAGGGGCTGCTGGACTGGGTCACCGCCATTCCCCAGAAGCCCCAGATTGTGTTCGTCAACCACGGCAATGAGCAGTCCTGTGAGGATTTCAAGGACCTGCTGGTCCAGAAGGGCTATCGGGCCGAGGCTCCATACAGCGGCACCCAGTACGACCTGTCTACCGGCCAGATGACCATTTACACCGAGGGCAAGCGCATCGACCACACCCGCACCCGCAGCGGTGCCCGGGCGGTGGAGATCTATGACCGGCTGGTGGCGGCGGCCCGGGATCTGCTCCGGCTGGCCCAGTCCTGCCAGGGCCGTCCCAACAAGGATTTGGCCAAATTTGCCGATCAGATCCGCAATCTTATTCAGAAGTGGCAATAACATAGCAATGACCAAATGAAATGGGGGGTATCATTATGAAAACCAAATGGGTCATTACCATCGGACGTGAGTTCTGCAGCGGCGGCGCGGAGACCGCCCACAAAGTTTCCAAGCTGCTGGACATTCCCTACTATGACAAGGCTATCATCGACGAGACGGTGGAATCCACCCAGCTGGCCACCGAGATTGTGGTCCACCATGATGAGCGCCCCATCAGCTATACCGATGTAGGGGGCTATCAGTATGGGGGACTGTGGTACACCGAGGACCCGTCTCTGATGCTGCCGGTGGGCATGCGGGTGGCGGAGGCCCAGTTTGAGGTCATCCGCAAGGCCGCCAACCGGGGCCCCTGCGTGGTGGTGGGCCGTTGCGCCGACTACGCCTTGGAGGACCGCACCAACGTGCTCAACGTGTTTATTCGGGCCAGCATGGAGTTCCGGGTGAAACGGGCCATGGATCTGTTCAAGCTGGTGGAGGGGGACGCCCGGAAGCTGATCCGCAAGACGGACAAAATCCGGGCCAACTACTACCGCTATTACACCCAGCAGATCTGGGGCGATCCCGCCAACTTTGAGCTGATCATCGACGCGGGCAAGCTGGGCACCGACGCGGCGGCCCATATCATTGCCTCCTACGCGGAGAAATTTGAGCCCTGACAGCATATCAGGATGAAAACAGCGCCGGCGCATTTCAAATGCGCCGGCGCTGTTTGGATGGAAGCAAGGGTAGTCAGGAGGCGGCCAGTTGCCGGGCAAAAATACGCCGGAATACCAGCCGGGAGACGGGACCGGCGGCGAACAGGTTCCAGAGCAGGGCCATGGGGAAATTTTTCAGCACCGTGGCTACCCAGTAGGCCGGCAGCTGGCTCCAGCTACCGCCCCCAAGCACCACGGAAAACAGAATGGCCGCCACCATACTCATGGTGGGACACATGATGAGCACGGTGCAACTGGAGGTAAAAAGGGTGTGCAGGAAGGGGCTGTCCTGGGGCCGACAGAGCTTGGCCGCCAGCTTGTGCCCCAGCCGGTTGCCCCAGAGGTTGGAGAACAGAAATACGAAAATCCACATATAGGCCGCCTCCAGCAGGGCGCCCAGGAACACCTGGTTGGTCATCACCGCCAGGCCTCCCTCTTTCAGCGCCACATTGTATACCTCCATTCCATAGGCCATGGTGACGGACATCAAAAGACCGAAAATGATTCCCTGAAACTTGGTTTTTGGCATGATAACAGTACTCCTCTCAAAGAAAAAAGCGTGTCACGGCGGAATCCGCCATGACACGCTTTGCCCATGTATTTGCTACACGCAAATTTATTATAGGGCAAGAAAGGCAAAAAGTCAAAGTAAAAATCCGGTGTTTTTTGGTGAAGGCTCCGTTTTTTTGAGCCGGTGTGAAAGGGGGCTTGCCAAAGAGAGGGGAATCTGCTAGAATAGGCCCCGGTTAGAAACCCCCTGGTTCTTGCCGTTCCCAAGGACACCAACGGCCGAAGCGCGAAAGCAAACGCGCTCCGGTCGTTTTTTGTTTTGTGTCAGATTTTAGAAGAGAAGAGAGAAGTGATCCTGTGAAGCTTTCCCGTTATTTTGGGACCCCGGCCTTTTGCCGGTCTGCCGTGCTGCTGACCCTGCCCATCTTGGCCCAGAACCTGCTGACCTCCTCCTTTTCCCTGGTGGATACCCTGATGATTTCCTCCCTGGGCACAACAGAGCTCACCGCCATGGGCCTGGCCGCCTCCTGGGTCCAGCTGCTCAATGTGGTGATCTTTGGCATCACCGGAGCTGCTGGGGTGCTGGTGGCCCAGTTCTGGGGCGGTCGGGAGCTGAGGCAGGTGCGCCGCAGCTACGGCGGCGGACTGGGCTTCTGCCTGATCGTCACCCTGCTGTTTTTGGCCTTTACCACCAGCTGTCCCCGGCTGGTCATGTCCTTTTACTCCAATGACCCGGCGGTGGTGGCGGCGGGGGAGCGCTATCTGAGGATTGTGGCCTTCGGCTTCCCGGCCCTGGGGCTGCAGCACACCGCTAACGCGGTGCTCCGCTCCACCGAGCAGGTCCGTACCCCCATGTACGGCACCATCGTCAGTGTGCTGACCAATATCCTGCTCAACTACACCCTGATCTTCGGCCATTTCGGGGCGCCCCGGATGGGGATGGCCGGCGCCGCTTTGGCCTCCTGTATTGCCAACTGGGTGGGCGTGGCGGTGACCTACGGCCTGGCCATTTCCAAGGGCACCGTGCTCCGCACCTCCCTGAGGCAGGCCTTTGACTTTGACCGGACCTTCCTGAGACAATACTTTATTGTGGCCTGGCCCATTATGGCCAATGAAGTGCTCTGGGGCAGCGGCACCGCCGTGCTCAATATGATCTATGGCCATATGGGTACCCTGGAATATGCGGCCCTCACCATGTGCAACACCCTGGAGAACATCATCACCACGGTGTTTCTGTCCCTGGCCAACTCCGCCAATGTGTTGGTGGGGAAGGAGATTGGCCGGGACCGGAAGGACCGGGCCTTTCAGAACGCCCTGGCCATCACCTGCTGGACCCCTGTGATCGCCGCTGTGTTCGCTGTGGCCATGCTGGCGCTGCGGGGGCCCATCACCGGGGTGTTCCACCAGACCCCGGAGGTGACGGCCCTGGCCCTCAAGATCCTGCTGATCATGGCCCTGACCCTGCCCCTGCGCTTCCTGCAGTATATCCACATCTGCGGCATCCTCCGCTCCGGCGCCGACGGCAAGAAGGCAGCCTTTTACGACTTTCTGGGCATCTGGTGCGTGAGCATTCCCATCGCCTTTGGAGGTATGTGGCTGGGGGCCCCCTTCCTCTTGGTTTATCTGGCGGTGGTGCTGGCGGACAGCCTGGTGAAGGATACCTTGGTGCTGCGTCGCTTCTTCTCGAAAAAGTGGATGATCAAAATCAGCGGTTGATTGGCAAAGCAAAAAACAGGACGGGATATTTCCCGCCCTGTTTTTTTGCATCAAATTGTTGTGGGGATAATCTTTAAAGGAGAATTTTTGCAGCAATTTCAATCTGTGTTACGGATTTTTACTTTACACTATAAAGCTCGAAAAAGTAAGCTCCATTCCAATTTTTTTGAAGAATTTCCCTCTTGCAACATTAGAACGTTTGTTCTAATATAAAAGAGACAACAACCGCAAGGAGGGAGCCGCCGTGGAACGGGGCAGCAAGGTATATGTGAAGGTCACAGCGGATTTCATGCCGGACAAAACCATTTTGCCCCGGCTGTTGGAGTGGGAGGACGGCCGGGTATTTGCCATTGACCGGGTCAAGGATATACGACCCGCCGCCAGCTTGAAGGCTGGGGGCTGTGGGTTGCGGTATCTCTGTGTCATCGGAGGCCGGGAGACCTTTCTGTTTTTGGAAAACGGAACGGCCTGGTTTGTAGAGCGGAGGCAGAAGGGCTGAAGCAAACGCTGTCGCCACTGGAGTCATGACGTGGTATAATAGTCAAAATACACCCGACATGGCCGGAGCCCATCGAGGCGGGCACAGAACCGGCAAGGACAGGGGGAATTCAAAGTGGCAAGTAAAATTGATTTACACCTTCACACCGCCGCTTCCGATGGGACTTTGACGCCCTGGGAACTGGTAGCTCAAGCCAAAGCGGCGGGAATAGGGGCCCTGGCCGTCACCGACCATGACACCATGGCCGGCGTGCCGGAGGCCATAGCCGCCGGGGTGGCACTGGGGGTGCAGGTTTTGGCGGGGATTGAGATCTCCACCGATTACCGGGGCAAAGATACCCATGTGCTGGGCTATGGACTGGGGCCCGACGCTCCGGCGCTGGGGCCGGTGCTGGACTGGGTGCAGCAGGACCGCCGCCGCCGCAATATCCAGATTGCGGAGCGGATGAACCGGGACGGGATTCCGGTGTCGCTGGAACAACTGGAGGAGCAAAACCCCGGCGCTACCATTGGCCGGCCCCACTTCGCCCGGGTGCTGGTGGCACAAGGGGCGGCAAATTCTGTCTCCGATGCCTTTGAACGGTTTTTAAATCCTGGAAAGCGTTATTACTTGCCACGAACCTACCTGCCTATGGCCCGGGCGGCGGACATCATCCGCCGCAGCGGTGGGGTGGCGGTGCTGGCCCATCCCCTGCAATACGGCTATGCGCCGGAAGAATTGCGGCGGATGGTGGCCTATGCTGCCGAGTTGGGGATGGGTGGCATGGAAATCTACTATACAGGCTACACCCGGCCGCAGCGGGATATGCTGAAGGAGCTGGCGGCGGAATTCGGCCTGTTTGCCACCGGAGGCAGCGATTTTCACGGGGCAAACAAGCCTCAAATTGTGCTGGGGGCCCTGGAGGTGCCCCCGGAGTGCCTGAGGGCCTTGGAGGATCGGTTGGGGGAGGTGGGGCCATGATTCGGGTGGTGCCGGATCTCTATCCGGATTTCAAATGCATTGCCTCGGCTTGCCAACACAGCTGCTGCGTGGGCTGGGAGGTGGACATCGACCCGGACACCCTGGCCCGCTACCGCCAGGTCCCCGGCCCCTTTGGCCGCCGGCTGGCGAACAGCATCCAGGCCGGGGAGGCCCCCCATTTCCGGCTGGATGGGCGGGAACGCTGTCCCTTTCTCAATGGGGACAATCTCTGCGACATCATTCTGGAGCTGGGGGAGGGGGCCCTCTGCCAGATCTGCGCCGACCACCCCCGGTTTCGCAGCTGGTTTCCCGACCGGTTGGAGGAGGGACTGGGGCTGTGCTGTGAGGAGGCGGCCCGGCTGCTGCTGACCCATCGGGAACCCATCCGCTTTTTGGCCCAGCCCTGGCCTGGAGAAGACCAGGAACCCGATGAAGAATATGAGGCGCTGTTGAAACAGCGGGAAATTCTGCTGGATCTGTTGCAGGATCGCTCCAAACCTTTGAAAACACGAATCTGTGAAGCATTTTTGCTTCACAGAGTGAGACCGCCGGAGCGCCACTTTGAACAGGATTTGGAGCTGCTGCTGGGGCTGGAAGTGTTGGAGCCGGACTGGCGGGAGGCCCTGGAACAACTGCGGGACCAGCCCCAAGGTAACTGGGATGCGGATATGGAACTGGATGGGGAGCATCTGATGGTATATCTGGTCTACCGTTATTACATCTCTTGGGGACTGGAGCGCTGGGATGAGCTGTTTCCGCTGCGCTTTGGCGCCGTTTCTCTGGAACTGTTGGCCCGGCTGCGGAGGATGACGTTGGCGGAGCAGGGCTGCCTCACCCTGGCCCACCGGGTGGAGTGGCTGCGGCAGTGGTCGGCGGAGCTGGAGTACTCAGAGGATAACCTGGAGGCCCTGGCGGACGATCTGTCACAAGAATAACGTACACCAATGACCTGCTGAATTCAGCCCTCCTTTCGGAAAATTGCCCGAGAGGAGGGCTGACTGAATTATGAAGTTAATCTATTCTAACTAATTTGGAGAAAAGCGGCAAAAACTATTGACAATTTGAGTTAGTTATATTAAACTGCGGAATGAGGTTAGGAGCTCCTAACCTTTGCTTTGACTTGGAGGTTAGCTATTACTAATCTAATTTGACTGAGGAAGGGTGCGACATGATGCCTTTGACGCTTGCGACGGTGGGAGAAGAGAACATGATTAAAAAAGTGGGCGGCAAACCTGAGGTGCGCAAGCACCTGGAGAATCTGGGGTTTGTGGCCGGCAGCCGGGTGCGGGTAGTCAGCGCCCTGGGAGGCAATGTGATTGTTCATGTCAAGGAGGCCAGAATTGCCATCAGCAAAGAAATGGCCCAGAAGATCATGATTTAAGAGAACAGAGTGTAAGGAGGCAACCCGATCATGAGAACGTTGAAGGACGCCCGGGTGGGAGAGACCGTGAAAGTGGTCCGACTCCGGGGTGAGGGCGGCATCAAGCGCCGCATTATGGACATGGGGATCACCAAGGGTGTGGAGATTTACATCCGCAAGGTGGCGCCGCTGGGGGACCCGGTGGAGTGTACCGTCCGGGGCTATGAGCTGTCCGTCCGCAAGGCGGAGGGCGGTCTGATTGAAGTGGAGTGACGGAAGGGGCAAGTGCCCGCTTTCCCATCCATAAAAGCGCCAAAAATATCTGTTTGGCGCTCATTTTCCAAAGTGACAGTTAGCTGAGACAAACTCAGCTGCTGAAAAGAGAGGAGTCTGTTATGAGTCTGCGCATTGCCCTGGCGGGCAACCCCAACAGCGGTAAAACCACCCTGTTCAACGGCCTCACCGGCGCCAACCAGTTTGTGGGTAACTGGCCCGGCGTCACCGTGGAGAAAAAGGAAGGCAAGCTGAAGAAGCACAGTGATGTGACCATTGCCGACCTGCCCGGCATCTATTCCCTGTCCCCCTACACCCTGGAAGAGGTGGTGGCCCGGAACTATCTGCTCAATGAGCGGCCCGACGCCATTTTGAATATTGTGGACGGCACCAATCTGGAGCGCAACCTGTACCTGACCACCCAGCTGACGGAGCTGGGAATCCCGGTGGTGGTGGCCGTCAATATGATGGACCTGGTCCGCAAGAACGGGGACAAGATCAACATTCAGGAGCTGTCCCGGCAGCTGGGCTGCCCGGTGATGGAGATCTCCGCCCTGAAGGGCACCGGCATTCTGGAGGCGGCGGAGGCCGCCATTCAGGCCGCCCGGACCGGCAAGACCATCCCTCAGCACACCTTCTCCGGCCCGGTGGAGCACGCCATCGCCCACATTGAGGAGGCGGTGCTCCACGACCAGCCCGAGGAGCAGCAGCGCTGGTACGCCATCAAAATCTTTGAGCGGGATGAAAAGGTGCTGGAGCAGCTGAAGATTCCGGCGGACAAGATGGCCCACATTGAAAAGGACATCCAGGCCGCCGAGGAGGAGCTGGACGATGACGCCGAGAGCATCATCACCAACGAGCGCTATGTGTACATCTCCGGCATCATGGGGGGCGTTCAGACCAAGAAAGCCTCCCATAATAAGGTGAACACCTCTGACCGCATCGACAAGGTGGTCACCAACCGATTTTTGGCCCTGCCCATCTTTGTGGTCATCATGTTCCTGGTCTATTGGGTGTCCATGGGGCCCTTCGGAAGCATGCTGACAGATTGGGCCAACGACGGGCTCTTTGGTGACGGCTGGCACCTGCTGGGCATTGGCACCAGCGCCTATAACGAGGACAACGATCCCTATACCGAGGCATCCAACCTGGTGAACGGCTACATCGAGGACCAGGGGCTGGAGGATGTGGCCCTGGCCCTGGACAGCGAGAGCGAGAGTTTTGACTCCGCCCTGGCGGTCACCGCCCTCAACGACATGGCCGCCGGTGTGGATACCGGCTATGAGTTTACTTACGGAGTAGAGGACGAGGAGACCCTGGCGGTCACCGAGGAGACCGCCTCGGGAGCCGACGTCATCGACGCGGTGGCGGTGCTGATTGCCTTTGACTGCACCGCCCCGGACCCCGCCGACTACGGCATCTGGGTGCCCGGCATCCCGGTGCTGGTGGAGGGCGGCCTGACCGCCATCGGCTGCGCCGACTGGCTCAGCGGTCTGGTGCTGGACGGCATCATCGGCGGCGTGGGCGCCGTGCTGGGCTTTGTGCCCCAGATGTTGGTGCTGTTCATCTTACTGGGTTTTTTGGAGACCTGCGGTTACATGGCCCGAATCGCCTTCATTCTGGACCGGATCTTCCGGAAGTTCGGCCTGTCCGGCAAATCCTTTATCCCCTTCCTGGTGGGCATGGGCTGCGGTGTGCCCGGCATTATGGCCTCCCGGACCATTGAGAACGAGAAGGACCGCCGGATGACCATTATGACCACCACCTTCATCCCCTGCGGGGCCAAGCAGCCCTTTATTGCCATGATGGCCGGGGCCATCTTTGGGGGTTCCCCCTACATCGCCGTGGCCGCCTACTTCATGGGCATCGCCGCCATCATCTGCTCCGGCATCATCCTGAAGAAAACCCGGCTCTTTGCCGGGGACCCGGCTCCCTTCGTCATGGAGCTGCCCGGCTACCATATGCCCACCGTGGGTACCCTGTTCCACTCCATGTGGGAGCGGGGCTGGTCCTTCATCAAGAAGGCGGGCACCATTATCCTGCTGTCCACCATTGTCATCTGGTTCTTGAGCTTCTTTGGCTTTGTGGAGGGGTCCTTCACCATGCTCAACGAGGATCAGCTGGACAGCTCCATCCTGGCCTCCATCGGCGGCGCCGTCTCCTGGATCTTTGCCCCTCTGGGCTTCGGCAACTGGCAGGCCACCGTGGCCTCCGTCACCGGCCTGGTGGCCAAGGAGAACATCGTGGGCACCCTGGGCATCCTGTTCGGGGCCGGCGGCAATGTCTATGCCACCATGGCCGCCTCCTTTACCACCCTGTCCGGCTTTGCCTTCCTGGCCTTTAACCTGCTGTGCGCCCCCTGCTTCGCTGCCATGGGCGCCATCAAGCGGGAGATGAACAGCGTCAAGTGGTTCTGGGTGGCCATCGGCTACCAGTGCGGGTTTGCCTATCTGGTGGGCCTGTGCATCTATCAGCTGGGTATGCTGTTCACCGGCCACTTCGGCATTGGCTCCATTGTGGCCATTCTCGTTGTGATTGCCTTTGTCTATCTGCTGGTGCGTCCCGCGGAACGGAAAAAGGCAGTGGCTCAGAAGGCCGCTGTCAAGGTGTGAACCCCAAAATAAAGTTTCATTGCGTAAGAATAGGAGGAAAACACTGTGGTGGAATGGATGCTCGCCAATATCGGCACCCTTTTGGTGGGACTGATTGTCCTGGCCATTGTGGCCGCCGTGGTATATTCCATGCGAAAAGATAAGAAGCAGGGTAAGTCCTCCTGTGGCTGCTCCTGCGGCGGTTGTTCCGGCTGTTGCGGCTGCCACACCGAAGACTGACCCCATTCCGGGGAGGCAAAGCCCCCCTTGCCTCCCCGGAGTTGCCGGCCCGGCCTTTTCAGCCCGGGCTCGGCGCTCCCGCCCCATCCCCGGGGCGGGGAACTATGAGACCTGGACATGGGCGCTGTACCGGCGCCAACTTTTTGAAACGATGGTTAGTTATATCTAACTAAAGAAAGGAGCTATTTATGAGCGTTGTGATTTTAGGCGGAAACGAGTGCATGGTGCGCAAGTACAAGGAACTGTGCACCGAATATCAGTGTCAGGCCAAAGTGTTCGCCAAGCCCATCGGCAGCCTGAAAAACAAACTGGGGTCCCCGGACCTGCTGGTGTGCTTTACCAGCGCCATGTCCCACAAGATGCTGCGCAGCGCCATGAACGAGCTCAAAGGCCGGGGCACTGTGGTGGCCCATTGTCCCACCAGCTCCATCTCCGCCCTGCGGGGGGTGCTGGAGACCCACGCGGTCCGGTAAAGCCTATGCCGGAAGAGATGGTGATCCGCCATTGTTCTCCCACCTTGGCGGGGTTAAAGACGGGCAGTCTGTTCTCCTGCCCCTACGATTCGGAGGAGCAGCTGCGGGAAGACGTGCGGGCCATGAACCGGCGCTTGGTGCCCAAGGGGCTGCGGGTGCTGGCGCTGCGGTATCAAAACGGATTGGCGCTGATCTACCTGTACCGGCCGGACCGGCTGGGCCGGGATCTGGAAGCGCCGGAGGCCGCCCGGCTGCTGGCGGAGCGGGGCTATCCCTGCAACAGTCCCGACCGCTGCGTTATCCGGCTGATGGCCGCCCTCCGGGACAGCGGGGAATTTCCCCATGAGATCGGCCTGTTTCTGGGCTATCCCCCCGACGACGTGGCGGGTTTTATCCGCTGGGGCGCCAAGCACTACAAGTGCGTGGGGGATTGGAAGGTCTACGGAGATGAGCAGCGGGCCCGGCGGCTGTTTGCCCAGTACCGGGCCTGTACCCGGTGCTATCAGGATCTGTGGAACCGGGGCCGGACGGTGGAGCAGCTGGCGGTGCGGCTGGGTGCCTGACATACTGTGAAAAGGAGCGTGTGTTATGAAAGTCGCAATTGTGTACTGGAGCGGTACCGGCAATACCGAGGCCATGGCCCAGGCGGTGGCGGAGGGTGTGACCGGCGTGGGCGCCCAGGCGGAGGTGCTGCCCAGCGCCGCCTTTGACGGGGCCCTGGTGGGGGAGTTTGACGCTATCGGCTTCGGCTGCCCGGCCATGGGGGCGGAGGTGCTGGAGGAGACGGAGTTTGAACCCCTGTTCTCCGGCTGCCTGCCCCATCTGGCGGGTAAACCGGTGGGGCTGTTCGGTTCCTACGGCTGGGGAGACGGCGAGTGGATGCGCCAGTGGGAGCAGACCTGCATCGACGCAGAGGCGAAGCTGGTGACCGAGGGCGTGATCTGCTGCGGCTATCCCGACGATGCCGCCCTGGAGCAGTGCCGGGCCTTAGGCCAGGCTTTGGGAAATTAAAACGCGGCCCCTTCTCCTGTGGGAGAAGGGGCCGCATTGTTGCGTTTTAGTCCACATTTTCGCTCTGCTGCATGGCCCGAAGGGTTTTGTCCATCAGCTCGGTGAGGTCCCAGCCCAGCATCCGGGCCCCCTGTTCGATGACCTCCCGGGAGCAGCCGGCGGCAAATTTCTTGTCCTTGAATTTCTTCTTAATGGACTTGACCTCCATATCCTGAACGCTCTTGGAGGGCCGCATCAGGGCGGCGGCGCCGATGAGGCCGGTGAGTTCATCGGCGGCAAAGAGCACCTTTTCCATCTGGTGCTCCGGGGCGATGTCCACGGTGATGCCGTAGCCGTGGCTGGCGGTGGCGTGGATGATGGACTCATCCAGCCCCTTTTCCCGCATGAGCTCCTGGCTCTTGATGCAGTGCTGCTCCGGCCAGCTCTCAAAGTCCAGGTCATGGAGGATGCCCACCACCTGCCAGAAATCCGCCTCCTGGCCATAGCCCAGATCATTGGCGAACCAGCGCATCACGTCGCCCACAATGCGGCCGTGTTTCAGGTGGAATTCCCCTTCGTTGTACTCCTTCAGCAGTTCGTAGGCCTGTTGGGGTGTTGGAATCATGATAACAACCTTCCTCTTATCATCAATCTGTGGTGGTGGCCTCGTCGTTGAACAGCAGAACCGCCTCCCGCTTTTCCACCGGGCCCAGGGCGTAGTCCTCAAGCCCCTGGGAGTTGAGAACCCGCATGGGAATCCGGCGGTTGTAGGCGCTGGGGTGGTCCTCCACCACCTCCACCGCCGGGTCGTCGTAGTTTCCCTCCCAGTGATAGGGGTCGAAGGCCAGGATGAAGTCCCCCTCCACCCCGGTGAGCAGGATATAGTGGCCCACGTCCAGATAGAGCCGCTGTACCACCACGCCGCCCTGACGCAGGGCCTCCAGGATCTGGCTGCCCTCCTCCAGGTGCACGTCGGAGCCGGAGAGATACCGGCAGGAGATGGGCAGCCGTCCGGTCTTGCGGAAACAGGTGAGCCAGTTGCTGATGAACATCATGGCGGTGGCGGAGGTGCCGGTTTTGCCGCTGACCCCCTCGTCGTTGAAGCCGTCCAGGCAGTAGAGGGAGATGCCCCGCAACACTTCCGGAGGAATGGCCTCCCGGTCGAAGAGGAAGCTCAGGGCGTTTTGCAGCGAGGTGGGGCCGCAGTCATATTCGGAAAATTGATAGCGCAGGGGTGTTTTCATGCGTCAGTGCCTCCCTGGGACAGCCACCACTGGGCATAGGCGGCGTAGAGGGCGGCGCCGATGGCCAGAGTGGATTCGTCAATGTTGAAGTTGCCGTTGTGGGCCGGGTTCTGTGTTTCGGGGTGCTCCGGGTTTCCGGTGCCCAGATAGGCGTAGGCCCCGGGTACCGCCAGGTTGAACTCGGCGAAGTTGTCGCCCCCCAGTGAGAAGGGCCGGTTGTGGATGATCCGGACCCCGGGCAGCGCTGCCTGGGCCGCCTGGGTGGCCTCTTTGCAGACGCCGTCGTCGTTATAGAGGGCGGAGCAGATGCCGGTCCAGATCACCTCCGCACTGCCGCCGTAGAGGGCGGCAATTTGCTGGGCGGTTTCGGTGATCTTCTGTCGGGCCCAGGCCCGGGTTTCCGGGGTGATGGTGCGAGTGGTGCCCTCCAGCACCGCCTCCTCCGCCAGGGCGTTGTAGGTGGTGCCGGCGTTGAATTTACCGATGCCGAACAGAATAGGCTCCACCGGAGAGGAACACCGGGTGATCAGGGATTGCAGCGCCATCACAATATGGCTGCCGATATACAGGGCGTCGGCCCCCAGCTGGGGGGTGGAGACATGGGAAGCCTTGCCGTGGACCACAATGCGCAGATGGTCCACCGCGGCGTTGTTGAGCCCCGGAGTGAGGCTGACGGTGCCGGCGGGAATTTCGTGGGCGGTGTGGAGGCCGAAGACCCGTTCCACACCCTCCAGGGCGCCGGCGTCAATAAAGTCAAAGGCCCCCAGCCCCACTTCTTCGCCGGGCTGGAAGAAAAAATGCACCTGGCCGCCCAAGTTGGCCCGCTGTTCCGCCAGCAGCTCAGCGCCCCCCAGCAGACAGGCAGTGTGGACGTCGTGGCCGCAGGCATGCATGACTCCGTCGTTTTGGGACCGGTAGTCCACCTGGTTGAGCTCCTGAATGGGCAGGGCATCAATGTCCGCCCGGAGGGCCACTACCCGCCGGCCGGGCAGCTCCCCTTGCAGGGTGGCCCAGACGCCGGTGGCTCCCACCCGGCGGTGGGGGATCTGAAGGCGGTCCAGCTGCTGCTCAATATATTGGGCGGTCCACCGCTCTTCCATGGCCAGCTCCGGATGCTGGTGCAGAGTCCGGCGGCAGGCGGTGAGCTGCTGTTGCAGGGCCTGGGCCCGGGTGTAAAAATCAGTCATGGGGTATCCCTCGTTTCAGTTGCTGGAATATCAATGGAAAGTTGCGTAAAATCAAAAGTTGAAACTATGATAGCACCGGGGGGCGGACTCTGTCAATGCGCCCCGATGGGAGGGGAACTGGGGAGAAAACGGGGAAATTGGGCTTCTCAAATCCGAAGTAATTTATTATAATAAGAAGATCAAAGAAACATTTTGACTCCAGGAGGAAGGGACCATGCGGGAAACGATCGTACAGGCGATGCTTGCGGTGGAGGCAAAATATACCTTCCGGTTTCAGCCGGTGGATCAGGTGAAGGAAAAGGCCCTGCAGGGGGCCATCCAGCAGTATGCCAAGGGTGTGGCGCAAAGCGATGTGCTGATGCTGATGGACACCACGCTGTTCTCCTCGGGGAAGGAAGGCTTTTTGCTGACGGAGGAGCGGGTGTACTCCAGCTATTTCAAGGAGGATTCCGCGGCAGTGGAGCTGAAAGGGCTCCTGCGGGTGGAGGTGTCCTCCGTGGACAGCAACAAATTTATCTGTACTTATCAGAACGGCACCTCCCAGGTCCGTTATGCCTCCATCTATGCCCAGTATATTGCCGATGTGCTGACGGCGTTTGTGACGGCCCGGGACCAGCAGCCGGCGGAGAGCAAAAAGCTCTCCCCCCTGGAGCAGGCCATTGCCCAGCGGCTGGCGGCCAAGAAGGAGGCCGAGAGCAAGAAACCCCAGACTACCCCGGCGCCTGCCAAGGTGGCGCCCTCCCAGATCCGCCAGTGGGCCCGCAAAGGCCGGGAGCTCTATCAGCAGGGGGACTATGCGGAGGCGTTCAAGTCTTTCCGGCTGGCGGCATGTTCAGGAGATGTCCAGGCCCAATACTGGATGGGCGTGATGTTCCGGGAAGGCCAGGGGACCTTTA
Organism: uncultured Eubacteriales bacterium; assembly: GCA_902475455.1. Classification (GTDB taxonomy): domain Bacteria; phylum Bacillota; class Clostridia; order Oscillospirales; family Oscillospiraceae; genus UMGS1766. Next base: position 19,217 of record CABRZO010000013.1, read on the forward strand.
CGGACTATGCCAAGGCCATGGAGTGGTTCCAAAAGGCGGCGGACCAGGGCAGCTACTATGCGGAGAACGCCATCGGCAACCTGTACGACAAGGGAAAGGGCGTGGACAAGGACTACGCCGAGGCCTTCCGGTGGTATGAGAAGGCGGCCAAGCAGGGTTACGCCCGGGCCCAGTTCAATGTGGGCAACATGTACTATACCGGCCAAGGGGTGGAGAAGGATTACGAAAAGACCTTCTATTGGTACCAGAAATCCGCGGAGCAGCAGGACATGAAGGGCCAGTATGGCCTTGGCATCCTGTACGATTTTGGCCGGGGTGTGCCCCAGGACAAGGAAAAGGCTGTGGAGTGGTATCGCAAGGCCGCGGAGCAGGGCCACATGCGGGCCCAGTTCAATCTGGGCTCCATGTACGAAAATGGCGAAGGGGGTTCCATGGATCTGGCTGAGGCGGCCAAATGGTATCAGCTGGCGGCGGATCAGGGCCATGAAAAGGCCAAGCAGGCCCTGGAGCGAGTGCGCGGCCGGCTGGCGGAACAGCCTGCGCCCACCCCTGACCAGACGGCTCCCGCCGAGTCCACCCCGGCCACCGAAGCCCCGGCCCCCCAGCCGGAGCAGGGCCAGGATGAGCAGACGGAAGGGGAGCAGCTGGTGGCCGCCGGGATCAAGGAGTATCAGGAAGGGAAGTACGGCGACGCTTTCCGCACATTCCAGAAGGCCGCCAATCTGGACCATGTGATGGCCTATTACAACCTGGGCATTTTGTATGACCTGGGCAAGGGGGTCAGCCGTGATCGGGCCAAGGCGGTCCGCTGGTATCGCCAGGCGGCGGAACAGGGGCTGGCCTGCGCGCAATTTAACCTGGGTCAGATGTATTTTCTGGGGGAAGGAGTGGACCGGGATCCCCAGGCGGCCCTGGGCTGGTATCAGAAGGCGGCGGAGCAGGGGCTGCCGGAGGCCCAGGCTATGCTGGGGGCCATCTATCTGGAGGGTACCCTCCTGTCCCAGGACCGGAACCAGGGCCTGGCCTGGCTGCGCCGGGCGGCGGATCAGGGGTTGGAAGCGGCCCGGGAGGCGCTGGGGAAGCTGGCCTGACGCTCCCATCAACGCCAATTGAACATTGTCAAGCGTTACGGCGCCCGACCTTGGACTTGCCAAGGCCGGGCGCCGTTCTTTTGGTTCGGGGATATGGCTCAGCCCAGCCGCACCGCGGCCCAGTAGCCCTCCTCGATGGCCTGCCGGGCCTTCCGGGGCCGGACGCAGTCGCCCACGGAGTAGGTGTCCAGGCAGACGTCCTTCAGGGCGTCCACGGTGGAGGTGTTGGGACGCATGCCCATGGCGTAGACGATGCCGTCGGCGGGGATAAACTCCTCCTGGCCCTCGCCGTTCAGGGCGTAGACGCCCTCGCCAGGGACAATGCGGCTCACCCGCAGCCCGGTGCGGCAGGTGATGGGGGCCTTGGCAAAGGACTGCATCATGCCCTCCTTGTGCATCCAGTTGGCCTCCGGAGCGATCTCCTGCTGCATCTCGATGATGGTAACCTCATGGCCGTGCTCCGCCAGATAGAGGCCGGTCTCGCAGCCCACCAGACCGCCGCCCAGTACCGCTACCCGCTTGCCGAAGTTTGCAAGCTTGGTGTAGACGGTGGTGGCGTGCTCCAGGCTGGGGTCGTCCAGGCCCGGGATGGGAGGCCGGGCCGGGGAGGAGCCCACCGCCAGGATGACGGCGTCATAGCCGCCCTCCCGGATGAAGTCGGGGGTGACGGTGGTGTTGAGCAGGATCTGAGCGCCGCTCTGCTCCACCTGGTGGATCAGGTAGTTCTTCAGCCGCATCAGGTCCACCTTCAGATCATCGTAGTCGGTGAACTTCAGCAGACCTCCCAGCTGGTCGGTGGACTCCGCCAGGGTGACGGTGTGGCCCCGCTGGGCGGCAATGGCCGCTGCCTCCATGCCGCCGGGGCCGCCGCCCACCACCAGCACCTTGCGCTGTACCTGGGCGGGGGGAGACATCCGGTCAAAGCGGCACTCCTGGGCGGTGCGGGGGTTGACGGCGCAGGAGAGCTGGTTGCCGCCGTGGAGGCCGGTGAGGCAGTCCAGGCACCGGAGACAGGGGACGATGTCCTTTGCCTTGCCGTGGCGGGCTTTCTCCGGGAAGTAGGGGTCGGCAATGCTCTGGCGGGCCATGGCGATGACGTCGGCCTGGCCGGAGGCCAGGATCTGCTCCGCCAGCTCCGGGGTGTTGATGCCGCCCAGGGTGACCACCGGGGTCTTGACACCGGCGGCCTTGATGGCGGCGGCGTAGTGGACGTTAACGCCGTGGGGCAGGAACATGGTGGGGTGGGTGTGGACCGCCTGGGCCTCCTCAATGTCCAGGCCCGCGGAGACGTGGATCAGATCCACCTTGCCGTCCAGCAGCTTGGCGAACTCGATGCCCTCCTCCGGGGACAGGCCTCCCTCGATCTCCTCGCAGCCGCTCATACGGTACTCAATCAGGAAGTTCTCGCCGCAGCGCTGGCGGATCCGGTCAATGACCATCAGGGGGAACTTGGCCCGGTTTTCCAGGCTGCCGCCGTACTCGTCGGTGCGGGTGTTGTAGAGGGGGGAGATGAACTGATCCAGCAGCCAGCCGTGGCCGCCGTGGAGGAGCACCATGTCATAGCCGGCGCTCTGGAGGATCTCGGCGCAGTCGGCGAAGTGGTCCGCCACCAGGTTCATATCCTCCTCGGTCATGCCGTGGACGTGGTACTCCTCGGTGACCTCGTTGCCGTGGATGACGCTGGTGTGGACCTCGTGGATCTCCACCGGGCCCCAGGCCTCCCAGCCCTCGCCCCCGTTGTTGGCCTCGGCGAAGGCGATCATGCCGCCATGGTTGAGCTCCTGGCTGGCCAGGGCGCCCCCGGCGTGGATGGCCCGGGCAATCTCCGCCAGCTTGGGCTGGTTCTCCGGGGTGATGGCGAAGGAGCGGGGATTGGTGGCGGCGTGCTCCCGGTCCACCGGGGTGTCGCCCAGGGTGACCACGGCGTAGCCGCCCCGGGCCTTCTCGGCATAGAAGTCGATCATGGACTCGTCGGGGCGGCCGTTGAAGTCCATATGGCTCATCATGTGGGGGGCCACAAAGAGCCGGTTGCGGAAGGTGGTCCGCTTGATGGTCAGCGGCTCAAACAGATGGGGATAATAGGGATTCATGGGTGGATCCTCCTTCAGAATGAAAACAGGGCCGGCCTTCCCGGCATCCTGTGCCGCGGGAAGGCCGGTCAAAGGTCAGATTCGGTTAACGGAAATTTTGTCGTCGGGGATGGCCCGCTCCTGGAGGGGCTGGGCGGGATGGCCCACGGCGATGGCGGCCACGGTGCGGAACCCCTCGGGCAGCTTCAGCAGCTCCTTGACCCGGGGCTCTCCCTGCAGGGCCTGGCTGAGGCCGAAGAGGTAGACACTGGCCAGATTCAGGTCGGCGGCGGCCAGCAGCATGTTTTCCATGACACAGCTGGCGTTGGCGCCGAAGATGATCTCCTCATCCTCCAGGGAGTTGGAGACGTAGATCAGGGTGGGGGCGTGGTAGGAGGGATAGGCCTCGGGGTTGCCCACCGCCTTCTGGAACAGCTGGTTGAGCTCCTCCAGCACCGCCGGGTCCTGGACCACCGTCAGGTGCAGCCGCTCAAAGCGGCCCATGCAGGTGGGGGCGGCCATGGCGGCCTTCAGCAGCTGGTTGACCTCCTGCTCCGTCAGCTGTTCCTGGGTAAACTCTCTGGTGGACTGGCGCAGGGCCATAGCTCGGGTGAATTCCATAAAAAGGCTCCTTTCCAATACTTGACTTTCCGGGTCGGTTACAGTATGTTTTTTGTACTAATACCATGATACTGATTTTTTCCCCGCCGTCAAGTAGCATGGAAAAACAAACCTGGTATGGAAAAACGAACCAAAGGAGCGTGTGTTCAAATGGAACCCTTGCAGACCGTACCGGAGTACCTGCGCTATATGCAGGCGCACCCGGAGATTACCACCTGTCCCATCCGCCGCTGTCTGGGGGTGATGGGGGGAAAGTGGAAGATTTTCATTGTCCTCCAGCTCTTCGGGGCCCCGGCCCTCCGGTTCGGAGAGCTGGCCCGGGGGGTGGAGGGCATCACCAACGCCATGCTGTCCGCCAGCCTCCGGGAGCTGGAGCGGGACGGCATGGTGGAGCGGCAGCAGTTCAATGAGATCCCGCCCCATGTGGAATATCGGCTCACCCCGGAGGGCCGGAGTTTGGGCAGCGTGCTGCTGGCCCTGGCCAACTGGGGGCTGGAGCACCCGGCGCCCCAGCAAGCGGACTAAAACCCTTGGTTCAGATACCCGGGCAGCTGTCGTAGGCCTCGGGCACCGCGGGCTCGTCCTCGGGATAGATGGCGTCGGGGCCGTAGGTCCAGAAGGGCTTCTCCAGGGGGTGGCAGTAGGGGCCCATATCGGGCATCTCGCCGTTGCCCGCCATCTTCAGGGCGGGCTGGCCCCAGCTGCGGTTGTAGGGGGTCAGGAAGAGGGGATAGAGGGTCATGTGCCAGAACTTCCAGACTCCGTCCTCCTTGATGAACTCCACCTCATACTTGCCCCAGCACCAGGAGCCCTTCTCCTTGCCGGGGGAGGGGGCGGTCTCGGTGCCCGGAGAGATCCAGATGCCCCGGGCGGTCTTGCCGTCGGCGGCCACCTCGATGATGTCGGTGCACATCTCGTGGATCATCATGAGCCCCCGGATCTCTTCGTAGTCCTCGGGGTTGTTCCGGTCTCCGTGGAAGCCCACATAGCTCTGATAGACCCCCTCGTAGCCGATGAATTTGCCGAAGGGCATGGTCTGGCTTACGTCGTCCCGCTTGGACCAGAGTTCCATGAACTCCTTGTTGCGGAAGGCGCTGTGGAGATAGGAATATCTGCCCATCAGGTTGCGGCAGGCCTGGGCGGCCTCCAGCCGCTCGGCCTGGAGCATCAGATCGTTCAGTTCACTCATGTTTTCAGCCCTCCTGATCCATAAAGGTGATGCCCACATCCTCAAACTTCTCATAGGGCCAGGGGATGGCGGGCTCGTTGGCGGGGTAGACCTCGGTGGGGGAATAGCTCCACCAGGAGGTGCTCCGCTGGCTGCTCATAAAGGTGTAGTCCTCGGGGGCGGGCTGCTTGGTGTCCACCCAGCTCTCGCCGTACTCGCACTTGAAGAGGGGGTAGAGCCGCATGTGCCAGATCTTCCACTCCCCGTTGTCGTCCTTGATGAAGTCCACGGCGTACTTGCCCCAGCACCACTCGGCGTGGGCCTGGCCGGAGCCCTCTTCCTTCTGCATGCCCGGCACCTGGCCGTCCACATAGGTCTCGTGGCCGGGGCTGAGCCAGGCCCCCTTGGCGGTCTTGCCGTCCTCGGCTACCTCAATGACCTCGGTGTCCATCTCGTGCATCATGACGGCACCCTTCAGGCTGTCCAGCACCTTGGGGTCGCTGCGATCCCCGTGGTCCTTCATGTAGCAGGCTTTCACGCCCTCAAAGCCCTGGTAGCTGCCCCAGGGCATCACCAGCAGGTCGTCCTCCCGCTTGGCCCAGAGGTCGATATACTCCT
>CABRZO010000014.1 GCA_902475455.1 uncultured Eubacteriales bacterium
GGCGCTGCCGGCATCGGAAGTGCTGCCGCCGGAACTGCCGGAACCGCTGCTGCCGCAGGATACCAGCGCAAATACCATAGCCATAGCCAACAGGAGCGCGAAGATCTTTTTCATTTCCTTACCTCCATCTGATTTGGTTTTGTGTGGTTTGGTGATTTCGTAGTCCAGATTTGCTATTCTTCTCTGATGGACCTGGGGTCCAACGGGAGAAGGGGATTACTTTTTGTTGATATGCCGTCTCAGCACATCGATCAGCACGGCCAGGATCAGGATCATGCCCTGGACAGTGTTCTGCCAGTAGGTGTTGACGCCCAGCAGCTGCATGCCGTTCTTCACCACATAGATGAACAGGATGCCGCAGATGGTGCCGGCGATGGAGCCGCCGCCGCCGCCCAGGCTGGCGCCGCCGATGATGGCGCCGGCAATGGCGTCCAGCTCGAAGCCGTTGCCGCAGGTGGTCTGGCCGGACTGGAGCCGGGCGGTGAGCACAGCGCCGGTGACGGAGGCCAGAACGCCGCTGTAAACGTAGGCAATGCACTTGACCCGACGGGTGTTGATGCCCGCCACGATGGCCGCCTGGCGGTTGTTGCCGGTGGCGATCATATGGCGTCCCACCACCGTCTTATTGATCAGATACCAGGACAGGATGCAGATGATGACACAGATGATGATGGGCACCGGCACCGGGCCAATGCTTCCGCCGCCCAGCCACATGAAAGCCTCGCTCATGTCGTTGACGGCATAACCTTGGGTGATGACTGTGATAATGCCTCGCAGTGCCTTCTGGACACCTAGGGTTGCCACGAAGGCGGGCAGACCCCAGTAGCCCACGAACACGCCGTTCAGCAGGCCGCAGGCCACGCCGATCAGGATGACTACCACCATGATGAGGCCCACGTTCATTCCTTCCCGGGCCATATAGGCGGCGATAATTCCGCCCATGCCCATGACCGAGCCGGTGGACATGTCCATTTCGCCGGCCATAAAGACGATCAGGGTACCTACGCCTACGATAATGTAGAAGGAGGCAAACCGAATCACGTTGCGCAAGTTGATGTACGTCAGGAAGGTATCCGGTGTGGTAATGCACAAGAAGATTACCGAAATCAGCAGCAGAATGATGGGGCTGGTCCGATCATCCCGCATCAGTTTGCTGAACACCGTTTTGGCGCTGCCGTACTTTGACATTAGTTTGGTTGACATATCGCTACTTCCTCCTGTCCCTCAGATCAAACGGCCTGGTCGCCCACCAAGCCGGCGGCGTAGTTCAAAATGATTTCCTGGGTGGCTTCCTCCCGATCGAGAATACCGGAAACCGTACCCTCATGCATCACCATGATCCGGTCGCTCATACCCAGTACCTCCGGCATTTCGGAAGAGATCATGATGATGGCCTTTCCTTCCTCCGCCAACTTGATCATGTCCAGATAGATTTCATATTTGGATCCTACGTCGATGCCCTTTGTGGGCTCATCCATAATAAAGATGTCAGGCTGGGTCATAAGGGAGCGGGCCAACAGCACCTTTTGCTGGTTGCCGCCGCTCAAATCGCCAATGCGCTGGTTCTGGCCGGCACATTTGATGGAAAACCGATCGATCTCCTTTTTCACCAGGCCTCGGCCCTTGCCTGTGGAGAGGCCCAGAGGCGTTCTGACCTTTTTCCAGCTCAGCTGGAGGGTGTTGTCGTACACCGGCAGATCCAGGAAGCAGCCTGTGCCCCGCCGGTCCTCGGTGAGAAACGCCATATGGGCGTCGATGGCGTCCTGGGGTTTGCGGATGTCCACCGGCTTGCCGTCCACCTTGACGGTGCCAGCGCTCTTGGTTCTCAACCCGAAGAGGGTTTCCATGGTCTCGGAGCGTCCGGCGCCCATCAGGCCGGCCACCCCCAGGATCTCGCCCCGGCGCACCGTAAAGCTCACGTCTTTGATAACCCCGGGACAGGTCAGCCCGCTGACTTCCAGCAGAACCTCGCCCTTTTCCACCTCCCGCTTGGGGTAAGCGTTGGTCAGATCCCGGCCCACCATCATCTTCACCAGGTCGTTTTTGGTCACCTCTTCGCTGCTGCGGGTTCCCACATATTGGCCGTCCCGCATGACGGTGACTTCGTCGGTGATGACAAATACCTCATCCATCTTATGGGTGATATAAATGAAGCTGGTGCCCTGGGCCTTCATCTGGTTGACAATGCGGAACAGATGCCGGCACTCCTCTTCGGTCAACGCCGAGGTGGGCTCATCCAGAATAATAAGCTTGGAGTTGTTGGCAAAGGCCTTGGCCATTTCCAGCAGCTGCTTCTGGGCCACCGTCAGGTATTCCACCTTATCCTTGGCCCGGATGGCCCTGATGTCCAGGGCCTCCAACAGCTCGGTAGCCTTCCGGTTCATGGTGCGCTGATCCAAAAACCAGCCCTTTGCTCGGTTCGGCTCCTTGCCGCAGAAGATGTTTTCGGCCACCGTCATGGCGTCCACGGGATTCAGCTCCTGATAGATCATAGAGATTCCCATGTCCAGCACTTCCTGAATGTTGCTGGGGGTGAAGGGCTTTCCGTCAAACATAATCTCGCCGCTGTCCCGCTTATACAATCCGCTCAAAATCTTCATCAGAGTGGATTTGCCCGCGCCGTTCTCCCCCATCAAGGCGTGCACCGTTCCGCGGCGCACCGTCAAGCACATGTTGTCCAGGGCTTTGACGCCAGGAAATTCCTTGGTAACCCCCGTCATCTGAAGCAACACATCGTTTTCAGGTCGTTCCATAGGTTGGATCACTCCTTTTGAGGAATCTGAATGACTTAGATTCACAGAAATCAGCAGGCCCCGCCACGTTTCAGGAGCCCCGCCGGGGCCGGAAACACTGCTATGAGCTCCCTTTTGAGGCGTCTTTTTTTAATCTGTCAATTTGCACAATAGCATGACGCCTACCTGTATTACAAGCGGATTATAACATCTTTTTTCCGTCCTGTGAAGTTACGTTTTCTTATTTGATTTATAAGTGAAGATTATAATAAATTTTTAAATTACAATTTTCACACTTTTTTCACAGTTTCTTCATATTTGTCTTGTCCAATTATCCCAAAACTGTTCACGTTCTTTTTCGTTTTTTGTAGTTTTTTATTTGAGCAAAACAAGCTTTTGCAATAGTCATTTCCATATGTGCATTTTTTCTGTAATAAATTCTCTGTTCCGGTGAGCTGTTTTTGCCGTTTGGGCGGCAATCAGCATAGCCGCCCGGCGGTTTTGGGAACCGCCGGGCGGCCGTCGGACTGTGGTTTGAATCGTCAAAACCACCAATTATTCCTGGGGAATAAAGGGCAGCAGCAGATAGCACTCCCAGGCGCCACCGCTGTGAATGGTGTGTTCTCCCCGGTTAACCGTCTCCAGTTTCATATCTCCCATATGGGCGGTCATAATTTCGAAACCGGAGATCTCCACCTCCAGCTGTTCTCCGGGATGGAAGCGCAAACCGGTGGGCCAGATGCCGATATCCAGCTCCACCACTTCAAAGGGCTTGAAGTAATCCCGGCGGTCATAGGGGTGATATGGCGTCAGAGGCCCTGATTTCTCCGGGTCAACCCTGCGCAGGGAAGCCCTCAGGCGCCCATTGGGTCCCGAATAGACATTGGTATAATTGGCCAGCAGCCGGTTGCCCTGGGCATCCAGCTTGTTGATCCGCACAAATACATCCATGTCAATGGCCTTGTCCGTGGACATGCACAGGTGAATTTTGGAGAAACCGGTAATCTCCGCCTCCTCCTGAAACCGGTAGCGGAAGGCCGCCCGGCCGGCGTGGTCGTCGCTCACATAGGAGACGGTGGACTCCGCCGCCGGCTTGGCCTCTGTCAGCGCCCCGGTGGGGATGTCCAGATAAAACTTCTTGATCTGCTGCCGGGCCAGGGGGAAGCTCTCCTCCGGCCGGCCCACAATGTCCCATCCGCCGGGGTCCAGCACCGAAAGCTGCACCCGGGGCGTCTCCTCCCAGCCGTTGTCCGCTCCCTTCAGGAAGTGGTCGAAGAACTTGCGCACCTCCGCAATGGTCTCCGGCAGCCGGAAGTCGATGAACTCCATGCCGTTGTGGATCCGCATCCATTTTTGTTCAGTCCCCAGCCGGTTAAAGCCGTCGAAGGGCCCCCGGGAGTGGTTCCACTGGGTATAACTGCAGGTCAGAAACACCGGGCAGGTGATCTGTTCAAACCGGATCTCCTTTTCCTTCCAGTATGCGTCGTCCAGGGGGTGGACCAGGGACATACCCACCACGTCCTCAATGGTGGTTTTGCCATAGGTCATGGTCCGGGATCCCCAGTCCAGCCGGGGAATGCCCCCCCGGACCATCTCGTCCCGATAGAAATCGCCGTGGGCCTCCGCCGGATGGATGGCGCAGAGGTGGGGGGGCTGTTTCTGGGCAATAAACCACTGCTCAATTCCATACCAGTGGTTGCCGGAGGTACCGATCCGTCCATTACACCAGTCCTGGACCGCCAGCCATTCGATCACATCATAGGCATCCCGGCCATTCTGGGTGTCAAAGTAGTGCATCTCCCCCTGGCTGAAGTACACGCCCCGGGGGTCCACATTGACAATGGCATAGCCATGGGGCACCCAGTCCGCCGGATCCTCTCCGCCCCAGGCCTGCAGGCCGGAAAGCTCACTACGGCGATACATGGCGGTGCGGGGATGGCGGGGATCCTCCTCTGCCCGGGCCGTATTGGGGGTGTAGTTGGGCATATGATCCATATCCGGGAACACCAGCCCCTTGCCCCGTTTGCCCCAGGCGCCCCAGCACAGAATGGCAGGCACCTTCTCCTCCTCCACCGGGCGATAAATATCCGCATACAGCAGAATACCGTCCCGCATGGGAATGGCCACATCCTGATGGCAGAGCACCGGGCAGGGCAGCGGACGGCGGTCCGGCTGGAACTGGTAGCCCTCGGGCAGCAGCTCTGTGTGGGGATGAAAGCCGGGATATCCGGATCTGGGATGATCCAGCGGCTGAATGGGGATTCTCAAGACATCAATGCTGTCATAATCCTTTTGACTCATGGTAATTCCTCTCCTGTCTGATCTGTCAGGGCAGCTGACCCGGGTCACACTGCCAGGTGTATTGCCAGTGGCTGGTGGTGGGCTCGTCCGCCAGCCGCTCCGGAGGTTGTCCCGGAGCAAACGGCAGATTGGAGCGAAACAGTTCATCCAACCGGGGGCCGTCCGTGGCAAAGCGCCGCTCCGCCCAGGCCACAAAGTCGGAATCCATGGGGCAGCGCAGCAGTTCCAAGACCTGGACATGCCAGAATTTCCAGCCCTCAGCCTCCCGGACCAACTCCACCTGGAGTTTGCGGAACAGCCACTCCGCCCCATACCGTTTGCCTTCAGGTGTTTGGCTGGTCCACAGCTTTTGGCGCTCCGGGTCCGCCCCGTTCCCGGCGGCCAGTTCCCCGGCCTCCAGCTCCACGCCCAGGGTATGCCATATCCCCAGGGCGGTCTGCCCATCCTGGGACACCGTGAGTTCCGGCTCCCCCAGGAGGTGAAGCTGAAAAGCGCCCTTCAGTACATCCTTCTGATAGTAAGCGGCCGCATTTCGAGGCCCCTGAAACACCCCCGAAGCCCCCACTTCCAGGGAGGTATCCTCTCTGGCGGACCAAAACTGGTCATAGAGCTCCTGCCGCAGTCCCCGGGCCCGGGCCGACTGGTAGCGCCCCATCAGGCTGCGAATCTCCTCTTTGGCCTCCAGCCGGGCCAGCCGCCATTCCAGCGGCGTCATCTGTTCAGTCATAATACACTCCTCCTCACCGGGCCACACAGGCGGGAGACGGCACCGGGAATCCCGCCGCCCCCAGCAGGATCCGGCCGGAGGCGGTATCCACTCGGTAGCTCTCCAGCGTATCGGAGGCCTGCAGTGCCGCCACCAGCCATTTGCCGTCTGCTGTAAACTGAACATCCCGGGGTGTCTGCCCCCGGGTGGGCTGAATCTGGGTCAGCGTCAGCATGCCGGTATCCCTGTGGCGCCGGAATACCGCCAGCGAGTCCAACCGCTCCCCGTCGCCCACGCCCCGGTTGGAGGTGACCAGCAGCTCGCCCCCGGGCTGAAGCCGGATGGCAGCCGCCTCATTTCGGCCCCCGAACCGCTCCGGTAGTGTGGAAATCTGCTGAATCTCCCGGAGCTGCCGGGGCTCGTCGGGGCAGTAGGCATACACATACACCCGGGACTTCTCCTGGGACAGCAGATAGAGAAAGCGGCCGTCCTCACTGAACACCATATGCCTGGGGAAAATCCCCTGGGGCAGTTCCAGGGAATACACCATCTCATAGTCCCGAGCCGGGTCATAGAGATTGACGGCGTTGTGGGCCAGCTCAATGGCCGCCAGACAGCGTCCCTGGGGATGAGGCATGACACAGTGAATGCCGGCCCGAAATACCTCTGTCCGGGTATGGGAGATCACGTGGCTGGCGGGCAAAAGCGCCCCATCTTCCCCCACCGGCAGGACAGCAATGGTGCCGGCAAAAAAATTGCCCACATACAGCGTCCTGCCCTCCGCCGACAGCGCCCCCTGGCAGGGGCGCTGGCCGTGGGTGAGCTGGCTTCCCAGTTCCCGGAAGCCCCCTTGGGACACGTCGTAACTCACTACGCCCCCGCTGGCCGCCCCTCGAAAGGTCATGCCCTCACTGAGGACGTAGAGCCGCTCCCCGTCGTCGGAGCGCAGGAGATAGCCGGAATGATAGAACGGGAGGGTTTCCCGCAATTCCATGGCCCCGGTCTCCCCATCCAGGGTGATGTGATATACCCCTTTGCTGCCCCGCACCGAATTGGTCCCCACATACAGGTCGTATCGCACAGTCTCAACTCCTTTTCCGCATAGTGGAACAGACCGGCCATCCAAAGAGATGGCCGGTCTGACTGTACCCGATCATTTGCGCCGAAATTCCATCTTCCGACGCAGCCTCAGGCCGGCGGTCGCCAGAACCATAACGGCCAAAAACAAAATCACCATCATCGGATCGGTGGAAATCAGGGTATCGTCCCCGGAGCCGATCACCCGAACACGGCCCCCGTAGTCCACGGCCTCCAGCTTTCCCTGGGCCAGAGCGTCGGCCATAGCCTCCGCCATGGTCACCCCCAGAAGCCGGATCTGCCCGTCCACCGCAGGGTAATCATAGCCGCCGGTGAGCATGTACTCCGTGGCGCAGAGGGTGAGCTCCCGGCCCCCGTCCGCCTCCCGGTCCAGCGCTTCGCCGCTGTCCAGGGTGACGGAATAAATGCGTTGGCCCACCGGAGCGGACATATCGTAGGTGAAGGTAAACCCGGCGATCTGGGGAAAGCCGCCAAAGCTGGAGGCCTCCCGGTCGATCTTCAGCTGGTCATCCAGCACCGCATGGGATACCCCTGACTCCAGCAGCTGCCACAGTTCCTCCACGGTGACCGTGACCGTTGCCAGCGCCCGGTCCGTGGAGAAGGCCCCCTGGACCTCCTCCCAGGTCACTTCCCGGGGCTGGAGGTCGGCCCCCAGGTCACCGCCGTTTAAAATAGCCAGGTCTGTCCCTGCCCAGATTCGGGCCGCTTCCGCCGCGGCGTTGCCCAGCGCGCTGTCCTGATTGGTGGCGTTTTTGGGGCTGTCGCCCTGGCTGGTCCGAAGAAGGATGGGCACCCGGCCCACCGTCTTCCCCGGCTCATAGGCCCCAGCGGAGACCATCAGCCCCGCCAGCACCAGCAGTGTCAGCAGTACCGCCAGCAGACGGCGTTTACAGCCCATTGATTTCCCGCACATTATGACAGGCCACAAAGTGCTTGGGCATAACTTCCTCAAAGGCCGGCTGTGTGGTACGGCAGGCCTCGGTGGCATAGCGGCAGCGGGTGGCAAACCGGCAGCCGGGCTTGGGATCGATGGGGGAGGAAATCTCGCCCTCCAGAATGATCTGTTCCCGCTCCACGTCCAGCTCCGGCACAGGGATGGCGGAGAGCAGGCCCTTGGTGTAGGGGTGCAGGGGGTGGTCGAACAGGTCGTCCGCCACGCTCTTTTCCACCATGCAGCCCACATACATGACCAGGATCTCATCGGAGATGTGCTTGACCACCGACATATCGTGGGTGATGAACATGTAGGTAAGTCCCCGCTCCTCCTGCAGATCCTGAAGCAGATTGAGGATCTGGGCCTGGATGGACACGTCCAGAGCGGACACCGGCTCGTCACAGACGATGAACTGGGGGTTCAGCGCCAGGGCCCGGGCCACACCAATCCGCTGACGGCGGCCGCCGTCCAGCTCATGGGGATAGGAAAACGCATACCGCCGGGCCAGGCCCACCTGGTCCATCAGCTCGTAGACCTTGTTCTCCAGCTCTTTCTTGTCCTTGCAGATGTGGAAAATTTTCAATGGGTCGGCAATCAGCTCCTGGACGCACAGTCGGGGGTTAAGAGAGGAGAAGGGATCCTGAAAGATCATCTGCATATCTTTGCACAGCTCCCGGCGGGCCTTGCCCTTCACCTTGGAGATGTCCCGACCGTTAAACAGGATCTGTCCCTCGGTGGCATCCAGCAGCCCCAGCACCACCCGGCCCAGGGTGGACTTGCCGCAGCCGGACTCGCCCACCACGCCCAGGGTGGTTCCCGCTTCCAGGGTAAAGGTGACGTCGTCCACCGCGTGGAGCAGACCGCCGCCGGTTCTGAAGTACTTCTTCAGACCTTTCACTTGAATCAGATCAGCCATTGTGCTCCACCTCCTTCTTTCGGGCTTGGGCTACTTCCCGACAGTGCAGGCATCGCACCTGATGCCCGGCGGAAAATTCCACCGCATCGGGATGCTGTTTTTTGCACTCCTCGGTGACAAAGGGGCAGCGGGGACTGAAATAGCAGCCCTCCGGCAGATCCGCCGGATCCGGCATCATACCGCTGATGGGCCGGAGCCGCCGCTCCTTCCGTTTCAGGGAGGGGATGGAGTCAAACAGCCCCAGGGTATAGGGGTGAGCGGGAGACTGGAACACATCCCGCAGGGAGCCGTATTCCACGATCTCCCCGGCGTACATCACCGCCACCTCCTGGCAGCACTCGGCAATGATGCCCAGATCATGGGTGATGAGCAGCACGGAGGTGTTCAGCTTCTCCTTCAGGTCGTTGATCATCCGCAGCACCTGGGCCTGAATGGTCACGTCCAGGGCGGTGGTGGGTTCATCGGCGATCAGCAGACTGGGATTGCAGGCCAGCGCCATGGCGATGACCACCCTCTGCTTCATACCGCCGGAGAGCTGGTGCGGGTAGTCCACACTGCGCTCCGGGCGGATGCCCACCATCTCCAGCATTTCCAGGCTGCGCTTCATGGCGTCCGCCTTGCTGCACTTGTTGTGCAGCTCAATGACTTCGGCGATCTGGTCTCCAATGCGCATAATGGGGTTCAGGGCGGTCATGGGGTCCTGAAAGATCATGGAGATCTCATTGCCGCGGATGGCACGGATCTCGTCGTCCTTCATCTCCAGCACGTTTTTTCCCTTGTACAAGATCTCGCCGCCGATGACTTTTCCGGGCGGATCGGGGATCAGATTCAGGATACCCAGCGCGGTGGTGGTCTTGCCGGCGCCGGTCTCTCCCACCAGGCCCAGCGTGGTACCCTCTTCGATCTTCAGGTCGATGCCGTTGACTGCCCGGACGGTGGCGTCGTCGGTGAGGTAGTGGATGGTCAGATCCTTAATTTCCAACAGACTCATAATGCTCTGCCCTCCTTAGCGCTTCAGCTTGGGATCCAGCGCGTCCCGCAGGCCGTCGCCCAGCAGGTTGAAGCCCACCAGGGTGATGACGATGGCCATGCCGGGGAACACCACCAGAGGCCAGAAGTCCCGGATATAGGCGCGGCCGGCGTTGAGGATGCTGCCCCATTCCGCCGTGGGCTCCTGGACGCCCAGTCCAATGAAGCTCAGGCTGGAGATCTGCAGAATGGCCATGCCCACCTTGAGGGTGGTGTCCACGATGACCGGAGCCACCGTATTGGGCAGCACATGCTTCATAATGATATGGCGGCGGGTGGCACCGTTGGCCCGGGCCGCCTCAATGTACTCCTGATCCCGGATGGTCATGGTCTCGGCCCGGAAGATACGGGCGCCGCCGGTGATACTGGAGAGGCCGATGGCCAGGGCGGTATTGAACAGGCCGGTACCCAGAGCGGCGGAGATCACCACCGCCAGCAACAGGCCGGGAATGGCCATGACGATGTCGATGATCCGCATGACAACAGTCTCATACTTTCCGCCAAAATAGCCCGCGGTCAGGCCCAGGAAGCCGCCGATGAGCTGGGCAATGATGACGGAGACAATGGCCACCAGCAGGGATACCCGGCCGCCGTACAGAATACGACACAGCAGGTCCCGGCCAAAGTTGTCGGTGCCCAGGGGATGGGCCAGACTGGGCATGGCAAAGCGGTTGCCGAAATCCACCTGCGCGGGGTCATAGGGGGTCAGAAGGTCGGCAAATACAGCGGACAAAATGACCAGAATGACCAGAATCATGCCAAACACAGCCAGTTTGCTGCGCAACAGTCGGCGCCAGACGTCGATCCACTGGCCGCGCTTTTTTTGACTGTTGGGCTTTTGCGCCTTGGACGCGTCCTTCTTCATTTGCTCGCCTCCTCCCCTTTGATAGCCTGAATCTGCTTTTTGCGCTTGCTGTTATTCTCATACTGAGCCTTGATCCGGGGATCAATATAGGCATAGGCAATGTCCACCAGCAGGTTCATGATACACACGCTGATGGCCAGCACCAGCACGGTGGCGTTGATGACGGGATAGTCCCGGTTGTTGATACCGGTCATCATATAGGAGCCCAGGCCCGGGATGGAGAAAATAGATTCCACAATGACGGAGCCCGCCATCACAAAACCCATCTGCATGCCCACCACGGTGACCACAGGCACCAGGGCGTTTTTCAATACATGACGCCGAATAACCACACCTTCCTTGAGGCCTTTGGCCCGGGCGGTGCGGATGTAATCCATGCGAATGACCTCCAGGGTGCTGGACCGGGCCATGCGGGCCACATTGGCCACCGAGGGAAGCGCGTTGGCCAGGACCGGGAGGATATAGCTGTACCAGTGCTCCAGGCCGGTGGCAGGCAGCCATCTCAGGGTCAGGCTGAACAGCAGTACGGACACCAGCGCCAGCCAGAAGCCAGGCATACCGGCAAAAATCAGGGAGACCACGGTGACGGAGCTGTCCAGAACGGAGTACTGATGGGTGGCGGAGATGATACCGGCGGGAATGCCCAGAGCGGCGGTGACGATAACGCCCATAATGCCGATTTTCAGGGTGATACCAATGCGCACAGCGATCTCACCGGCCACGGAATGGCCGTAGATATAAGACACTCCCATATCTCCACGCAGCAGATCAATGACATAATTGACAAACTGTACGAAAAAGGGCTGGTCAAGGCCCAGCTCAAGCCGTTTTGCTTCATAGGCCTCCGGAGTATAACCGGTGCCCAAAATCGCCTTGACCGGATCGCCAGGCGTGAAGTAACTGATGGTAAACACGATCAGCAGAACACCCAGAATAATTGGGATCATCCACAGCACGCGTTTGATAATGTATCTTGACAAAGAGAATTCCCCCTCTCCAAAACCCCAAGCCCCACCCCCGCAGAGGTGGGGTTTGGAGTCGGAACTCTAGTGGATCAGTGTACCAGCTTGACGTTGCGCAGGTTGGCGTCGGTGGGGTTCTGAATACCAGTGGACTCCACCACGTCGGTACGCCAGGCGATGGCGTCGGCAGCGTTGAAGATGGGGATCATCAGATAGTTCTCATAGCTGTACTCCTGCAGCTGGGTGTAGTATTCCAGGCGCTCCTGCTGGTCAACGGTCTGGATGGCCTTCTTGGCCAGTTCGTCGAAGGTGGGGTCGTTGATGGTGCAGACCGGGAAGGGACCGTAGCCTTCCATCATAAACCGCAGGGAAACGAAGGGCTCGCCGGAGAGGGATCCGGTGTCGGAATCCTGGAAGGTGATGTCAGTGCCGCCTACTTCCAGCCACTGAGACAGGGCGTTGGGGAAGTCGAAGTCCTCGAAGGTCAACGTGATGCCCAGCTCGCTGAGGTAATACTGGAGCACAGTGGCCATTTCGTCCTTGACCTCTTCGTTCAGGTTGACCAGATAAATTTCGATGGGCTGGCCGGCATAGTCGGACTCGGCCAGAGCCTGGGCCGCCCGCTCGGGATCGTACTCATAGGCGCCGCAGTCCACATGATAGGGGCTGTCAGCGGCGATGATGGAAGTGGCAGCGGTGGCCATCTCGCCACGGCTGGCCTGGGCAACTTCCATCCAGTTGACGCCGTAGGCAATGGCCTCCCGAACCTTGGGATCCGCCAGATACTTGTTGTCGTCCACGTCAAAGTTCAGGAAGATAACGTCACCGCACATCAGCTGCTCCACAGCCACGTTCTCGGTGCCGCCGTCCACGCCCCGGGCGTAGTCGGAGTTGGAGATATTGCAGGCCACATCAATGGCGCCGGTCTCCAGGTCGATGTACATGGTGGAGTCTTCCTTGTAGTAGGTGATGATATATTTGTCGATCTCATTCTCATAGGTTTCGTCCCAATAATCATCCCGCTTCTCCAGGGTGCAGGAGGCGTCGGTCTGATAGTCGGTGCAGATATAAGGACCGGAGCCCACAGGGTTGGTCATCCACAGCTCAGAGTCCAGACCCACCTCGTCGGCCCAGTCCTTGCTGTAAATGGGCAGGTTGGCCTGGAACAGACCGGGGCCGAAGGGCTCGTCGGAAATCAGGTAGGCAGTCATGCCGTCCTCGCTGACATAGGACTTTTCCTGATTGAATTCGGAATAAAGGCCGGCAAAAGCGGAACCGGTCTCGGAATAGACGAACACGCTGAACAGCAGGTCCTCGGCGTCCATCTGCTCACCATTGGAGAAGTAGATGCCGTCCTTCAGCTCCATGACGAAGGTACAGTCGTCCTGATAGTACCAGTCCTCCAGCACGGTGGAGTAGGGTTCATTATTCTCATCAAAATAGAAAATGCTGTCGAAAGCCAGATACACGCCCCGATAGTTGGAGCCGGAGCCGCCGCCGATCAGGAACGAGCCCATGTTGTCGGAGGTACCTACCCTCAGCACCACTTCGCCGTCCTCCCCCTCGGGAGTCGTGGCCGCAGGGCTGGAGGTGTTGCCGGTGGAACTGGTGGTACTCTGACCGCCGGAACCACACGCGGCCAGGGACAGGACCATGGCCAACGCCAAAACGAGAGCAAACAATTTTTTCATGGTTTCGCCTTTCCTTTCCGCTGTGTTTTTGATCCATCTCTTTTCTCGATTTTTTTCGACACAGCTTGCCAATTATATCGCCTGTGCCGGACGGCGCACCCCCGACAGAGTTGCTTTGGAACAGCGGCTGGCAGCCGCTGTTCCAAAGCGGGGGCACTCCTTCCAACAAGGCTTCTTACAGCTTGATGTCCAGATTGGGCGGATAGGTCTCAAATTTGACCTGAGGCGGGACAAACACCTCCGGTCTCTTGTGGGTCTCCAGATACAGGCCCAGCTTTTCCATGTGGTCTGCGTACAGACAGGTCTCAGTGGTATCGATGGTGGCCACCTGGCCGCCGGTAAACCCGGCCTCATCCATGCGCCGCTTGATCTCCTCATAGGGCAGGCTCTGTTTCATGGACAGATGCTGCGTCATGGGGCCATATTTCTTCAGGCACTCGTAATGGACGCCCTTCTGGCTCACCGGCTCCATGACCTCCAACTGGATATTCAGTGCGTCGCAAATGGCCACCCGGGTGGCGAAGGTTCCCACATCTTTTCCGTCCAGGACCACATGCTCCGTCTTGACAAATTCTCCCCGGCCGCAGTCGCCGAAATCCAGCAGGATCCAGGGGCCGATGCCGTATTCGTCGTTGAGCACCCGAACGGCATGCTCCACATCGGGCACCACAATGCCGATCTGATCGAAGTCATCGAACAGAGGCGGCACCGAGGGCTTGTCGTCAGGGCCGGGCCCGGGAATGAATTCCGGCTTTACCTGGGGCAGCACAAAGTTCTCCGGCCGCTTGTGGATCTCCAGATAGCAGCCCACCAGATCCCTGTGCTCTACAAAGGTGCAGGTCTCATTGATATCCACCGTGGCGGTCTGTCCCGGCTTGTAGCCGGCGGCCGCCATGCGGTCCAGGGTCTCCTGATAGTCGCCGTTGTTGATGGAGATATGCTGGATTCCAGGACCCTTCTCCGCCAGGAACCGGGCAAATACACTGTCCCCAGTCTTGGGGGAGATGATCTCAATCTGAATGCCGCTGGGCAGATCACAGACACAGCAGTCAATGGAATATGTGCCGATGTCCTCCCCGTCCAAAACCACGTTTTCAATGGGGATCCAGTTGTCGTTGCCGTCGCCGGCATCGCCGAACTGAACGCAAATCCAGGGGCCGATACCGTAGGTGTCGCAGAGGAACCGGGCGCTCTCCCGGGCATCCCGAACCACCATGCTGATCTGCTCTACCTTCGTAAAGAGCGGTTTTTTCTGCGCCATAACGCTTTGCTCCTTTCCGTTCCGGTATCAGGATCAGTAGGCGTCCACCGGCTTCCAGCCCTCTTCGGCAAAGAGCTTGGGCAGGAAACGACCCAGGTGGGGATACTCCCGCATGTTGTGCATGCAGTTATTGCGCACATCCTCCAGCTTGGTGGGGATGGAGACATCCTTCACCAGCTTGTGATCCACCACCTTGTAGCCGGTCCAGTATCTGGAGCGCAGCTCCACACCGCCGGGCACGGGGCGATAGTAATGGACCACGATCATGGGGGGGCAGCCCTCCTGGAAGGTGGTGGCGGAGCAGAAGGTGCCGAAGTTGGGAGCGGTCACCACCTTGTGGTCCGCGCCCAGATCCTCCAGGTAAGTGATGGGATGGGGCTCCATGTAGAACATGGGGCCGCCCACCCGGAGGCTCTCCTCCAGGAAGTCCACGGCGCCCTCGCTGCGCAGCCGGTAGTAGACGGAGCTGTCCGCTCTGCGCTTCTTGTCTTCCTCGCTGATGGGGCCGGTGTCCCAGTGCTCATAGGGGTTCCAGATCTTGTAGCGGAGATTGCCGTTGCCCTCAGGGACAGAGGGGGGCTTGATGAAGTGCCAGGTAAACCACCAGTCGATCATCTCGGTGGTCACGCCCTCCATACGCACATAGTTGGCCACAAAACCGCTGCCATCACTGAGCACGCAATAGCCCTGCTCACAGGGGAGATAGCCAGGTTTGAACAACTCGTTGAGGTTTTCAATCCGAAGCACCGTCTCCTCGGGCACAGGGCCCGCATTCCAGATCTGCATAGACCGGGGATCTGGTTCCTCCATCGGGAAGTCCATATACTTTGCATAACTGAGTGCTCGCTCTTCAGGGCACAGGGGCATTTTTTCTGCCATCGCGCCGTCACATCCTTTCTGCTCTTCGTTTCTTTTTCACCCAGGGACAACAACCAGGAATACACCATGCTGTCCTCCTGTATGACATGTCATTATCATAGCACCCTTCTCTTCCCTTGTGAATTTCGCATTTCTTATTTCACTTATGAGAAAAACTTATATTTCCCATTTCAGTGCCAAAAGCCCCCGAAATGCTCCGGTTTTTCCCGGCTATTTTCCTCCAATAAAGTGCACAAAATCTTTTTTGCCGTCCTGGAAATTCTAGTTGTTTTTCTCAATTTCTTCCCTGTTTTCGACAGCAAAAGGACTTCTTCCCATTTTAATTTCCTTATGTTATAATGCTGTATATCTGTTGTCCGTGCAATTTATAATCTGTTGTTATGATTGGTCTTGAAGGGGGTTTTTCCCATGCTTGAGTTCAAACAGCTGCGCTATTTTATCGCCATTGCAGAATCATCCAGTTTCAGCAAAGCCGCGCAAAAGTTGTTTGTCACCCAGCCGGCCCTGAGCCAGCAGGTGTCCAAGCTGGAGGAGCAGCTGGGGGTCAAACTGCTGGAGCGCAACACCCGCTCCTTTCAGCTCACCGCGGCGGGCTGGGATCTGTACCACCACGCCATGCATCTTCTGCGGGAGCTGGAAAACACCGTAAACTCCGTGCTGGCTACCGACTCTTTGGGCTTTGTCAACGAGACCATCCGGGTGGCCCTGGAGGACAACATTTTCTCACTGGTGGGCACGGGAGCCTATGAGTTTCTACAAAAGACCCGCTCCTTGTCGGAGCTGACCCTGGAATGCGTGCCGGTCATCGGCAACAGTATGCAGCAGATCATCTCCAACGGCACCTGCGACCTGGGGGTGGCCTATCTCACCGGCCCCGCCGCTCTGACCCCTAATCTGACAGAGCGCTGTTTTCACCGGGGCTATCTGGCCCTGGCCGTCCCCAAGGGCTGGTGCACCGACTTCACCGCCCCGGCTTTTATGGAGGCCATTGACCGGGCCAACCTGTGCTATCCCGTCAACCGCTCCTATTGGCACGGGATCATGAACAGCCTGATGACCAAATACAACTACTACCCCCGGGCCACTCCCATCAGCAACTATGAGTGCGCCATCAATTATGTGATTGCGGGCAACGGCATCTTCTTTGCCCCCGAAATGCAGCTGCGGCAGCAGAACTCCGATTACTTTGACATTGTGCCCCTCTGTGACCCCCTGGCGGAATACCGGGTCAGCGTTCTCTATGCCACCCGGAACGACAGCCTGCTGCTGCGTCAAATCCTGGATCTTCTGCCGGAGGACCCCACGGACCAGTGATTTGACCCGCCTTTCCTGTTCGCCCGGCCAGCCCCCGCCTTGTGCCGGTCCGCCCATCGGCTCCCCTTTGTTCAAAACGCTCCCCTCCCTGCGGTTTTCATCGCCGCTGGGAGGGGAGCGTTTTTCCTGTTTTTCCCCCTCCGGTCCCCCGGGTTTGCAAAGAAAAATCATCTTTAAAACATTTTAAAGTGTTACCCCCTGTCATCTTAAAAAAAGCTGTGGTAGGATAGCATTAGAATAGGGGAGGGAATGAACCATGTACAATATTCTGGTCTGCGACGACGAGCGGGACATCGTGTCCGCCATCCGCATTTATCTCACCGGCGAAGGCTATCAGGTGCTGGAGGCCTACTCCGGTGCCCAGGCCCTGGAGATCATTCAGCAGGAAAAGGTGGATCTGGTGCTCATGGATATCATGATGCCGGAGATGGACGGCCTCACCGCCGTGGCCAAGATCCGGGAAAAGAGCAATGTGCCGGTGCTGTTTCTGTCCGCCAAGAGTGAGGACACCGACAAGATCCTGGGGCTCAATATCGGCGCCGACGACTACATCACCAAACCCTTTAATCCGGTGGAGCTGTGCGCCCGGGTCCGCAGCCATCTGCGCCGGTATATGTTCCTGGGGGGCGTCTCCCAGGAGACCTCCACCCTCCGGGTGGGGGGCATCGTGCTGGATGACGAGAGCAAATCCGTCACCCTGGACGGAGAGCCCGTCAACCTCACCCCCCTGGAGTACAGCATTTTGAAACTGCTGATGGAGAGCCCCGGAAAGGTGTTTTCCTCTGACGAAATCTATCAGGCGGTGTGGAGCGACACCCCTTACGGCGCCAACGCCACCGTGGCGGTCCACATCCGGCATCTGCGGGAAAAGCTGGAGATCGACCCGGCCAACCCCCGCTATCTGAAGGTACTCTGGGGACACGGCTATAAAATGGAGGCAGATCATTGATGAAACTTGCCCGATATTCCCCCATTCGATTTCTGGCGGCGCTGATCTGCCTGGTCTGTATTACCTTGGGCACCGTGAGCTCTGTGGCAATCTCCCAGATCACCCGATACGGAGGTTATCAGGGAAATTGCGACGATTTTATCAACAGCATGATGTCGCTGTCGGTACAGGAGGATATTTATGCGGTATCCCGCTATTATTCCCTGTTGATGAGCGGCCTGCCCTGGACGGAACAGATGGTCAGCGACCATATGAACGCTTTTTCCCGGGAAAACACCAATTTTTTCTTTACGGTAAAGGATTACAGCACCGGGGAGCTGCTGCTGAGTAATTACAACGAGGAATTCCGCTGCTCCAGCAGCCAGGAATACTATCTCTCTGCTGCGGATCTCTACGAGTATTACGGCTATGACGGAGTCACCTACTATGACTACGCCACCAATGAGCCCGTGGAAGAATCTGCGGAGCTCACCAATATCACCGGCCAGGTGGCCGACAGCAGCCTGCGCCATGTCATCATCACCGGCTATGTATCCCAAGACTTTCACGCCGTGGACAAATACACCCAGATTTATGACATTGGCCAGACCCTCTATTATGGGCGTTCCACCGTCATTCTGGTTGTGGTCGTCTGCGCCCTGGTATTTCTGATCCTTTTCTGCCTGCTGCTCTATGGCGCCGGACGCCGACCCAACACCGATGAAATCCGGCTGCGGCTGTTGGATCGGTTCCCTTGGGACGTGACGCTGCTGCTGGGGGTGGGCTTTGCCATTTTGGAATGGTACCTCTGGAAATTCTTTATCCGGGCCTGCGCCGCCTCCTTCTACTCCATCTATGGCCGCAACATCTATCTGGCCGCCGCTCTGGCCGCCATCTATGGAGGTGGGCTGATTCTACTGATGTTTACCACCTTTGCCGCCCGGTGCAAAACCCGGGGCTGGCTGAAAAACTGTCTGATCTACCGCGCACTCAGCCGGTTGGACAGGCTGCTGCACCATCCTCTGGGCCGGCTTGCGCAGTTGCTGCGCTCCCTGCCCCTGGTCTGGAAAACCGTTCTGTTCTGCGGCTGTGTCATCGCCGTGGAGGCTCTGTGCCTCTATCAACTGTTCTGGGACGGCTCGGTGCTGCCCATCGTCCTGCTTAACGCGGCGGTAACGCTGGTGCTACTCTCTTCCTCCGTCAACCTGAAGAAGCTGCAGCAGGCCTGTCGGGCCATCGCCGACGGCGACATGGAGCACCGGGTGGATACCAGCCACATGTTCCTGGACTTCCGGGCCCAGGGTGAAGATCTCAACCGCATCGGCTCCGGCATCGCCGTAGCGGTGGAAGAAAAGCTCAAATCCGAGCGCTTCAAGACCGAGCTCATTACCAACGTGTCCCACGACCTGAAAACCCCTCTGACCAGCATTGTCAACTATGTGGACCTGCTCAGCAAGCTGGACCTGCCCCAGGATGCCCGGGCCTATGTGGAAGTACTGCGCCGCCAGTCCGCCCGGCTGAAAAAGCTGACGGAGGACCTGGTGGAGGCCTCCAAGGCCTCCACCGGCAACCTGAGCGTGGAGATCACCACCGTCAATCTGGGCGAGTTGGTCAGCCAGGTCACCGGCGAGTACGAGGACCGGTTCCAGAAGGCGGGGCTGCACCCGGTGCTCCAGCTGCCGGAGGACAAGATTCCCGCCCTGGGAGACGGTCGCTACCTGTGGCGCATTATGGACAATCTCTTCAGCAATGTGTGCAAATATGCCCTGTCCGGCACCCGGGTCTACATCGACGCCACCATTTTAGAGGGCTGTGCCGTCATCGACGTGAAAAACATCTCCCGGGACCGGCTCAACGTCAGCGCCGACGAGCTGATGGAGCGCTTTGTCCGGGGTGACAGCTCCCGGAACACCGAGGGCAGCGGCCTGGGTCTGTCCATTGCCCGCAGTCTGGCGGAGCTGATGGGGGGCAAGCTGTCCCTCACCGTGGACGGAGATCTGTTCAAGGCGGAGATGCGGCTGCCTCTGACCCCCCAGAAATCCGCCGACTAACTTACCCCTCCCCTTCCCGTTGGATCCTCCCCCTCTCAACGGGCTGACAAAAGACGCCCCCCGGATCGGAAAGTTCCGATCCGGGGGGCGTTGTGTTTCTGGAAAAGGTCGGCCTTACTCCGCCTGCATGGCCTTGGCCTCCTCAATGGCCTTGGCCTGGGCGGCGGGGGGGCAGTCCTCATAGCGGACAAAGTGGAAGGTGAAGGTGCCCCGGCTCTGGGTCATGGCCCGGAGCTCGATGGCATAGCTGGTCATCTCGGCCATGGGGACCTCGGCCTCAATCACCTGCTCCCCGTCCTCGGTGGGGGTCATACCCATGACGCGGCCCCGGCGCTTGTTCAGATCGCCGATGACGTCGCCCATGTAGCTGTCGGGCACGGTGACCTTCAGCTCACCCACCGGCTCCATCATCACCGGGTTGGCCTCGGGCAGGGCGGCCTTGTAGGCCAGCTGGGCCGCGGTCTTGAAGGCGATTTCAGAGGAGTCCACGGGATGATAGGATCCATCATAGAGCACGGCCTTCAGATTCACCACGGGGTAGCCCGCCAGAACGCCGTGCTGGCAGGCCTCCCGGAGGCCCTTTTCCACGGCGGGGAAGAAGTTCTTGGGCACGCTGCCGCCGAACACTTCCTCTTCAAAGACCATATCCTCGCTGTCGCAGGGCTCGAAGCGGATCCAGACGTCGCCGAACTGGCCGCTGCCGCCGGTCTGCTTCTTGTGGCGGCCCTGCTTGGACACGGTCTTGCGGATCTTCTCCCGGTAGGCCACTCTGGGCTCCTGGAGCAGAGCCTCCACGCCGAAGCGGCTCTTCAGCTTGGACACCAGCACGTCGATCTGGATGTCGCCGGCGGCGGTGATGACCATCTGATGGGTCTCGGCGTTGTTGGTGACGGTAAAGGAGGGGTCCTCCTCATTGAGGCGCTGGAGGCCGGCGGCCACCTTGTCCTCCTGGCCCCGGGTCTTGGGGACGATGGCCTTGGCAAAGTTGGGCTCGGCAAAGGCGATACCCTCAAACTTCACGGGACGGCGGCTGTCGCAGAGGGTGTCGCCAGTCTTGACCCGGTCCATCTTGGCAATGGCGCCAATGTCGCCGCAACCCAGCTCCTTGACCTCGGTGGCCTTCTTGCCCCGCATCACATAGAGCCGGCCCAGCTTTTCGGTGTTGCCGGTGGTGACGTCCAACAGGGACAGGTCCGGGGTCAGGGTTCCGGAGAGCACCTTGACATAGGAATACTTGCCATACTGGTCCGCAGTGGTCTTGAACACCAGGGCGGCGGGCATGGCGCCGGGGGCGACGACAAACTCGTCGGGCTCCCCGTTGTCGTCGGTAACCATCTCGGCGGGGGCGTCCATGGGGCTGGGGGCCAGGTCGATGATGGCGTTGATCAGAGCCATGGTGCCCAGGCCGGTGAGGGCGCTGCCGCAGAATACAGGCACCAGACTGCCGTCCTTGACGCCCGTCCGCAGGCCCTGGAGGACCTCGGCGTAGGAGAAGCTCTCGCCGTTGAAGAATTTCTCCATGAACTCCTCGCTGGTCTCGGCCACGGACTCCATCAGAGCCTCATACTGCTCTTCCACCACGGACACCTTGTCCTCGGGGACGGGAATCTCCTTGCGCTGGCCGTTTTCCATGGTGTAGGCCCGCTTATTCAGAATATCCACGATGCCGATGACATGCTTGCCCTCGTCCCAGATGGGAATCACCAGGGGGGCGATGGTGCGGCCGAAATGCTCCCGGAGGGTGGCAAAGGCGCCGTTGAAGTCGCCGTTGTCCTCATCGCTCTTGGAGACGTAGATGAACCGGGGCATCTTGTGCTGGTTCAGGTACTTCCAGGCCCGCTCGGTACCCACGCTGAGACCGCTCTTAGAATCACAGACGATGATGCCCAGCTCCGCCACCCGAAGGGCCTCCTGCACATCACCGGAGAAGTCATAGTTACCCGGCGTATCCAAAACGTTGATTTTGCATCCGTTATACTCCACGGGAGCCACAGCGGTGGAAATAGAGATCTGACGTTTGGTCTCCTCGGCGTCGTAGTCGCACACGGTGTTGCCGTCGGTGGTCCGGCCCTGACGGTCCAGAACCCCGGTCATGTACAGCATATTCTCCACCAGGGTGGTCTTGCCGTTGCCGCCATGGCCCAGCAGGGCGACGTTTCGGATGTTTTGCACGGAATAGCTCATGGTTGCTTCTCTCCTTACATAGGTTGGTTCATGGCGAATTAAACAAGCAAAACTTGTGTTTTTCCTCCATCATTAGGCACATTATACATCAACGTCTTCCGGAATACAAGAGATTATTTTCGTTTTCTCACAAATAGGGCCCCTTTAAGTCTTTTGTTTTTTAGCATTTCGCTCAATTTCGTCTCAACTTGTGGCTTGTTCCCCTCCGCTATCTGTGATAAAATAGACATAAATTAACAGCTGCAACGGGCTGTTTCGCGCTCCGGAGGGATGCCTGCACCCCACAGGCCGGAGCGTCTGCAAAGGAGGTCCCATCCATATGAGCACTGTATTCATCACCGGGGGCAGCCGGGGCATCGGCGCCGCCGTGGCCCGCACCTTCGCCTACAAGGGCTGGAGCGTGGCCTTCAGCTATCTAAACTCGGAATCCGAGGCCTCCGACCTCCAGCAGGAGCTGGCCCAGCGGGGTGTAGGGGCCCTGGCGGTGAAGGCCGACGTGTCCGATCCGGACCAGGCCGCCGAGTTCATTCGCATCGCCTGCCGGCACCTGCGGGAGCCTGACGCCCTGGTGTGCTGCGCCGGCATCGCCCTGCCCCAGGACGTGCTCACCCATGTCTCCGACGAGGACTGGCGCCGGGTCTTTGCCGTCAACGTGGACGGGCTTTTCTACACGGTCCGGGCCGCCCTGCCCTATTTTATCCGGCGCAAAAGCGGCGCCATTGTCACCCTGAGCTCCATGTGGGGCCAGGTGGGGGGCAGCTGCGAGGTGGCCTACTCCGCCTCCAAGGGGGCGGTCATCGCCTTCACCAAGGCCCTGGCCAAGGAGGTGGGCCCCTCGGGCATCCGGGTCAACTGCGTGGCCCCGGGGGTCATTGACACCGATATGAACGCCCATCTGACCCCGGAAGATCTCAAGGCCCTGGCGGAGGAAACCCCCCTGGGCCGCATCGGCGCCCCCTACGAGGTGGCCCGGTGCGTCCGCTACCTCTGCTCCGACGGCTCCGAGTTTATCACCGGCCAGGTCATCGCCCCCAACGGCGGCATTGTGATCTGAGGCATTTTAAGGAGAATATATGCATTTGACCTTTTGCGACCCCGGATTGGAGTATAGTCTGAACCACATTCTGGACTTTCAGTCCGAGGAAATGAGCGATTATTGGCGGGATGGTTTATTTTTCTTCTACCCTCAACTGAATCGAAACCACTTTGATCAGCTGGACTTGCCCTCCAAGCAGTGCTATTTGCAGGAAGAGCTGGCGGCTGTCTATCGGGAAAGCCAAAGTCTGATCGCTGAAAAGCGGGAAACATATCAGTCCTGTTGGGAAAAACACCGCCCTCTGGTGGAAGCCGCTTTTTCCGATGCTTTTGATCTGGACACCAAAACGCTGTTCAATCATCTCACCGCCAATATTACCCTAAATCCCATCTGTCCCCGTTATTTGGATCAGCAGACCTTTGATCTGTTTTACCGGAACAGTCCCCAGGGCGCTTTGGGCATGTCTCTGCATGAGATGACCCATTTTCTGTGGTTTCACGTCTGGAACCAGCAGTTTCAAGACTCCCCTGCCGAGTACGAATCCCCTAGTCTGAAATGGATATTCAGCGAGATGGCGGTAGTCCCCATTCTAGCGGATGAGCGGCTGGCAGAAATCAATCCCTATCGGGACCAATGCGCATACGATTACTTTTACACCATGACAGTGGAGGGTACTTCAGTGCTGGAGACCATGGAAACACTGTATCGCAGCCTGCCTATGGTGGCCTTTATGGAACAGGGCTACACCTGGTGCCTCCAGCATGAGCCGGAGATTCGGAGACAGATGAGGTAGTTTCTTCCTCAAGATCCGATGGTTCTTTAATACTTACTTTGCACTGAACGTACCGAATATTTTATCTACATCCTCCAACTATTTACCCACTGCAACCATTGAGAAGGAGAGGTTTATTATGGCACCGAAGAAAGCAGACCCCGTAAAGCAGGCCGCCCCGGAGGCTGTTCCCCCGGTTGTAGAGCAAGAAGCCCCCGCCG
>CABRZO010000015.1 GCA_902475455.1 uncultured Eubacteriales bacterium
AGAGGACGGAACAAAATCTGATTCCGTCATTTCCGGGGACATGCGCCTCGGAAATGACTCTTCTCATGCAGGACAGGGTGACTTTTGCGCAAGCAATCGAGCCCTGGCCTGCATGTAGCCCCTTTGTCGAAAAAGGCCTATGGCCTTTTTCGACAAGCTCACGCCTGGATCTTTGATCCAGGCGTTTTTTGCTTGCGCTGGGGCGACAACAGGAGCTTACAGCCTCAGCCCCCGGTACCGGTTGAAGCAGGCAAAAATCTCCTGCCGCCGGGGCCGGGCCAGGCCGGGCACGTTGGAGGGGCTGTCACAGAGGGCGGCCAGGGTTTTCTCTTCCATGATCCGGTCCAGTTCCTCCACCACCTGCCCCAGGGTGCGCCGGCCGTCCAGCAGGTGTTTCTGGGCATACGCCATGCAGTAGCCCAGGGCGGCGGACTGCTCCCCGTCCATCAGCTGCTCCAGATACCGCAGGTCGATGGTCTCCCGGTTCAGGGACACCCCGTCCCGGCCCAGAGCTTTGAGCTTCACCCGCTCTCCGGGCCGGAACTCCGGGGAGGCCTTGGGGCGCCGGTCAAAGCCGGGGGCTTTGGCGGGGGCCAGGGGGGGCTGGGTCAGGGGAAAGGCCCCGGCGGCCTCCTTGGCCTGGGCGGTGATGTCCTTGGGCACGTAATGATCCATTTGCAGGATGTGGTCGGCGATGTGGAAATAGGCGCCGGAGCTGCCGGCCACCAGAACGGTGGAGACCCCCCAGCGGTGATAGAGCTCCCGGGCCCGGTCAATGAAGGGGGTGATGGGCTCCATGTCCCGGTGGATAACCCGCTGCATGAGCTCGTCCCGCACCATAAAATTGGTGGCGCTGGTATCTTCGTCGATCAGCAGCAGCTTGCTCCCGGCCTCTAAGGCTTCCACCACATTGGCGGCCTGGGAGGTGCTGCCGCTGGCGTCCTCGGTATCAAAGGCGGTGGTGTCCCTGCCGTTGGGCAGGTCGTTGATAAACAGGGAGATATCGGTGTGCCGGATGCTCCGGCCATCCTCCGCACGGATTTTGACGCCGCTGGCGTCGGTGATGACGTACTCCCGGCCATCCCCGGCGATGTGGTTGTATACCCCGGTCTCCAGGGCCTTCAGCAGGGTGGATTTGCCGTGATAGCCGCCCCCTACAATCAGGGTAATGCCCTGGGGAACCCCCATGCCGGTGAGTTTGCCCCGGTGGGGCAGCTCCAGGGTCACCGCCAGTTCCCGGGGAGATTGGAAGGCCACCGCCCCACCCATGGGCAGATCCGAGACCCCGGAGGCCCGGGGCAGGATGCTGCCGTCGGCCACAAAGGCGCACAGCCCCAACTCAGGCAATTTTTCCCGGATATACTGTTGATCCTCCGCCAGATGGGCCGCCTGCTCCAGCGGCTTGGGGTCCAGATTCCGGTAAAACAGGGAGGACTCCACGCACCGGGGCAGCAGCTCAAAGAGGATGCGCTCCAGGGCTCGGGCGTTGATGGTGCGGCCGTTGGCGGGAAAGCCCACCTCCAGCTGCAGCAGCACATCTCCGGTCCTGGGGTCCAGTTGGCAGGCGGTCCGCTCCAGAACCTCCTGGCCGCAGCGGCTCACCGAGATCAGGCCGCTGTGGCCCGAACCCTTGGCCTGATGGGAGGCCTGGGCGGCCAGGGCGCCAAACCGGCGGGTCAGCCCGTCCTGGAGGGCCACCCGCTGATGAACGGTGCCATAGAGGGCGGGAGGAAAGCCCGCCTGTTTTCCGCCCACCCGGATGCTGACCCGGGAGGGGGCGGCAAAGGGGTCCCCCTGGACGTGGTCGATGGAGAGCACATAGCCGGGGAACTGATAGGCCCCTCGGGTGTCCTTGTAGGCGGGATAGCTCTTCCGGTCAATCCGCGCCAGCAACTGTTTCAGGTCTGTGGATGTCTGCATAAACGGTTCCTCCCCCGGCGATTCAAGCTTACCAAACAGCATAGCACAAAATGCTCCCTGCCACAATAAGCCGTATTCCCTCCGCCCGTGCCCGAGGGGCCAAGGCCCCGGTAGGGGAGAGTTCGCTTTTTTTGCCGCCGCAACCCATAGTTGACACCGGGTTGATAGACACACCCACCGCCGTTTGGTACAATGAGCCCAGGAGGTGAGGCCCCATGACGTTGGGTGAACTGTTGAAACAGCGGCGGCTGGAACATGAATTGTCTCAGGAGCAGGTGGCAGACCACCTGGGCATCAGCCGCCAGGCGGTGGCCAAATGGGAGGGTAATCAAACATCCCCCTCGGCGGACAATCTGCTGGCCCTGGCCTCCCTCTACCAGGTGTCCCTGGACGAGCTGGTGGGCCGCAAGGTGGAGGAGAAGGGCCGGAACCCGGCCATTCTGCGGGCCAATCTGACCCGCATTGCCATCATTGCCCAGGCCGCCGCCCTGAACATCTGCCTGCAGCCCGCAGACCCTCAGATTCCCTCCATGGTGATGCTTGGGGTCAAGGGGGTGCCGCTGCTGGGCTGTTCTGTCTGGATGACCTGTAATCTCCTGTATGAGAAGCGGCCGGAGCAGCGCCGGAAAAATGCCCGGATCGAGCTGCTGTACTGCCTGTTACAGGCCGCCATTGCGGTGAGCGCCCACCTGAGCAGGCTGTACTTTTTGGGCACCTTGGGGATTCTGGCGGTGCTTATGGGTTATATCTTTTGGATCAATCCCCGGTATATGGACCGGAGGCTGGTCAGAAAAAAGCGCTGAGTTGTTGAAGAAAACCACCCTCTGGCCGTAAAACGGCCAGAGGGTGGTTTCATAGTCTGAACATATTTTAGCCCAGAATCCCGTACTCTTCCTGAGAGACGGCTTCCAGCCACTCATTGGAGCAGTTTTCGCCTGGTACTTCCAGGGCCAGATGGGAGAACCAGCTGTCCGGGGCGGCCCCGTGCCAGTGCTTCACCTCCGGGGGGATGTTGACCACGTCCCCGGGGTGCAGCTCCCGGGCGGGCTGTCCCCATTCCTGGTAGTAGCCCCGGCCGGCCAGACAGATCAGCATCTGGCCGCCCCCCTGGCTGGCGTGGTGGATATGCCAGTTGTTGCGGCAGCCCGGCTCAAAGGTCACGTTGTACACCCCCACCTGGCTGGTGGAGAGGGGGTACAGATAGCTTTGGCCCACGAAATACTGGGCAAAGGCATCGTTGGGCGCCCCGATGGGAAAGACCATTTCCTGCTGGTGCCGGGCCTTGCCGTCTTCTGCCGGTACCTCCTGGGCCCAGACTTCCTTGGCCATCCGGAAGGCTGCCCAGGCCTTGGGCCAGCCGGCATAAAAGGCGGCGTGGGTCAGAATCTCTGCGATCTCCTGCCGGGTGATGCCGTTTTGTTTGGCGGTGGAGAGGTGGTATTGGAAGGAGCTGTCCACCAGTCCCTGAGCCATCAGGGCCACCACCGTCACCAGAGACCGGTCCCGCAGGGAGAGTTTGTCCTCCCGGCTCCAGACCTGGCCGAACAGCACATCATCGTTGAGCTGGGCAAATTTGGGGGCGAACTCCCCCAGGGCATCTCTGCCCGCCGTCTGTTTGACTGCCATATGAAAAACCTCCAGTTCAAAAATCTTCCGGCCCGTTCCTCCCCAGCGTAAGGCTGTGCCGGAGGCGTCGGGCCGGAGCGTCATATCAGTTCAGATGAGCGCGGAAAAACTGCTCAATCTTGTCAAAGGGAATGATGTCCTTCCGGTCGTAGAGGTCGGTGTGCACCGCTCCGGGAATGATGAGCAGCTCCTTGTTGTGGGCATAGGGATTGTCCTTTACCATCTCGGCATAGGCGTCCCGGCTGAAATAGCAGGAGTGGGCTTTCTCCCCGTGGATCATCAGCACGGCGCTGCGGATCTCGTTGCTGTAACGGAGGATGGGCATATTCAGGAAGGACAGGGAAGAGGTCACATTCCAGCCCTCGTTGGAGTTCAGGGAGCGCTCGGTGTAGCCCCGTTCCGTCTTGTAATAGTCATAATAGTCCTTCACAAAGAAGGGGGCGTCCTCCGGCAGCGGGTCCACCACGCCACCGGCCCGGGCATAGCTGCCGGCTTTGAAGTCCTCCGTCCGCTGGGCGTTGAGGGCTTTTTTGGTCTCATACCGGGCGTCGGCGCTGTCGGCGGCGTCAAAATACCCCTTGGCGTTGACCCGGGTCATGTCATACATGGTGGAGGTGACGGTGGCTTTGATGCGGGTATCCATGGCGGCGGCGTTCAGAGCCATGCCGCCGAAGCCGCAGATACCCAGAATGCCGATCTGCTCCGGATTTACAAAGTCCCGGGTGGAGAGAAAGTCCACCGCGGCGCAGAAGTCCTCGGTGTTGATGTCCGGGGAGGCGACGTTTCTGACCTGGCCACCGCTCTCTCCAATGAAGGAGGGGTCAAAGGCCAGAGTGGCAAAGCCCCGGCAGGCCAGCTCCTGGGCGTAGAGGCCGGAACACTGCTCCTTGACGGCGCCGAAGGGACCGGACACCGCCACGGCGGCCAGCTTACCAGTCGCTTCCCGGGGCAGATACAGGTCGCCGGCCAGTTCAATGCCGTAGCGGTTGCGGAAGTGTACCTTCTCCCGGGTCACGCAATCCGCCGGGGGAAAGGAATAGCCGTTATACTTGGACTGCATGGTGGTTTACCTCCTCAGATCTGTTTGCCCAGCTCATAGGCTTCCGTGAGTTTTTCTGTCTTCTGGGCCATCTGACCCGGAGCGTCCACGCCTCCGCCCCGGACCACGCCGGCCAGCCGGGCCTTCTCAAAGCAGGCAATCCAGCCCTCCAGGCCGTTGACGGGGCCGTCGGAGGCGCTGTCCTCCTCCTCGGCGGAGGCGGTGAGCAGATAGATGTCCCGGAAGGTGTAGTCGGCGGTGAACAGATGGTTGGCCCGGTCCAGCAGGGTCTTCATCTGGCCGGACATCTCGTAGTAGTAAACCGGGGTGGCAAAGCAGATGACTTCCGCTGCCTCCATCTGGGCCACAATGGGGTTGGCGTCGTCCTCAATGACGCACCGGGGGCCCTTGAGACAGGCCATGCAGCCGGTGCAGAAGGCCAGAGACTTGCCCCGCAGAGAGACTATCTCCACCTGGTGCCCCGCATCCTGGGCACCCTGGGCGAATTTCTGGGCCAGCAGATCGGAATTGCTGTTGTGACGCAGACTGGTGGAAATGACCAGAACCTTTTTGCTCATTGTAGTTCCTCCTCGCTTAACGGTCGTATAACTTTGGCGGGCACGCCGCCCACAATGGTATTTTCCGGCACGTCCCGGGTGACCACCGCTCCGGCGGCCACAATGGCCCCGTCTCCAATGGTCACACCCGGCAGCACCGTGGCGTTGGAGCCAATCCAGACGTTTTTCCCGATGTGAATGGGGGCCGGGACCATGGTGCCCCGGTCCTGGGGATTCATGGCGTGGTTCAGGGTGGCCAGTACCACATTGTGGCCGATCAGAGCGCCGTCCCCGATGAAAATGCCCCCCTGATCCTGGAATTTACAGCCCATGTTGATGAACACGTTTTTTCCCAGGGTGATGTTTTTGCCGCAGTCGGTGTGAAAGGGAGGGAATAAGCCAAACCCTTCATCCACCGGTTTGCCGATGAGTTGGGAGAAGAGCTCCCGCAGCTCCTCCGGGGTGTGATAACTGCCGTTGATTTCCGCGGTGAGTTTCAGCGCTTCCTGGCTCACCAGGTGCATGTACTGGTGGACCTCACCGCCCCCCTGCACCGGTTTGCCGCTGTTCAGGGCATGCAAAAATGCTTCTAAATTCATACGATACTCCTGATCTCTGTGATTTTATCTTTATTCTAACACCGGAACGCTTTGATAACAAATACCTATGAAGAATGTTTTATCATGCCTGAAAGCTATGTCTCTGCAAAAAACCGCCCGGAGCCTCAGATGATTCAGAAGCTCCGGGCGGTTTTTTAGTTGGTTTCCTGGTCCAGGGTCCAGCCGTGTTCCCCGTGGTAGATCATCTGACGGGTCATGCCGCCGTCAATGCAGATATTCTCTCCGGTGATGAAGCCCGCCTGGTCGGAACAGAGGTAGAGGGCCATATTGGCAATGTCCAGGGGATTGCCCACCCGGCCTGCTGGCTGCTGGGCGGCGTCGGGGCCCTCATAGACGGTGTAGTCGGTGTCAATCCAGCCCGGGGAGATGGCGTTTACCCGCACCTTGCCCGCCAGACTCACCGCCAGGGCGTGGGTCAGGGCGGAGATGCCACCCTTGGCGGCGGTATAGCTCTCGGTCTGGGGCTGGCTCATCCGGTCCCGGGAGGAGGAGATATTCACAATCGCTCCCCCGGGAGCAAAGTGGGGGGCAAACAGCTTGGCCAGATAAAAGGGGGCGGTGACCCCCACCCGCAGGGCGTAATTGAACTCCTCATAGCTGCATTCATCAATGCCCTTCATCAGGGGCAGGGCGTTGTTGATGAGGTAATCCACATGGCCGTAGTCCGCCAGCACTTTGGCGGCAAAGTCCTCCAGCACCGCCTGCTGGGCCAGATCACCCACATAGTAGTCGTTGGGCAGCAGATCAATGACGCAGACCGTGGCCCCCGCCTTCCGGAATTGCTCCGCAACGGCTTTGCCAATGCCCTTGGCGCCGCCGGTGACCACGGCAACTTTGTGTTCAAACATGGTGTTTCCTCCTCAGTCAGCATCTTCCTCCAGAGCTTCCACCAGGAAGCTCACCGGCCGGAACCCGTCATTGCAGGAGAGCATGGCGGACTTGGGATTTTTCATCCAGCCGTCGTAAAAGTTTTCCCCGCCGTGGCTCAGGGCCAGCACAAAGGGGGACAGGGTGTCCCAGGCGCTCTGGCAAAAGCCCTCCGGCCGGGTCCAGCCGTTGGCAATAAAGACCTGGCCCACCTCCAGGTCGCAGGCGTGGGAAATGGGATTTTCGTATTGGGCCATCAGGTCCTCATACCGGGTGATGCGCATGACGGTGATCTTACATTTTTTCATCGGGCTGCGATCTCCTTTTTTGGTCATCCTGTATGACCGCCGCAATGGTCTGGGCCGCAATGCGGGAGCCGGCTTCGTTGGGGTGGGCGCCGTCGGCGGCATAGAGGTCTTGTGTGGGGGAGAGCTCATAAAACCGTTGTCCCACATCGGCGATCAGGGCGTCATTGTCCCGAGCCGCTTTGTGATAAACCTCCCAAAGTCCTCGGGCCATCTGGTCATAGTCCCAGCCCTTTTCCTTCAGCTCGGCCCCATCTTTTTGATAGGCCCAGGTGGCGTAGAGAATTGGGACGGCCCCATTCTCCCGGATCTGTCCGCAGAGCCGCTCCACGCTGGAAAAGAAGCTTTTGGGGGAGGTGATGGGGCCGTGGCTCATCTCCTGAAGCACCACATAATCCCACCGCTCATGCAGCAGCGCCTCCTGAGTCCGGGCCCCCAGCCTGGTGTTGGGGTTCAGCTGTTCCGACAGCCGGGCCCCGCCCCGGGTGTGGTGGACCACCTCCGCCCCGGTCAGTTTCGCCAGCATCTGAGGCATGTTGTTGGCAAACGTGAAGCTGTTGCCCAGCATGAGAATGCGCATGATCCAGTCCCCTTTCTCTCGTTACGGCGCTGCTTGTTACGGGAATTATAGCATAGCGGCGGGGGAAATGCCACGCTGACAGCCCGGCCCGAAAAAGGAAATAAAAACCCGGGCGGGAGAAGTGTTCTCCCGCCCGGGTCGGTGTTATGACTCGATCTCGTAGGGCCAGGTGTTAATGCCCCCGAATTCGTAGATGTTGGTATAACCCAGGGCCGCCAGGGCGGCGGAGGCGGTTTTGCTGCGGTTGCCGCTGCGGCAGTAGACCAGAAGGGTGGAGTCCTTGTGGGGGATGACCTGGGCGGCGGAATCCTCGTCAATGGTCCCCACCGGCAGCAGAACTG
Organism: uncultured Eubacteriales bacterium; assembly: GCA_902475455.1. Classification (GTDB taxonomy): domain Bacteria; phylum Bacillota; class Clostridia; order Oscillospirales; family Oscillospiraceae; genus UMGS1766. The sequence goes on from CABRZO010000015.1 coordinate 7,856, forward strand.
CCCCGGGGATGTGACCGCTGTCGTATTCCTCCTGCTCCCGCACATCAAGGATGATGACCTCCTGGGTGTCCATCATCTCCTTGGCCGTCTCCTGGTTGATCTGCTGATAGGAGCCGGACACCCGGTTCCCACCACAGCCGGTGAGCAGCAACAGCACGAAAAGCGCGGGCAAAATCCGTTTCATTTGAGCACCTCCAAAAGTCCGGCGGCAAAGGCTTTGTGGCCCTGTTCCGTAAAGTGCACGCCGTCATAGGCCAGCGGAATATTCCAGGTGCCGGCGTCGGCAAAGCGGGTGCCCAGCCCCAGGGCCAGGGTCCGGCAGCATCCGGCAAAGGCCACGGAATGGTCAATCAATTGCTGCTTTGGCACCCATTCCCCCAAAATCATGGGTGGGGGCGCGATCAGCAAAATGCGGCTGGGGTCCAGAGACAGACCGGAGAGAACGTGTTCCAGCTTTTTTGCGGCCTCCTCCGGGCTGCGGCCCTGGAGCAGGTCGTTGGTGCCCAGCATCAGAATCAGCAAATCTGTGTCCGCCGGAAACACAGGGGGTGTACTGGGGATCTCCCGGCCGTTCTGGCCCAGGTTACAGACCTCCCAGCCGGTTTCAGCGGCCACAATATCCACCCAGCGGCTGTCCGGGTCATAGCGTCCCCCCAGCGGGGAGCGGGGATCATAACCGTAGGTGTTGGAATCTCCAAAGCAGATGACCTTCATGTGATGTCTCCTTCCTGTCCCTGTGAAAAGGTCCCATCCAGCCGACTTTGCAGACTGTTGACAAACCGACACAGGTGGAAACCGTCGCAGACCCCGTGGTGTACCTGCACAGCCAGGGGCAGCAGGGTCTTTCCTTCGGATTCATAGAATTTGCCCATGGTGAAAATGGGCAGCAGATAATCATAGCCCTTTTGCAGGTTTAGATTGAACCCCTCGAAGCTGGCCCAGGGGAGCATGGATACGGGAAAGGTGTTTTCCGGGGTGTCCGGCCTGGACTCCAGCCCCAAAACTCCGCCGTACTTGGCCATATCCCGACGATATGCCTCACAAAAGGTATCATAGTCGGGGGTAAACTCGGTCCAAAGGTTGGAGAAAGTCTCGCTGTCCTTGTGGAAGATGGTGTAGCAGGGGTGCATCCGGTCATAAATCCCTAGCCGCCCAGCGCCGTCCAGAGCGGTGCGAAACTCCTCCCGGCAATTTACTTCTGCGGCGATGTGATACAACATGGTGGGATACAGTTTGAAACCCTGTCGGCGCAGTTGGGTGATGTCCAGTTTAAACACTGCGCTGTAAGTGCAGGGGACATGAGAGAAATAGTGATCGAAATACTCTTTTCGGGCCCAATGGTCCCGGTCGATGGGGGTGAACGTCATTGTTTCTGTCCCTCCTTGGCCTGGCGCACCACGTTTTGGTAGGGCCCGATGATGTACTGGTTCATCTGGCCCTTCATCTTTTTCTGTGCCGAGGGGATTGCCAGCAGGGCGCCCACCAGCTTCATTTGCAGAATGCGCTTTCTCTGCTTCTGGGGGAAGTCGTAGATGCCATGAGCCTTATAGAATTTGTGATCGGCTTTCATCATGCCCTGCATCACATAGATGAGATCCCGGAAAATCTTCATCCCTCCCACCCCATAAAAGTTGGCGGGGCGGGACAGCTTTTTCTCCAGGGCGAACACCAGGGCATCCGCAAGGGTCTGGATTTGGGTGGCGGTATCCCCCTCGTCGGTGGCCACGCCGCACAGGTAGTTGCCCCCCACTTCACTGCGGCCCTCCACAATCATGCGCAGATTGCTCTCGTACTGATAGTCGCCGCTGATGAGGTAGGCAATGGGGGTGCCATGGGTCACGGTGCGGTGGCCGTTGCAGAACTGACGGTCGTCATAGCATTTGAAGCTGGAGTGGGTGTAGTGGTCGGAGATGGTAAAGGCATAGACAAAGGCGTCCGCGTTCTGAATCTCTGTGCGCAGAAATTCATCAAAACCATCCTTGTAGACGCATTTGCCGGTCACGGCGCAGCCAAAGCACCCCAGGCATCCGCCGGCAAAGGGAAAATCCCGCAGATTGACCACCCGGCTTTCATAGGGAAGGATGGCCCGGAAATCCGCAATCATGTTTTGGAGGTTTTCATCCTCCGGGGCGCAGTTGGTGACGATGACCACATCCCGGTCCCGGCCTTTGGCAACCGAGGGCAGTACCGTCTGATAAATCACAGGTTCCCTACGGGGCGGTCTGGCCGGGGGTGTGACAAACAGGCCATGTTCACAGGAGAACATCAGCTGATCGAAGAAGTTGCGGGCCTCCAGCTGTCCCCGGGGGGTAAGCAGGTCGTCCATGTCGGCGGACAGACCCCGCACCACCTGCATGCCCAGGTCAAAGCAGTTCTCCTCCACATAGCGGTGGGCGGTCACATCGTAAAAGTGCTTGGAGGTGGTGATCTGGGAGGCGTATTTGCCGGAGAGATCTACACCGTCGGCTTTGATCAGCTCAATGAGCCGGTGGAGCTGATAGGGGGCGATAAAGGTGTAGACCGGATAGCAGAACAGCAGCAGATCCGCCTGCTCCAGCTCCGTGCGCAGCGGGGCAAAATCCTTCTCATAGCTTTTGATGCGCTGGCCCACCGGGAGAACGGTAAAGGTGTGCTCCGGGTGCAGGGCCTGTAAGTACAGCGCAGTGTGGACGGTGGTGGAGTTACTGCCCTTGGGGCTGGCGTTCAAAACGAGAATATTCATGGTTGTTCCTCCAATTCGTGAAGCAGACGTCGGTACCAGCTGATTTCAAAGGCGGCTGCTTCGATGCCATACTGAATGGTATATCCCTGAAAGCGCAGTACCGTCATTTTTTGTATTATATCACAGGAACCGGACAACTGTCTGTTATGTTTCTGAGAGAATTGCAATGGCGTACTCTGTATGGTATGATGAGTCCCATCACAGCCAAGAGGGCGGAAGCTGGAGAAACAGATGCAAATCAAAAAGATTACCCACAACAAAAAACAATATCTGTCCTTTCTGCTTCTGGCGGATGAGCAGGAGGACATGATTGACCGCTATCTGGAACGTGGAACCATGTATGTGCTGGATGATGACGGAGTCAAGGCCGAATGCGTGGTGACGGATGAGGGCAACGGCACCCTGGAATTGAAAAACATCGCCGTAAAGCCGGACGTTCAAGGCCAGGGCTATGGGAAAACCCTGGTGGATTACATCATCCGGACTTACAAAGGACAATATGCGGTGCTGCAGGTGGGCACCGGGGACAGCCCTGCCACCATCCCGTTTTATGAATCCTGCGGCTTCCGCAGGCATCATCTGGTCAAAAACTTTTTCACCGACCACTATGACCACCCTATCTACGAGTGCGGGGTGCAGCTGGTGGATATGGTGTACTTAGAAAGAAAACTATAAAAACGCGGAGTGCCCAGACCATGGGCACTCCGCGTCATTGTTTTCTGAAGCTGGATATCTGTCGTGTCCGGCGGCGAGCTTCTTTGTCTGGAATGGATGATGATTATATATATTTTAGATATATTTAAAGGAATGTTTATACCAAATGGGACTTTTTTCTGATATAGTATGCTCAACTTTCTGAGACAGACTGATTTAAAAATAAAGGAGGTACCTATGCAATTTACCTGCCATACGACATACAATCAAAAGGCACTGACTGCCCTGGCCCGGGCGGTTCGGAAAACGATCCGGGCCAAAAGAAGCCGCTGGGTCCACCTTTATGCCTGGATCATCATTGGACTGTTGCTGGTATCTCTTGTCCTCACCTGGGGAAAGCTGTGGCCGACTGTGACAAACAGTGTGGCCATCCTGGGATTGGTGCTGGTCAACTGGAAAGAGGACGCCATCAACGGCTTTTTTGCAAAGCGCAAGGCCTTGCCGGGAACTGATGCCGCGGATACCACGTTCTATCCCGACTATTATTTTGTGAAAACCCCGGCGGCAGAATCCAAATGGCAGTACGACAAAATCCTTGCCCTGGCGGAAACAAAGGATTATCTTCTTCTGGTGATGGGGAAGAACCATGCAATGGCCCTGGAGAAAGCCAACCTGGAGGGGGGCAGCATCCAGGCGTTCTGTCGCTTTATGGAGGAAAAGTCCGGCCGGAAGATTCAGAACATCGGGGGATAAGAAAATAAAATCGCAGACAGAAACAAAAATTCCGTGAAATCCAAGGATTTCACGGAATTTTGGTCCGAGTGGGGCGACTCGAACGCCCGGCCTCCTGCTCCCAAAGCAGGCGCGCTACCAACTGCGCAACACCCGGATTTTTCGTTGATGCGGGGGCATCAAAAGATTGCCAAACTATTATACCCAACTGTCGGGGGATTTTCAAGAGAATTCTTGCGGGTTTTCCGGGAGTATGGTATGATTTAAGCTGAATTTGACTGGGGAGGATACCCTGATGAGATTGCGGAAAAAGAAACATCTGGAGCCTCGGATGGAGGCCTGTGCCCGTTGGCAGGAGAAGGCCCCGGCGGAGTGGAAGGGCCGCTGGAAGGACAAGCTGCCGGGCTGCGGGGAAGTGCGGCTGGAGCTGGGCTGCGGCAAGGGCCGCTTTACGGTGGAGACTGCCCGTCGGGAGCCCGATGTGCTGTTTCTGGCGGTGGAGCGGGTCCCCGACGCCCTGGTGATGGCCATGGAGCGGGCCAAGGAGATGGCCTTGGAGAACGTGGTGTTCATCTGCGATGACGCCGCCCTGCTCTCCGACTGGTTTGCCCCCGGGGAGATCCAGCGGATGTATATCAACTTCTGCGACCCCTGGCCCAGCAAGCGCCACGCCAAGCGGCGGCTCACCTATGAGGCTTTTTTGAAGTCCTATCGGGAGATTTTGAGCCTCGGCGGCCAGATCCACTTTAAAACTGACAACAAGCCCCTCTTTGAATTTTCTCTGACCCAGTTCCCCCGGGCGGGCTTTGGGCTCAGTGAGGTAACCTTTGACCTCCACGCCGACGATCCCGACACCATTATGACGGATTTTGAGGCGGTGTTCCATGAACAGGGGGTCAAGATCAATCGGTGTGTGGCCACTATGGTGGAGCTGCCGGACCCGGCCACCCTGGGAGAGCAGCCCAAACTCAGCCTGCTGGACTACTGGAACGAGGGAGACCCCATTCCCCGTGGGCTGGACAAGTATGTGGAAGAGTGGCGCATCCGCCAGCGGGTAGAGGAACGCAAACAGACCAAAGAATGATGATTGGCGCGCCGCAGCAAAGCTGCGGCGCCCTTGGTTCCTGCAAGAAAAAAGACCGATGGAGCTTGTCCATCGGTCTTTTGTGTACGCTGTAAAATCAGGCCAGCTTCGCCTTGGCCAGCTCGGTGAGCTGGGTGAAGGCGGCCTTGTCGTTGACAGCCAGCTCGGCCAGCATCTTGCGGTCGATCTGGATCTCAGCCAGCTTCAGGCCGTGCATGAAGGTGGAATAGTTCATGCCGTTGGCCTTGCAGGCGGCGCTGATACGGGTGATCCAGAGCTGACGGAAGTCACGCTTCTTCATCCGGCGGCCGGCATAGGCATAGGCGCCGGACTTCATGACGGCCTGTTTGGCCATCTTGAAGTGCTTGGATTTGGATCCCCAGTAGCCCTTGGCCAGCTTCAGGGTTCTATTTCTTCTCTTGCGCGTCATCATAGCGCGTTTAACTCTTGCCATTTTAAATGCCTCCTATAGTAAGGGTGAGTGAATTTCTTATTTGTAAGGGATCATCTTGCGGACGGTGGCCTCGTTGGTCACGTCGGCATAGGCACCCATGCGGAGGCCTCTCTTACGCTTGGTGGTCTTCTTGGTCAGAATGTGGCTGGTGAAAGCGTGAGCGCGCTTGACATGGCCGTTCTTGGTGACCTTGAATCTTTTCTTAGCGCCGCTGTGGGTTTTGGTTTTCAGCTTAGGCATAATAGGTTTCTCCTTTCATCCGGCTTAGCAATAAGCCGGCCGTGGTTACGGATTCTCTTGGGCGGCCTTGGCGGCAGCCTCGGCGGCCTCGCGTTCCTTGGCGTCCTTCTTGAGCTCCTTGGGCGTCTTGGGCACCAGGAACATGGACATATGACGGCCCTCCAGCTTGGGGGACTTATCCATATTGGCGATGGCGGAGCACTGAGCGGCAAAATCCTTCAGCAGATTGAGACCGATCTCGGTGTGGGCCATCTCACGGCCCCGGAAGCGGACGGTGACCTTGACCCGGTTGCCCTCGCCCAGGAACTTCTGAGCGGAGCGCAGCTTGGTGTTGAAGTCGCCCACGTCAATGCCGGGGGACATACGGACTTCCTTGATCTCCACCACATGCTGATTTTTCTTGGCCTCTTTCTCCCGCTTGGCCTGCTCGAAGCGGAACTTGCCGTAGTCCATGATCTTGCAGACCGGGGGAACAGCCTTGGGAGAGATTTTGACCAGATCCAGGTTGGCATCCTCGGCGATCTGCAGGGCTTGAGCGGAGCTCATAATGCCCATCTGCTCGCCGTCGGCGCCGATCAGACGGACTTCCTTGTCGCGGATCTCTTCGTTGATCTGATGATCTTGCGTCTTAGTGCTAATACCGAAACACCTCCATGAAAACGATAAACAAAAAACGGATACCGAAACGGCATCCGCACAACACAAATCCCTTCCGCTGCGATGGCTGAGGAAGAGAGAAAAAACTGTGTTAACCCATTCGCTGCAGAGCTGAGGGTGAGGATGGGATACCATTCCTGCTTTGTTTTACTGAGTTATTATAGCAGGGGCAATCCCAGCTGTCAAGCGAAAAAACAAAGTTTTTTTGCCGCATGAGGTGGCCCTGGAGGGCGGCTGGGCCGCCCTCCGGGGCGTGTGAAATCAAATCACAGGGTCAGTTCCAGCACCTCGGGCAGGTCTTTGAAATAGATGTCGTTGGAGCTGGTGCCGTTGGCGAAAATGACGGCGCACATGGTGGTTCTGCCCAGAGGGAAGGGGACGAAGTGCCACACCTGGGCGTCGATGGAGACTCCCATACCCTGGGGCACCAGGAAGGCGGCCACGTTTTCCTCCTTCAGCTCACCCTTTTGAGCCACCGCCACGATGACGGGGCCGTCCATGGAGATCAGGTTTTCGGCGGTGTGGTCGTGGGCCTCAAAGTTCTGGACGGTGAAGGGGCGGGGGAAAATGGGCATCAGATTGATGGAGGTGGGGGCGTCCACCACTGCCACCTGGGGATACCAGTAGTGGCTGGCGGGGTTGCCGCCGGCGGGCTCCAGGTCTTCCACGGTGAGCACTTTGCCGTAGGGGGCAAAGGCCTCCTGGGTCAGGGTTTGGACTTTAATGGATTTCATGGAGATTCCTTCCTTTCCGGCCTGCTTTGGCAGGCGTTTTGAATGCCTGACCCCATTGTAGGAGTTTCCCTCCGGGCCGTCAAGAGGGTTTTGCCCGGCCCTGGAGGGCGGAAAAAACGGCCGCAGGCAAATTCTGCCTGCGGCCGCTGTCAAAGATTGTAAGCAGCAATCAGCCCTTGACGATCTCCATGGTGTCCATGGCGATCATGAGCTCCTCGTTGGTGGGGATCACCAGTACCTTGACCTTGGAGTCGTCGGTGGAGACGATGCGCTCCTGGCCGCGGACCTTGTTCTTCTCCTCGTCCAGCTTGATGCCCATGAACTCCAGTCCCTTGACGAACTCCACCCGCAGCTCGGGGCTGTTCTCGCCCACGCCGGCGGTGAAGATCACGGCGTCCACACCGCCCATGGCGGCGGCATACTCGGCGATCAGCTTGCGCACGTCGTACTCAAAGACCTCCAGGGCCAGGGCGGCACGCTTGTTGCCCTTGGCGGCGGCGTCCTCAATGTCCCGGAAGTCGGAGGAGACGCCGGAGATGCCCAGCACGCCGGACTTTTTGTTCAGCATGGTGACCACATCACCCATGCTCATGCCGTACTTGTTGGCGATGAACTCGATGACGCCGGCGTCCATATCACCGGCACGGGTGCCCATGGGCAGGCCGGCCAGGGGGGTCAGGCCCATGGAGGTGTCAATGCTCTTACCGCCGTCCACAGCGGCCAGAGAAGAGCCGTTGCCCAGGTGGCAGGAGACGATCTTCAACTCAGAGGGGTCCTTGCCCAGGATCTCGGCGCAGCGCTTGGACACATAGCGGTGAGAGGTGCCGTGGAAGCCGTACCGGCGGATCTTGTCATTCTCATAGTACTCATAGGGAATGGGATAGATGTAGGCCTTGGCGGGCATAGTCTGATGGAAGGCGGTGTCGAACACGGCCACCTGAGGCACCTTGTCACCCAGCACAGCCTTGCAGGCGTTGATACCGATGATGTTGGCGGGGTTGTGCAGGGGGGCCAGGGGATTGCACTCCTCGATGGCGGCCATGACCTCATCGGTGATGAGCACGGAGGAGGCGAACTTCTCGCCGCCGTGCACCACGCGATGGCCCACGGCGTCGATCTCGTCCATGGAGGCGATGACGCCGTTGGTGGGGTCCACCAGGGCGTTCAGCACGGTCTGAATGGCCTCGGAGTGGGTGGGCATGGCCACGTCAACAGCGTCCAGCTTCTCCTTGCCCTCCACCTGGGGCTTGTAGGTGAATTTGCCGTCGATGCCGATGCGCTCGCACAGGCCCTTGGCCAGCAGAACACCGGTCTCGGGGTTCAGAAGCTGATACTTCAGGGAAGAACTGCCAGCGTTGATCACAAGTACGTTCATTGGAATCCAATCTCCTTACATAAAAACTGTTTTTTGCTTGCGCAAAGAAACGCGGATGGGATAAAATGAGACGGACGGAATTTTTTGCAGCCGATCCGTCATTTATATTTTAGTACTTTTGTCCGGAAAGGACAACCATTTTTTACTCTTTTTTGAAAAGACTTTTTTGAAACATGAGGTGAGCGATATGGCCGTAGCCGGCGTGGTAGCGGAATTTGACCCCTTTCATCTGGGGCATCAATATCTGATCCGGGAGATCCGGCGCCGACTGGGGGAGGACCCCCCAGTGGTGGTGGCCATGTCCGGCAGCTTTACCCAGCGGGGCGGGGCGGCTATCTGTCCCCCGGTGGCCCGGGCGGAGATGGCCCTCCGGGGCGGGGCGGACCTGGTACTGGAGCTGCCCCTGCCCTTTGCCACCGCCTCGGCGGAGACCTTTGCCCGGGGCGGAGTGGAGGTTTTGCTGGCCACCGGGGTGGTGGATACCCTGTGCTTTGGCAGCGAGACCGGAGAGGAGCACACCCTGCGCCGAATGGCGGCAGCCCTGGAGGGAGAGAATTTTCCGCAAGCGCTGAAGGCCTTTGTGGCCCAGGGGCTGCCCTTTGCCGCCGCCCGGCATCAGGCCCTGGAGCAGGTGCTGGGGGAGAAACTGCCTCAGGGGGCCAACGACCTGTTGGCCACGGAATATCTTCGGTTCTGGCCCCGGGAGAAAGCCGCCCTGGCCATCCCCCGGCGGGGAGGAGACCACGGAGGCAGTCAGTCCGCCTCCCGGGTCCGCCAGCTGCTGCTGGCGGGGCAGTGGCGTCAGGCCGGGGAGCTGCTGCCCCGGTCCAGCCTGGAGATTCTGGAGCGGGAGTTCCGGCAGGGCCGGTGTCCCGGAAGCCTCCAGTGGGCGGAGCGGGGCGTGCTCTACCGGCTGCGCACCATGACGGAGGCGGATTTTTTCGCCATTGCCGACTGCACCGAGGGGCTGGAGCACCGGCTGGTCCGCGCTGCGGCCCAGGCCGGGAGCCTGGAGGAGTTTTATGCCCTGGCCAAGTCCAAGCGCTACGCCCACGCCCGGATCCGCCGCATTGCCCTCCGGGCTTTTTTGGGGCTGACCGCACTGCCCCAAACGGTGCCTTACCTGCGGGTGCTGGGGGCCACCCCCCGGGGGCTGGAGCTACTGCGGCAGATGAAGACCCGGAGCGCCCTGCCGGTGGTGACAAAGCCCGCCCACGGCCGAAAACTGGAGGGGGAGGCCGGGGCCCTGTTTGCCCAGGGCCGCCGGGCCGACGACCTCTGGGGGCTGTGCCTGGAGCGGCCTATGCCCAACGGCTGGAGCTGGAGCCAGGGGCCGGTGCTGCTGAAGGATTGAAACAAAAGGACGCTGTTTCTCCCGGGAGAGACAGCGTCCTTTTAACGCGAAAAAAAGAAAACCAGAAAAAAGCGGAAATTACTTGACCTCAAGTGTACTTTAGGTTTTATACTATGGGTGAAAACCAGGGGGATCAAAGGGGGCGAAAACCGTGACCTATCCCATCAGCGCTGCGGCAAAGCGGATGGGGGTCAGCGTGCCCACCCTGCGCTACTACGACAAGGAGGCGTTGTTAAAATGAACGGATTCACTTACTACACCCCCACCAAGGTAGTCTTTGGATTGGGGGCCGAGGCCCAGGTGGGCGACCTGGTCCGGGCGCAGAAGTGCAAAAAGGTGCTGATCCACTACGGCAGCGGCAGCGTCCAGCGCACCGGATTGCTGGATCGGATCAAGGCCTCCCTGGATCAGGCCGGAGTGGCCTATGTGGAGCTGGGGGGCGTAGTGCCCAATCCCCGGCTGTCCAAGGCCCGGGAGGGTATCGCCCTCTGCAAGGAGCAGGGGGTGGACTTCCTGCTGGCCGTGGGCGGCGGCAGCGTCATCGACTCCTGCAAGTGCATCGGCTACGGCGTGTCCAATGAGGGAGACGTGTGGGACTTCTACTCCACCGACCGGGAGCCTGAGGCCTGCCTGCCCATCGGCACCGTGCTCACCATTGCCGCCGCCGGCAGCGAGATGAGCAATTCCTCTGTCATCACCAATGAGGAGGGCTGGCTGAAGCGGGACTGCTCCAGCGATCTGAGCCGGCCGGTGTTCTCGGTGCTCAATCCGGAGCTCACCGTTACCCTGCCCGACTACCAGACCGCCTGCGGCTGTGTGGACATCATGATGCACACCATGGAGCGCTATTTCAACTCCGAGCCGGAGAATCTGGATCTGACCGACGGCATCAGCGAGGCGCTGATGCGCACCGTCATGGACAACGCCCGGATTCTAGCCAAGGAGCCCGGCAATCTGAAGGCCCGCTCGGAAATCATGTGGGCGGGCTCTCTGAGCCACAACGGCCTCACCGGCTGCGGCACCGATGGGGGTGACTGGGCCACCCACCTGCTGGAGCACGAGATGGGCGGTATGTTTGACGTGGCCCACGGGGCCGGTCTGGCCGCCGTCTGGGGCAGCTGGGCCCGGTATGTGTGGCAGGAGCGTCCTGACCGCTTCGTGAAGTTTGCCCGCAATGTCATGGGCGTCACCGGTGAGGGCACCGATGCGGAGATCGTGGAGCAGGGCATCCAGGCGGTGGAGCAGTTCTACCGGGACATCAAGATGCCCACCTCCATGGCGGAGTTAGGCATCGCCCCCACTCAGGCCCAGATTGAGGAGATGGCAGCCAAATCAGTGGCGGAGGGCACCGTGAAGGTGCTGAAGTACGAGGATCGGGTGGCCATTTTCCAGGCGGCTCTCTGATCATCAGACCATGAAAAACAGCCTCGGGTTTCCATGACCCGAGGCTGTTTCTTTGCGTTATTGGGTGATGTGAACGTGGTTGTTGATGTGGTCCATGCAGTAGCAGTAGTAGCCCACACACTTGGAGCAGTACCGGAATTCCAGATCCGGGTAGTCGGTGTCGGTGCGGCCGCAGACGGCGCACTTGTGGATATAGCCCTTGGCCTCCTTTTTGGCCTGGGCGGCCCGCTTGAAGTTCATGGCCTGGCGGCTGGTGCTGCGGCGCTGGCGACGAACATAATACATCAGATCCGACCAGAAGAAGATCAGATAGTTCAAAAAGCTGATGACAATCAGAATGGCGCTGCCCCAGCGCAGGGTGACCAGGGCGGAGATCAGGTTGATGCCCAGCAGGGCCGCATCCAGCCAGGCCAGCCACTTAGCCTTCACCGGGATGATGAAGAAAACCAGGAATTGCAGGTTGGGGAACAGGGTGGCGAAGGCCAAAAACAGGGACAGGTTCACATAGCTCATGCTGGCGTAGCCGGTGAACAGGCCGCAGATGATGGTCATAATCACGCCGGTACCGTAGTAGATGGTGAATTTGCCGGCGCCCCACTCCCGTTCCAGGTTGCTGCCGATGAACCAGTAGAAATACATGGCCAACAGGAACCAGAAGATTCCCTGGCTACCAGGGACAAAGATGAAGGTGATCAGCCGCCAGATTTGCCCCTGGAGGATGTAATACCGGCTGAAGTAGAGCAGGGGGGAGAGGGTGCCCCGGCTCACCATGTCCAGCATGTAGACAATTACATTACAGATTACGATAGCCAGCATCAGGTTGGGGATGCCGAACCTGGGGTGCTTATAGCAAAAGCGGTCTATTTTATCGCTGAGGAATTTCACGGTTTTGGTACCTCCCTGGCACAATATCCATTCCTTCGGCTGCTGAAGCCGGGTGTTTCTTTTCAATGCTATCATTCTACCCGCATTTCCGGGAGAAGTCTAGAACAGTTTGTAAATTCTCGCCGGAGGCGTAAAAAATGCCCACAAAATTCCGACTTAGACCGCAAAACGCCCGGCCCCGGGAGGTTGCCGGGGCCGGGCGGGGAGAAAATCAGATTACCGGGCGTACTCGAATTCCAGCTCGTACATGCTGACGGTGTCGCCGTCCTGGATGCCCATGGCCTCCAGTCGGTCGAAGAGACCGGAATTGCGCAGCTGCAGATCGAACCAGTTTCGGGACTCCGGGTCCTTGAAGTTGGTGCTCATGAGCATCCGCTCCAGCCATTCGCCCTCCACATACCAGACGCCGTCCTGATGCTCGATGGTCACGTCGCCGGAGGTGTCGATCTTGGGGGCTCTGGGCACATACTCGGGCTCGTACACCTTCACCGGGGGCAGCTGGGCCAGTTCCGCGGCGATGGCGTTGACCAGCTCCCGGACGCCGATATGGGCGGCGGCGGAGATCTCAAAGCACTGATAGCCCAGCCCCTCCACATGGGCCTTGAAGTCGGCCAGCAGCTGGGGGTCATAGAGAATGTCGGTCTTGTTGGCCACTACAATCATCTTGCGGCTGGCCAGCTCCGGGGAGTAGCTCTTAAGCTCCTGGTTAATGGTGTCGAAGTCCTGGATGGGGTCCCGGCCCTCGCTGCCGGACACGTCCACCAGGTGGACCAGCAGCCGGCACCGATCGATGTGCCGCAGAAAGTCGTGGCCCAGGCCGGCACCCTCGCTGGCCCCCTCAATAATGCCGGGGATGTCAGCCATGACGAAGCTGACCCCCTCATCCACATAGACCACACCCAGGTTGGGGAACAGGGTGGTGAAGTGGTAGTTGGCGATTTTGGGCTGGGCCTTTGACACCACGCTCAAAAGGGTGGATTTGCCCACGTTGGGGAAGCCCACCAGACCCACGTCCGCCAGCAGCTTCAGCTCCAGGGTGACCTCCCGGCTTTCGCCCGACATGCCCGCCTTGGCAAACCGGGGCACCTGCCGGGTGGGGGTGGCGAAGTGCTGGTTGCCCCAGCCGCCCCGGCCTCCCCGGGCCAGAATGAAGGGTTCCGGGTCGGACATGTCGTGAATGATCTCGTTGGTCTCCGCGTCCCGGACCACGGTGCCCCGGGGTACCCGGATTACCAGATCCTGACCGTCCTTGCCGGTCTTGCGGGAGCCGGAGCCGTCCACCCCGTTGGGGGCGGTGTATTTGCGCTTGTAGCGGAAGTCCATCAGGGTGGACATATTGTCATCCACCACCAGCACCACGTTGCCGCCCCGGCCGCCGTCGCCGCCGTCAGGGCCGCCTGCGGCCACATATTTCTCCCGGTGGAAGGCCACCGCACCGTTGCCGCCGTTGCCCGCTTTCACCGTGATTCGGGCGGTATCCACAAAGGAACCTGCCATCGCTTATCCCTCCTTGTAAGCCTGGGTTTCGCCCCCTAAGGGGCCGGAACAGAAGAAACGCCCCGAACAGCCTATGTTCGGGGCGTTGTCAGTAACAATGATTACTGAGCGATCTCCACGATGGAGACCTGCTTGCGGTCCTTGCCCAGCCGCTCGAACTTGACGCGGCCGTCCTTCAGTGCAAAGAGGGTATCGTCAGAGCCGATGCCCACGTTGGTACCGGGATGGATCTTGGTGCCGCGCTGGCGGACCAGGATGTTGCCGGCGAGGACGAACTGACCGTCACCGCGCTTCACGCCCAGACGCTGGGAGTTGGAGTCACGGCCATTCTTGGTGGAACCGACGCCCTTTTTATGAGCGAAGAACTGAATGGAAATCTTCATAGGTCTTTTACACCTCCAAAACGGTAAGATAGTCGGGGTACTCGTCCTGAAGATCGGTGAGATACACCATCAGCGAGACCAGCAGGGTCTGGCAGGTGTTGTCAATCTCTTCAGAGAGACCGCCGGGAAGATGGAGGGATATGCTGGCCTTGTCCGCGTCAATTTTGACGCTGGCCGCCAATCCCATCACGGTGTTGACTGCGCATTCCACCAGGCCGATGGTACTGGAGACGGCGGCGCAGACGATGTCGCTGCCCTCTTCGGCGTAACCACTGTGTCCGGTGCTGGTGAAGCCGGTGATCCGGCTGCCCTCCATGGTGAATGCTACGGTAGTCATAAATCAGCCAACAACGATGCTGTTGATGGTGACCTTGGTGTAGGGCTGACGATGGCCCTGCTTACGCTTGTAGCCGGACTTCGGCTTGTACTTGAAGACGACGATCTTCTTGCCCTTACCGTTCTTCTCCACGGTGGCCTCCACCTTGGCGCCCTCCACAACGGGAGTGCCGAAAGTAGCCTTCTCATCGTCAATGACGGCCAGAACCTGATCGAAGGTCACGGCGTCGCCGGCCTCCACGGGCAGCTTCTCGATGAAGAGGGTATCGCCCTCAGCCACCTTGTACTGCTTGCCGCCGGTCATAATGATTGCGGTCATGCTTTGTTGCACCTCTTTCCTTTAATACGGGCTCGCTGTTGCAGGCGGATGGGCATACCACACCCTTGATACCTGTTCAAAGCGGCTTTGTTATCATAACAAGAAACCTAGGGCTTGTCAATGAAAATGGGAAAATATTTTCGTATTTTTTGCCGGGGCTCACTTGACCCGGTTGCCGTCGATGAACACCGCCTCCACGGTGGCGCTCATCTCCAGGGGATGGCCCCGGAATACGGCGATGTCCGCGTCCTTGCCCTCCTCCAGGGTGCCCACCCGATCCGCCACCCCGGCGATCCGGGCAGCGTCCCGGGTGATGGCGGCCATGGCCTCCTCCGCCTCAATGCCCTGCTTGGCACAGACGGCGGCCCCCATGGGCAGGTACTGCTGGGGGTTCTCCGGGTGGTCGGTGCAGATGGCGGTGAGTACCCCCGCCTGCTTCAAAATGGCGGTGTTGTCCAGCCGCTGATGGGCCAGCTCCGGCTTGCTCCGGTCCCCGATGATGGGGCCGGTGACCACCCGGACCCCGTCCTCCGCCAGCAGGTCGGCAATCCGGTGGGCCTCGGTGCCGTGGATGATGACGAAGTCCAGACCAAATTCCTTGCCAATTCGGACGGCGGTGGCGATGTCGTCGGCCCGGTGGGCGTGGAAGTGGGCGGCAAGTTCACCTTTTAACACCGGGATCAGGGCCTCCAGCTTCAGGTCAAAGTCCGGGGCCTCCGCCTCCTCATCCTGGGCGGCCTTCTCTTTCTTCTCCAGATACTCCCGGGCCTTAAACAGCTCCTCCCGGATCAGGGCGGCGGTGGCCATCCGGGTGATGGGGGTTTCGTGGCGGTCGTTGTAGCAGTTTTTGGGGTTCTCGCCCAGAGCGAACTTCATGGCCACCGGGGCCTTCAGGATCATGTCGTCCACCCGGCGCCCTACCGTTTTGACGGCGGCCATCTGGCCCCCGATGGGGTTGGCGCTGCCGGGGCCGGTGACCACCGTGGTGACGCCCCCCTCCCGGGCCTCCTGGAAGCAGCGGTCAAAGGGATTGATGGCGTCAATGGCCCGGAGTTGGGGGGTTACCGGGTCGGTGATCTCGTTGCCGTCGTCCCCCTC
>CABRZO010000016.1 GCA_902475455.1 uncultured Eubacteriales bacterium
GTGACGCTGCGGGAGGGGAAATTCCATCAGGTCAAGCGGATGCTTGCCCAGCGGGGCAAGCCCGTCCTCCGGTTAAAGCGCATTTCCATGGGCCCCCTGCAGCTGGACCCCGGCCTTGCTCCGGGGGAATTTCGCCCGCTGACGGAGCAGGAATTGCTGGAATTGAAGGAGCTGCAAAAATAATTCGTCATTTTATACAAAAAAGAATCAAAAAGCTATTGAAAAAGCCCAGGAGAGATGATAGAATAAATCTTACTTTGGAGAGATTGTACAATCATCATTGGTTTCAACCGGGAGAAAGGAGCAAACATGTCTAGCCGTGTATTTCAGAGCGTCGTCTTGCAGCTGAAAGAGAGTACCAGCCGAACCATTGGTGTGATCGATGCCAACGGCGCTGTGGTCGCCTGCAGTGAGCTTTCCCGCATTGGTGAGACCCTGCCCAACTCCGTGGAGGCCATTTCCGCGGAGCACGGAGGACTGGTGGTCCAGAACGCCAACACCTTCAAGGCGCTGAACGGTTTGGGGGCCCAGTTTGACTACGCCGTGTTTGTCTCCGGTGAGGACGACCTGGCGGGCACCATCTGTTCCATGTCTGCCGTGGCCCTCAACGGCGCCAAGACCTATTTTGAGGAAAAGCATGACAAGGCCGCCTTTGTCAAGAGCATTCTGTCGGATAACATCCTGCTGGGCGACATCTATCTGCGGGCCAAGGAGCTGCACTTTGTCTCCGAGGTGCCCCGGGCCGTGTTCCTGATCCGTCAGGAGGGCAGCGTGGATGTGTCGGTCATTGACGTGGTGCAGGGCCTCTATCCCGACCGCCAGACCGACTATGTCATTTCCATCAGCGAGACCGACGTGGCCCTGGTCAAGCAGGTGACGGAGACCACCAACGCCAAGGACCTCTATAAGATTGCCAAGGGCATTGAAGAGACGGTGTCCTCCGAGCTGAAAATCAAGGTGGTCATCGGTATTGGCACCGTGGTCAACCACGTCCGGGATCTGGCCCGGGCCTATCAGGAGGCCCAGATGGCCATTGAGGTGGGCAAGGTCTTTGAGACCGAGCGCAGCGTTATCAACTATGAGAACCTGGGCATCGGCCGGCTGATTTATCAGCTGCCCACCACCCTCTGCGAGATGTTCCTCCAGGAGGTGTTCAAAAAGAACCCCATTGATTCTCTGGATCAGGAGACCCTGTTCACCATCAACAAGTTCTTTGAGAACAACCTGAATGTCTCCGAGACCGCCCGTAAACTCTTTGTCCACCGTAACACTCTGGTCTATCGTTTGGAGAAGATCAAGAAGCTCACCGGACTGGATCTGAGAGAGTTTGACGACGCCATCACCTTTAAGGTGGCTCTGATGGTCAAAAAGTACCTGACTTCCCGGGGAATTGACCTGTAATTGAAACCATTTTTAGAAGCCGGCGCAGGTTTGCGCCGGCTTCATTTTTTGTCATCATTTGTGAAAATTTGAAATTAAATTGACATAACTGCGCGGAACATGTATAATTCTTTTTGTGTTTGGACCTTATAACTAATCGAAATTACGAGGTATCCATATGATTCGTTTCAGTAATGTGAAAAAAACCTATCCCAACGGGACGGAGGCGCTGAAGGGGCTGTCCTTTGAGCTGAAGGACGGAGATTTTGCCTTTTTGGTGGGTCCGTCCGGCGCCGGCAAGAGCACCATTCTCAGCCTGTTGACCGCCGAAGAGCCCATTTCCGGCGGCAGCCTGATGGTGAACGGCTATAATCTGAACACCATTAAGCCCCGGCAGGTGCCCTATCTTCGGCGCAGCCTTGGCATCGTGTTTCAGGACTTCCGTCTGATTGCCAAGAAGACCGTGTATGAGAACATGGCCTTTGCCATGAGGGTCATCGGCGCTTCTCCCCGGGAGATGCGCCGCCGGATTCCCTATGTGCTGGAGCTGGTGGGCCTGGAGGACAAGCAGGACCGGTTCCCCGGGGAGCTCTCCGGTGGTGAGCAGCAGCGGGTGGCCATTGCCCGGGCCCTGGTGAACAACCCCAGCACTATCATTGCCGATGAGCCCACCGGCAACCTGGACCCGGACCGCTCCCTGGAGATTATGACTCTGCTGGAGCGTATCAACGCCCTGGGCACCACCATGCTGGTGGTCACCCACGAAAAGGGCTTGGTCAACCATTTCAATAAGCGAGTGATCCATATCGAGGACGGTGTGGTCGTCGGTGACGAGGAGGACGGTTTCTACATCTATGAAAACACAGAAGAAGAGAAGAAAGAGTCGTAATTTCGGCTATTATGTGCGGGAGGGCTTCGGAGGCATTTTCAGCCATGGCTTTATGTCCGTTGCCGCAATTACGATTATTGCCGCCTGCCTGCTGATCACCGGCAGCTTTTCTCTGGTGGCGGCCAATATTCAGTATAACCTCGACAAACTGATGTCGGAGAACGAGTTTTTGGCCTATGTGGATGACTCTCTCTCCGAGGACCAAGCCAGGGCGCTCCAGAGTCAGATTGAAGCGGTGGACAATGTGGCCACTGTCACCTTTATCAGTCGGGATGAGGCAATGGATGAATACCTCCAGGAGCTGGGGGCGGATGATGACCTTTACTCCAGTCTGCCCTCCTCGGTGCTGCGCCACCGGTATTCCATCAGTGTGGTGGACATCAGCCTACTGTCGGAGACCATCCAGAATGTAAAGGCAATTGAAGGTATTGCCGATTACTCCGCCGCACTGGATGTGGCCAACGGCTTTGTCACCGTCCGCAACGTGGTCACCCTGGTGACCATCGGTATGGTGGCGGTGTTGCTGATTATTTCGCTGTTTATCGTCTCCAACACCATTAAGTTGGCCACCCTGTCTCGGCAGGAGGAGATCGCCATCATGAAGATGTGCGGCGCCACCAACGGCTTTATCCGGATGCCCTTCGTCTTTGAGGGCATCGTGCTGGGTTTGGCCAGCGCACTGGTGGGCTTCGCCTGTCAGTGGGGCATCTATGAGCTGCTGATCAACGCCATCCGCACCTCTACCGGTATGCAGCTGGTCAGCATGATCCCCTTCGTGCAGCTGGCCCCCATCATGGCCGGTATTTTCGCGGGGGTGGGTCTCGTTGTCGGCGTCTGCGGCAGCTTGATGACCATTCGCAAATATCTCCAGGTTTGATGTGAGGCGACCATGGCGCAACACAAGAAAAAGAAATACGGATGGGACAGGCGCAGAATCATGGTGGCGGTGATTGCCGGGGCCATGGCGCTGTTGCTGCTGATTCCCATTGTGTTGGAAATCTTTGCATTAGCGGTAGGATGAGAGGTGTGAATCTGATGAGCTTTTTGAGAAACGGCAGAAGAAACGCCGGCGTAAAGCGGGTGATGTCCGGAACCGTCGCCGCCTTGATGGCCGTTGTCCTGATGGCGGGCTCTGCGGGGGTTGCACAGGCGGCTAGCTCAGAACGGCTGGACAGCCTGAAGGAACAGGCTTCCAACCTAGAAAGCCAGGATTCCGCTCTGCAGGATCAGCTGGACGCGCTGGAGAGCCAGGCAAATTCCAAGCTCAACGAGAAGGCGTTGCTGGAACAGCAGATCTCCGTCCTTTCGGCCCAGATCGCCAATACCGAGGCCCTCATCGCCGAGTATGACGTCCAGATTGCCGACAAGCAGGTGGAACTGGAGGAGGCCCAGGCCCAGGAGGAGGAGTACTACGCCCTCTTCTGTGAGCGGGTCCGGGATATGGAGGAGGAGGGGGACCTGTCCTATTGGTCCATCCTGTTTGGCTCTTCCAGCTTCACGGATCTGCTGGACCGGATTGTCTTCGTAAGCGATGTCATGGAATATGACCAGCAGATGGTACAGTCGCTGGAGGAGGCACGCCAGGCAGTGGCCGATGCCAAGTCCGCTCTGGAGACCAGCCAGGCGGAGCAGCAGGCCGCCAAGGAAGCTCTGGAGGTGCAGGAGGCGGAGCTGGCCGCCGATGAGGCGGCGGTGGACGCCGCCATCGCGGAGATCAACAGCCAGGCTGACGTATATGAGGATCAGCTGGCGGAGTTGAGAGCCCAGGCCGAGGATCTGGACGCCCAGATCGCCGAGGCCCAGAAGGCCTATGATGCTGAAGTGGCGGCGGAGAAGGCTGCGGCGGAGAAGGCAGAGCAGGAGGCTGCGGAGAACCAGAAGCCTTCCGGTGGCAACAGCTCCGGCAGCAGTGCCTCCGGCTCTGGCCGGATCAGCATGGTGTGGCCCTGCGGCAGCACCCGTATTACATCCAATTTCGGTTACCGGGATAGTCCCACCGCCGGCGCTTCCACCTATCACCAGGGTATTGACATCGGCGCCTCCACTGGCACCGGCATCTATGCGGCGGCCAGCGGTACCGTCACTGACGCGGGCTATAACTCCTCCCGGGGTTACTATGTGGTAATCTACCATGGAAGTGGCGTCAGCACCGTGTATATGCACTGCAGCGAGCTTTACGTCAGCGCCGGGGACTCCGTCACCCAGGGCGAAACCATCGCTGCTGTGGGCAGTACAGGCATTTCTACCGGCCCTCATCTCCACTTCGGTGTCATTGAGGACGGCGTCTACGTGAACCCCAGAAACTACGTGTAATTGCTCAGGGCCGCACCCGACCGGGTGCGGCCCTTTCTTTCGATTGTAATGGAAAACTCCGGTGCCCTCTCAGGGCACCGGAGTTTTTGTCGTTATGAAATTGGGGAATTAGTAGCACACGCCCTGGGCCAGCATGGCGTCGGCCACCTTCAGGAAGCCGGCGATGTTGGCGCCGGCCTGGATGTCGCCCTTCATGCCGAACTTCTCGGCGGCGGCGGCGCAGTCGGCGTAAATGGTCTCCATGATGCCCTTCAGCTTGCTGTCCACCTCGTCGAAGGTCCAGCTCAGGTGCTCGGCGTTCTGGCTCATCTCCAGACCGGAGGTGGCCACACCGCCGGCGTTGGAAGCCTTGCCGGGGCTGTACAGCAGGCCAGCACCCTTAATGGCGGCAATGGCCTCAGGGGTGCAGGGCATGTTGGCACCCTCGAACACACCCAGGCAGCCATTGGCGATCAGGGTCTTGGCGGCAGCCTCGTCCACCTCGTTCTGGGTGGCGCAGGGGAGGGCGATGTCGCAGGGGACGCTCCAGATGCCGGAGCAGCCTTCCACGTACTTGGCGGAGGGGACATACTCCAGATAGGTGCTGATGCGCTCCCGCTTCTGCTCCTTAATGACCTGAATGACCTTGTAGTCGATGCCGTTCTCGTCCACGATGTAGCCGTTGGAGTCGCTCATGGCAATGACCTTGCCCCCCAGCTGGGTGGCCTTCTGGTTGGCATAGATGGCCACGTTGCCGGAGCCGGAGATGACCACCTTCTTGCCCTCGAAGCTCTTGCCGTTGTCCCGGAGCTGGGCGTCGGCGAAGTAGCACAGGCCGAAGCCGGTGGCCTCGGTGCGGGCCAGGGAGCCGCCGTAGGACAGGCCCTTGCCGGTGAGCACGCCGGTCCAGCTGTTGGACAGCCGCTTGTACTGGCCGAACATGTAGCCGATCTCCCGGCCGCCCACGCCGATGTCGCCGGCGGGCACGTCGGTGTCGGGGCCGATGTGCTTGATGAGCTCGGTCATAAAGCTCTGGCAGAACCGCATGATCTCGCCGTCGGACTTGCCCTTGGCGTCGAAGTCGGAGCCGCCCTTGCCGCCGCCCATGGGCAGGGTGGTGAGGGCATTCTTGAAGATCTGCTCAAAGCCCAGGAATTTGATGATGGACAGGTTCACGTTGTCACGGAAGCGCAGGCCGCCCTTGTAGGGGCCGATGGCGGAGTTGAACTGGACACGATAGCCACGGTTGACCTGGACCTTGCCCTGATCGTCCACCCAGGGCACCCGGAACATAATAATGCGCTCGGGCTCCACAATGCGGCCGATGATGTTCTGCTGCTCGTAGCGGGGGTCGGCCTCCACCACAGGAACCAGGGTCTCCAGCACTTCGTGGACGGCCTCCAGGAACTCGGACTGCTCGGCGTAGCGGGCGGCCAAATCCTCATAAATGCCGTTCAGGTAAGCATTCTTGATGGACATAAAAAACATTCCTTCCTTTTTCCAAAATGATGACCAGGGCCAGACGCCACCGGAAACCACCTCAGTAGGAAGAAATGCTCCGTGTACGCAAGACCCCGTCGCCTTGCGCCGTTATTATAGCGCGAAATGAAAGAAATTACAAGAAGAAATTCATTTTCTTCGAAAAAGAACAATGTTATGCAAAAAAAGAAGGAGAAATGAATAAACATACGGACCTGGCTGCAAAGTCAGCACAGATCCGCAAGTTTTCCTGCAATTATTAGTCCTCATCCAGCGCGGCGGCGGTATAGTGGACACCGGTGCCGGTGGCGAAGGGCTTGTCTTCCCGGTCTTGCTGCCAGGCCAGGGCGGAGACGTAGGCCATATTTTTCCCGGCGTGGACGGCGGTGGCCCGGACATAGATCCGTTGCCCCATCAGGGCGGGCCGGGGATAGGAGAGTTGCAGCGAAACCACCGGATTCTGGCGCATTCCGGCATAATACCAGGCCAGGGCGTTGATGGCGATGCTGATAGTTTCCGCAATGACGCCCCCGTGGACAGCCCCGCCTTGGTTGCGCATCCAGTCCTGGGTGTCAAAGGCGAAGACCAGAGATTTGGCCGCCTCGTCGCAGGAGACCAGCTCCGGCTGCATCTGGCCGCTGAAGGTGTTGGGGGCCTCCTCAGGGACCCGCTGGGCAAAATACCGCAGGGCCTGCTCCATGGTCATCTGATGTTCCTCGGGCATAAAAACACTCCTCGCCTGAAAGATCATATTCTAAGTTGATTATAGCACAGCCCCAAAGAAAAGAAAAGCGGGGAAAAGGCCTTTACATTGGCAGTTTAGTGTGCTACTATACTACAGTAATTGTTCTTGCAAAACAGGAGGATTTTGAGAGATGAAAAAGATCACCAAACTATTTGCCCTGGTGCTGGCCTTGGCCATGGTGTTTGCCCTGGCCTCCTGCGGCGGCAGCAAGGAAGAGACTACGGTTTACGCGGTAGAGGCCGGCTCTGCCGGTGAAGCCCTGGCCCAGGAGAACGGCTGGGAGATCAACTCCGTGGACAGCCAGGCCCGGGCTCTGATGGAAGTGGACGCCGGTACCTCCGACGCCGCGGTCATTGACCTGCTGATGGCCGGCGCCATGGTGGGCGAGGGTACCAGCTACCCTGATCTGGTCTTTGGCGAGGAGCTCACCAGCGAGGAGTATGGCGTGGGCTGCCGGAAGGGCAGCGACCTGGCCCAGTACATCAACGTGTTCTTCCAGGAGAGCTATGCCGACGGCACCATGCAGCAGATTGCTGAGACCTACGGTGTCCAAGCGGCCCTGGTGGAGCAGGGTGAGGTGGAGACCTTTACCCAGGCGGAGACCGACAGCGATGTGGCCTATATCCAGGACAAGGGCACCCTGGTGGTGGGCGTCACTGATTTTGATCCCATGGACTACAAGGATGACAACGGCGAATGGATCGGCTTTGATGCGGACATGGCCCGGGCTGTGGCGGAGAAGCTGGGGGTCGAGGTTGAGTTCGTGGAGATTGATTGGGACAACAAGATCTTTGAGCTGGACGCCAAGAGCATTGACGTAGTGTGGAACGGCATGACCCTCACCGACGAGGTGATGGGTGCCATGGAGTGCACCAACGCTTACTGCAAAAACGCTCAGGTGGTTGTCACCCCGGCGGAGTGAGCCCATTTCCCACAGTAGAAACCCAAAGGCAGAGGGCAAGCGCCCTCTGCCTTTGAGATGTATCAAGGCATAAGGAGAAAGAGTCATGTTTACGACAGTTACCCTCGCTCTGTTGGACGGACTGGGAACCACGGTACAGATTTTTGCGCTGACGTTGCTGTTTTCCCTGCCGCTGGGCCTGCTCATCGCCTTTGGAACGATGAGCAAGTGGGCACCGCTGCGCTTCCTGGGTCAGAAATACCCTAAGCTGGCGGCGTTTCGGCCGGTAAGCGCCTTATTTGGCGTCATTGTCTGGATCATCCGGGGGACTCCGCTGATGCTCCAGCTCATCATCATCTACTACGGTCCCGGCATGTGGTTTGACAACAACATCTGGGGCAATGGCCGGCTGACGGCCTGTGTGGTGGCTTTTGTCATCAACTACGCCTGCTACTTCTCCGTCATCTATCGGGGCGGCATTGAGGGGGTTCCCGCCGGCCAGCGGGAAGCCGGCGAGGTGCTGGGCATGACCCGGAGCCAGATCTTCTTCAAGGTGACTTTGCTGCAGATGATCAAGCGTATTGTGCCTCCTATGTCCAATGAGATTATCACCCTGGTGAAGGATACCTCCCTGGCCCGGATTATCGCCATCAGCGAGCTGATTAAGTCCGGCGAGAGCTTTATGAAGTCTGACGGCATTACCTGGCCGCTGTTCTATACTGGCGTGTTTTACCTGGCCTTCAGCGGGATCCTGACTCTTCTCTTTAATTTTATCGAGAAGAAGATGAGTTATTTCAAGGTGTAAGGAGGGGGAGACGACATGGCAATTTTGGAAGTGCGGGGGCTGCGGAAGTCCTTCGGCGGCCTGGAGGTGCTCAAGGGCATCGACCTGTCTTTGGAACAGGGCCAGGTGCTCTCCATCATCGGTTCCTCCGGCAGCGGCAAAACCACTCTGCTGCGGTGCATCAACCTGCTGGAGCGGCCCACTGAGGGCAAGGTGCTCATCAACGGCGAAACCCTCTTTGACGCCTCGGATAAATCGGGCCAGTGGGAGAAGGATCTGCGGAAAAAGCGGCTTCATTTCGGATTCGTGTTCCAGTCCTTCAACCTGTTTCCCCAGTACACCGCCCTGCAGAACGTGATGCTGGCCCCGGAGCTGCTGGCTCGGGAACAGCCTGACTACAAGAAGGAACGCCGGGAGATCCGGGAGCGGCTGCGCCAGGAGGCCCAGGGCTATCTGGCACGGGTTGGCTTGGGGGACAAGCTGGACTTCTACCCCCATCAGCTCTCCGGCGGCCAGCAGCAGCGGGTGGCCATCGCCCGGGCCCTGGCCATGAAGCCGGATATCCTGTGCTTTGACGAACCCACCTCCGCCCTGGACCCGGAGCTCACCGGAGAGGTGCTGAAGGTGATCCGCTCTCTGGCGGATCAGAACACCACCATGCTGATTGTCACCCACGAGATGGCCTTCGCCCGGGATGTGGCGGACCAGGTGGTATTTATGGACGGGGGCGTCGTGGTGGAGCAGGGGGATCCCCGGCAGATTATTGACCATCCCAAGGAGGAGCGCACCCGGCAGTTTCTGGCCCGGTTCAGTGAGAATTAAACCAAAGACACAAAACAGGCTGTCCCGCCGGGGACAGCCTGTTTTATGCGGATATGGGAACAGCCCGGAGACTTTTGACTGGTCTCCGGGCTGCTTTGGGTTAGGAAAGATTGGACTTCTGAACCACCTTGAGGCGGGCCATGGCTCGGCTCAGGGCGGCCTCCGCATGGGCCACGGTGCGGGCGTCCTGGTGGGCCTGGATCTGGGCTTCCGCCCGCTCCTTGGCCTCCCGGGCCCGGACAGCGTCGATCTCGGAGGCTAGCTCGGCGAAGTCCACCAGAATGGTGACCTTGTCGCCGGCTACCCGGGCCATGCCATCCCCCACCGCCAGAACCTGGGTCTGGCCGTTGACGGTGAAGCGCAGCTCTCCGGCGCTGACGGCGTACACAGTGGGCACATGGTCGGCCAGAATGCCCACCATACCGTCCAGGGTGGTAAACACCAGAGACTCGCAGGGGCCGGTGTAGAAGTCCCGGCGGATGGCCGAGATTCTCAGATTAAATGTCTTCATGCTGCACCCCGCAAGCTCAGTTCTCGGCGGCCAGAGTCTCCGCTTTCTTCTTCACGTCGGCAATGGTGCCCACGTTAAAGAAGGCCATCTCGGGGTATTCGTCCATCTCGCCGTTGATGATGGCCTTGAAGCCGGCCACAGTCTCCTCCACGGGAACATAGACGCCCTTGACACCGGTGAAGTTCTCGGCCACATGGAAGGGCTGGGACAGGAAACGCTGGATCTTGCGGGCCCGGCTGACAATCAGCTTATCGTCCTCGTCCAGCTCCTCCATGCCCAGAATGGCGATAATGTCCTGAAGCTCCTCATAGCGCTGGAGCACCGCCTGAACCTGACGGGCCACATTGTAGTGCTCCTCGCCCACCACGTCGGCCTCCAGAATGCGGGAGGTGGACTCCAGGGGATCCACAGCGGGATAGATGCCCTGCTCGGCGATCTTACGGTTCAGCACCGTAGTGGCGTCCAGATGGGCAAAGGTGGTGGCCGGGGCCGGGTCGGTTAAGTCGTCGGCGGGGACGTAGACGGCCTGTACCGAGGTGATGGAGCCGTTCTTGGTGGAGGCGATGCGCTCCTGGAGCTCGCCCATGTCGTTGGCCAGGGTGGGCTGATAACCCACGGCGGAAGGCATACGGCCCAGCAGGGCGGACACCTCGCTGCCGGCCTGGAGGAAACGGAAGATGTTGTCCACGAACAGCAGCACGTCCTGGTGCTCCACGTCCCGGAAGTATTCCGCCATGGTCAGGCCGCTCATGGCCACCCGCATACGGGCTCCGGGGGGCTCGTTCATCTGGCCGAAGACCAGGGCGGTCTTCTTGATAACGCCGGACTCGTTCATTTCGGTCCACAGGTCGTTGCCCTCACGGGTACGCTCGCCCACGCCGGTGAAGATGGAGTAGCCGCCGTGCTCCTGGGCCACGTTGGTGATGAGCTCCTGGATCAGCACGGTCTTGCCCACGCCGGCGCCGCCAAACAGGCCGATCTTGCCGCCCTTTGCATAGGGGCAGAGCAGGTCGATGACCTTGATGCCGGTCTCCAGAATCTGGACCGCCGGGCTCTGGTCGGCGAAGGAGGGGGCGCTGCGGTGGATGCCCCAGCGCTGGCAGTTGGCGGGCAGGGCCTCGCCGTCGTCAATGGTCTCGCCCAGCACGTTGAACATGCGGCCCAGGGTGACGTCGCCCACGGGAACGGTGATGGAGTCGCCGGTGGCGGTGACCGTCATGTCCCGGGCCAGTCCCTCGGCGCCGTCCAGCAGGATGCAGCGGACCACATGGCCGCCCATATGCTTGGCCACTTCCATGACCAGCGTTCTCCCCTGCAGTTCAACGGTCAGGGCCTCTTTGATGCGGGGGAGGTAGTCGCCGTCGAAAGCGACATCTACGACAGGTCCGATGACCTGCGAGATTTTTCCTTGTTTCATGGTACCTCCTGTGTTACTCTTGCGCAGCCGCGCCGGAGACCACCTCGGTAATCTCGGTGGTGATGGCGGCCTGACGGATGCGGTTGTACTCCAGAGAGAGGTTGCTGACGATCTCCTTGGCGTTCTCCGTAGCGCTGTCCATGGCGGCCATACGGGCGTTCTGCTCTGCGGCATAGGACTCTACCATGGTGCCGTAGAGTATGCCTTTGACATAGTTGGGAATGACCTTCCTCAGCACCGCGGAGGGGGAGGGGTCAAAATCTTCGATATACTTCTCCGTCTCCACCACTTTGTTGGAGGGGAAAAGGTCGCCGTGCAGCGGCAGCAACTGGATCATTTCCGTGGTGGTCACCAGCGCGTTCTGCATCTTGGTGTAGATGACATGGACTGCGTCCAGCTCACCGGACAGAAACAGCTCAATGATGTGATCGGCCAGATCCCGGGCCCGCCAGAGGCTGGGGGTGCCGGCAGAAAAGCAGTATTCCTCATCCATGCGGAAGGAAAGCTCCGGGTGCCGGTTAAAGTAGCTGTGGCCGGACTGTCCGATGCAGAACAGTACATCGTAGGGATACTTCTTCAGCTCCTCCTCGGCCATGCGGCAGACATTGTGGTTATAGGCGCCTGCCAGCCCCCGGTCGGAGGTGATGATGATATAGCCCTGGCGGATCTGGTCCTGGGGGATTTCTTTGTCGGTGGCAAAGAAACGCTCGTTGGACAGATCGGTGTGCTGAATGATCTTGGAGATGGCCCGCTGGAGGGATTCGAAATAGGGTTCCGTCTCCTCCAGGGCCTTTCTGGCCTTTTTGAGCTTGGAGGACGCCATGAGGTACATGGCGTTGGTGATCTTCATGGTCTTCTGCACGCTGTTGATCCGGTTGCGGATGTCTCTCAAGCTCTCCATGAGATCACCTGCTCTTGTACTGCTTGACGGCGTCGATGATGCGGTCCTTCAGATCGTCGGAGAGGACACCGGAGTCGGTGATCTCCTGGCAGATCTCGGGGTGGTCTGTCTCCATGAAGTTGTATAGCCCTTCCTTGAAGGACTCCATCTGGTCTCCGGGCACGTCCACCAGCAGCCGGGCGTTGGCGGCGCAGAGCAGCACCACCTGCTTGGCCACGCTCATGGGATGATAGAGGGGCTGCTTCAGCAGGGAGTAGAGGCTCTTGCCGTAGTTGAGCATGTTCCGGGTAGCGTCGTCCAGGTCGGAGCTGAACTGGGTGAAGGACTCCATCTCCCGGTACTGGGCCAGGTCGATACGCAGAGTACCGGCCACACTCTTCATGGCCTTGGTCTGGGCCTTGCCGCCCACACGGGACACGGACAGACCCACGTTGACGGCGGGCCGCTGGCCGGAGTGGAACAGCTCGGTCTCCAGGAAGATCTGGCCGTCGGTGATGGAAATGACGTTGGTGGGGATGTAGGCGGACACGTCGCCGGCCTGGGTCTCGATGATGGGCAGGGCGGTCATGGAGCCGCCGCCAAATTTCTCATCCCTGCGGCAGGCCCGCTCCAACAGACGGGAGTGGAGATAGAACACGTCGCCGGGATAGGCCTCACGTCCGGGGGGGCGCTTCAGCAGCAGAGAAATGGCACGGTAGGCCTGGGCGTGCTTGCTCAGATCGTCGTAGATGATCAGCACATCCTTGCCCTGGTCCATGAAGTGCTCGCCGATGGCGGCGCCGGAGTAGGGGGCGATGTACTGGAGGGTGGCGGAGTCGGAAGCGGTGGCGGAGACCACAATGGAGTAATCCATGGCCCCGTGCTGCTTCAGGGTGTTCACGATCTGGGCCACAGTAGAGGATTTCTGACCGATGGCCACATAGATGCAGATGACCCCGTTGCCCTTCTGGTTCAGGATGGTGTCCACTGCCAGGGCGGTCTTGCCGGTCTGCCGGTCGCCGATGATCAGCTCACGCTGGCCCCGTCCGATGGGGAACATGGAGTCGATGGCCAGAATACCGGTCTGCAGGGGCACGTTAACCTCTTTCCGGGCGATGACGCCGGGGGCCTTGTGCTCCACGGGCCGGTAGTCGTCGGCTTTGATGTCACCCATGCCGTCGATGGGGGCGCCCAGGGCGTCCACAACCCGGCCCAGCATGGCGTCGCCCACGGGAATACCGGCGTTCTTGCCGGTGCGGACTACACGGCTGCCCTCTTTGACTTCCATATCGTTGCCGAAGAGGATGACGCCGATGCTGTCCCGGCGCACGTCCTGGACCATGCCCTTGAGGCCGCAGTCGAAGATAACGATCTCGCCGTAGGCGGCGTGGTCGATGCCGTCAATGACGGCGATGCCGTCGCCCACGGACTGGACGACGCCGATCTCCTGGGACTGGGCGGCCAGGTCAAAGACCTCCACCTCAGAGCGGAGAATGGAGATGATGCCCTGAGTGCTGGCAGCCTTCAGGCCGGTGAGCTTCTGCTCCAGCTGAGCCAGACGGCCCTTGGCGCTCCAGTCATACTCCTCGTTGCCGGCAGTCAGCTTGAAGCCGCTGACCAGGGAGGGGTCCTCTACCATTTCAAAGACCACTTCCTGCTCCTCGCCGTAGCGTTGGGAGACAAACTTCTTGATGTCCTCCAGCTGGTTATCGTTGGGAGGGGTGACGTAGCGCAGGGTCACATAGAACTTGCCGGATTTCTTCTGCTGCATGGACTGGTAGCTCTGGCAGATTTCGTCCAGCAGCTCCAGCTGGCCGTTGGCGCACAGCAGCTTCAAAAGCTCCCGGGCGGCCATGGGGACGATCCGGTCAATAACGTCGTTTTTGCGTTCCAGAGGGAAGGTGGGATCACAGAGCTGATCCCGCAGGGCGGGCACGTCCTTGAAGATGGACAGAGTGTCCGCCAGGGCGCTCTTAGGCACCCCCAGGCCGAGACACTGCTCGGCGTATTCCAGGGCGGTCTTACTCATGCTGACCTCCCGCTTTCTTCAAAAACTCGTCGTAGAGATCGCTGTCTCCGCCGACGGGTACGCCGGCCACCTTGGCGGTGGCGGCCACAATGATCTCGGTGATCTCGCCCTGGGCCTGCCGGAGGATCTCCTCCTTGCGGCACTGGGCGTCGTTCTCGGCTTCCCGCAGGATGATGTCTGCACGGCTGTGGGCGTCGGCGACAATGCGGGAGCTCTCCGCCTGGGCCTGCTTTCTGGCCTCAGCTAGAGCAGCGCTCTTTTCCCCTTCGATGTTGGCCCGGAAGGCTTTCTGCTCCTCCACCAGGGCCTCTGCCTCAGTTTTGGCCTTTTCGGCATCGGCAAAGGAGGCGTCCACCATGGCCTGGCGCTGGGCCAGCACCTTGTGAACGGGCTTCCAGAGGAAAATGCGGACAGCGAGGCAGAGAACAAGGACGTTGATCACGGTAAAGATCAGATTGATATCAATTCTAAGCACCTTTGTTACCTGCTTTCTATTGGGTCCGGATGGAAAAAGATCAGAGTACGAACAGGATCATCAGACCGATGACGAAGCCGTAGATAGCGGTGGCCTCAGCCAGGGCGCAGCCCAGGATCATAGTGCTGTTGATCTTGCCGGAAGCCTCGGGCTGACGAGCGATAGCGTCGCAGGCGTGGCCGGTGGCGATGCCGATGCCGATGCCGGCGCCCAGGCAGCAGATGACAGCGATGCCGGCGCCAATAGCCAAAAGAGTACCAGTCATAATGAAATCTCCTTTTTTATGATATGTTTGGTAAAGTGGTGGGTGGAAATCTCCTTATTATTCAGCGATCTCCGTAGCCTCTTTGATATACATGCCGGTCAGGCAGACAAAGACGTAGGCCTGAAGGATGCCGTCAAAGAAGTCAAAATAAAGGCTGGCAATGGAGGGGATAAAGATCTTGGTCACATGGTTGAGAATTTCCATGATGACGAAGGCGCCCAGCACATTGCCGAACAGACGCATACACAGGGACAGAGGCCGGGTGAACACATCGAGGATGTTGAAGGGGGCCACAATGGGCATGGGCTCGATGAAGGCGTGCAGCCAACCCTTGAGACCTCTGGCCCGAATCCCGGCCACCTCCACCAGGATGATGCTCATGACCGCCAGGGAGGCGGTGACCACCAGGGATTTGGTGGGGGGCTTCATGCCGAATACGCCCATGATGTTGGACAGGCCCAGGAACAGCAGCACAGTGACCAGATAAGGCACATAGCACTTGCCGCCCTCGCCAACGATGCCGGAGACGAGACTCTCCAGTTTGGTCACCACGCATTCCGCGATGGCCTGTCGTTTGGAGATGTGATCCACCCTCAGCTTGGAGCCCAGGATGATGCACAGCAGGATGATAACGGCCATCACAATCCAGGACACGGCAGTGGACTCCGAAATGGGGATTCCGTTCTTGCCGAGGGGGATGGTGAACACCGTCTCATCCAGTAGCTCTTCCTGAAGGAATTCAGAAAGATCCATGGAACAGATTCACTTCCTTCCTTTGACCGGGCGGAGTACCGCCTGATCGGCCAATCAGTTTTGCTTCTTGTTGTGATGTACCACCAGCGCCATCGCAGATACGAAGGCGATGATCGTAATCGCAACAACGGCAATGATGGCTCCGGCGATGTTCTGGGTCAGTTTCCAGACAAGGCCGGCGGCCAAAATGCCCAAACCATTTCCCCCGCAGATGATCAGCACCACCAGCAGGACGTAGGTCAAGCGCTGGGTGTCCCCCTGGGGCGCGGGAGTCTCAGGGGTGCCGGGAGCTTTCTCGTTCATGGTGAAGCCTCCTTAACGGGTATCAGCTGGGATGAAAAATGGCCACAGCAAACATACATATTAAATATATGCTGTTTGCTGTCCCCTATTTTAACACCACGATTGGAAGCGTCAAGGGTTTCGGCTCCATAAGCCCCCGCAGAAAAGTACAAATCTGACGGGAAAAGGGGGGTAAAATTGTACATTTTTGTTGTATGGAACGAAAAAGGTTGCGAAAAGCGGCGCATTTGCCCGAAAATGAAAACATGGGTTTCAGGCCAGGACCTTGCCCTCCGGAAAGGCCAGCCGGAACACCCGGCGAATGATGGGTCCCGCCACCAACAGCTGAAAGGGCAGCGCCATAATGAAGTTGCGGGGAATGTTGCGCATCCAGTGGACAAACCAGAGCCCCCACTGGCCGGAGTGGAAGCAGCCCTCCAGGGAACCGTACAGGCTCATGAAAAAGACCATGCCCACCACCATGCAGCAGGAGATGGCGATGATCTTCCGCATGGGACTGCTCTCGGGCTTCACCAGAAAGCGGAAGGCCACGGCTTTGGCGAATTTGGACACCACGAACCAGTCCAGCAGCATTCCGCAGACGTAGGCCACCGGGAAGCCCAGCCATCCCGACTGGAAGACGGCGGGGGAGAGCTGGCCCATCTGCAGGGCCACGTTGTAGAAGCTCATCCAAAGCACCATCAGGAAACACATCAGCACCGTATAAATCAGGCTTTCTCTCTTGTTTTGCGGCATAATAATTCCTCCTAATAAAATCGTCTCATTTTGATTTGAGCCCAAAAAAACAGTGGAAAATCGGCAAACTCGTTGCGACCTCCACTGTTTTGTGCGTCTCACTGCGTTTTGGGCTTATTCACTTTCTGCTCCAGTGTAGCACAGTTTCAACGCCGGTGTAAGCGGAAAATGAAAGTTCGGCGCCTTGCCCGAAAAAAGACGATTCCTTCAGGGTGGTTTCTGCGGCAATCTGTCCAAAACCTGACTCTACGGGGACGGAATCAGGCTGCGGGAGAGTCGGCGGTTTTGCCTAACACCTCGGGCCGGGAAGCGGTGGTGTGGATCTGATGGTAGTACCAGGTGCACACCACCATGATCAGCAGGGCGCACACCCAGCTGGCGATCAGGCACAGCACGGTGGTGGGATCCCCGGCGGCCATGAGATGCCACTTCCAGACCATCAGGGCGGGAATCACCGCCAGCAGAATGGCGAACAGGTAAATAAGGGCCAGAGAGAGATAGGTTTTTTTCATGACGATTGATACCTCTTATCCTTTTGAAGTTTGTTCCTGGGGGACGGTCTGATAGTTGTCGCTGGTGCGAACCTCAAACAGCTTCTGGGTGGAAGCGCCCAGCAGGCGGTTGAACAGCCGGGAGATAAAGCCTACCAGCAGGGCGGCCACAATGGTGCCCTCCCGGATGCCCTTGACACTCTGGAACAGGATCAGGGAAATGACAATGGCGATGATGCACATGGACACGTCCACGCACACCTTGACGGTGCCAAACTCCTTGCCGGTTTTCTGACGGATGGCGTTGCTGGTGGCCTCGCCGGGCAGCATCACCACGTTGGCGGCCACTTCCATGAACACGCCAAAGCCCAGGATCAGGCAGCCAATCAGCAGGACGATCAGACGCTGGGGGTAGCTGCCGGGGGTGAACCAGCCCAGCACCACTTCCATGGAGAAGTCGATAAACCCGCCGAACAGGAAGGAGACGGGGATCTGCAGCAGCTGGACCAGCTGGAAGTTCTTGCGCAGCAGGGCCACCTGGCAGGCGATGAGCAGCAGGCTCCAGACCACGGTGAACTGGCCGATGGTGGGCTGGAATCCCAGGCTCAGCACATAGGGGACGCTGGTGATGGGAGAGGTTCCTAGATCCACCTTGGTGATGAAGGCAACTCCCAGGGAGTTGACAAACAGTCCCAAGATGAAAAAGAGATAACGTTTAATGAGTTCTGATTTCTGCATTCTTCTTTTCCTCCTTATGGGCTTATTCTATTACCGGTTTATTGGGGTTGCAAACGGGAAAAACCGAGGATATAATAAGCAATAACTTATGATTGAGCAAAGGGGGATTTTAAAACGTGACGGTGCAGCAGTTAAACTATTTTCTGGACGCCGCCAAAAGCCTGAATTTCACCAAGACGGCGGAGGCCTTTTTTATCTCCCAGTCGGCGGTGACTCAGCAGATCCGGAACCTGGAGCAGGAGCTTGGCGTGACGCTGTTTGCCCGCAAAAACCGGCGGCTGACGCTGACGGATGCGGGGCGGGTCTTTGTGGGGGAGGCCCGGGGTATCATTGCCCGGACTGAGGACGCGGTGGAGCGGGTGCGGGCGGTGCAGAACGGCAAGACCGGCACCCTGGATGTGGGGTATCTGAAGAATATTGAGATGAGTCGATTCCCCAAGAGTGTTCAGAGCTTTCATGAGAAGTACCCCGGCGTCAACCTAAATCTGTCCAGAGACAACGCCATCGAGCTGCGCAGCAAGTTTCTGAGCGGCAAATATGACCTGATTTTCCAGGTGGAGCATGAGATGCTCACCTATCCCGGGGCGGTCTGCCGGCCGCTGGGCAAATACAATTACTATGTAGTGGTGCCACCCAAACACCCGCTGGCCGCCCGGGAGCGGGTGAAGCAGTCGGATTTGAAGGAGCTGCCGCTGATCATACACGACTTTCAGCGGGGGGTGCCCGGCACTGCCCAGCTGCCTCGGCGCTATCTGGATCCGGAGCTAATGGGCAATAGTATCATCACCGATGACGACACGGAGACCATTCTTTTGATGGTGGCCGCCGGCGCCGGCGTGGCGGTGCTGCCGGAGTTTGACCTGTTCAAACCTCAGATCAATCTGAACCTGGTCTACCTGCCCCTGGACACCCATGGCTACCAGGCCTCCCTCTGCCTGTACTATGCCGCGGATCATGGGAATCCTTTGGTTCCGCTGTTTTTGGAGGAGGTTTGAGGGAGATTCTTTTACAAAATAGCTCATTAAATTGGAAAACCGCCGTTGCTTTTTCGGGGGAGAGACACTATAATAGACCCTATATCACCATGACCCGCTCCGGACACCCCCGGAACGAGACCTATGACAGGAGGAACCGACTATGGAACAGTTGCTTCGCTTGATAGAAGCCGATTGCACGCTGACCCACAAA
Source organism: uncultured Eubacteriales bacterium (assembly GCA_902475455.1). GTDB lineage: Bacteria > Bacillota > Clostridia > Oscillospirales > Oscillospiraceae > UMGS1766. The sequence continues at coordinate 19,078 of CABRZO010000016.1, forward strand.
CAGCTGGCGGCAATGACCGGCACATCCGAGGAGAAGGTGGACGCAGAGATCAAACGTCTGGAAGCCGACGGCACCATTGTGGGCTATAAAGCCGTGGTGGACTGGGACAAAACCCAGCGGGAGGCGGTGACTGCCCTCATCGAGGTCAAGGTGGAGCCCCAGCTGGGGGATGGCTTTGACCGGGTGGCCGAGCGGATCTATCAGTATGAAGAGGTGGAGTCCTGCTATCTGATGAGCGGCGACTTTGATATGACCGTCATTATCTCCGGCCGCACCCTGCGGGAGGTGGCCAACTTCGTCACCCAGAAGCTGTCCACCATTGACGCGGTGCAGTCCACCGCCACCCACTTCATCCTGAAGAAATATAAGGAAAATCATCTCATCTTCAACCGGGAGAAGGAGAAGGAAGAGGGGTTCTGTTTCGTATGATTGACTATTCCACTGTCCTGAATCGTCGCATCCAGGCGGTGCCCCCCTCTGGGATCCGGAAGTTCTTTGACATTCTGGAGGAGATGCCCGATGCCATTTCCCTGGGCATCGGCGAGCCGGATTTCATCACGCCCTGGCATATCCGCAACGCGGGCATCCGTTCCCTGGAGAAGGGCCGCACCAAATACACCCCCAACAAGGGCCTGTCGGAGCTCTGCCGACAGATCTGCAATTATTTGAGCCGCCGGTTCCGGCTCACCTATGACCCCCAGAGCCAGGTGCTGGTCACCGTGGGCGGCAGCGAGGCCCTGGACCTGGCCCTGCGCTGCTGCCTGGAGCCCGGGGATGAGGTCATCGTCCCCACCCCCTCCTTTGTCTGCTATGGCCCCCTGACCTCCATGAGCGGCGGCGTGCCCGTCTATGTGGAGACCAAGGTAGAGAACGAGTTCCGACTCACCCCGGAGGAGCTGAAGGCCGCCATCACCCCCAGGACCAAGGCCCTGGTGCTGCCCTATCCCTGCAATCCCACCGGCGGCATCATGGAGCGCAAGGACCTGGAGGCCATCGCCGAGGTGCTGGAGGGCACCAACATCCTGGTGATCTCCGATGAGATCTATGCGGAGCTCACCTATGGGGAGGAACACCATACCTCCATTGCCGAGATCCCCGGCATGTACGAGCGCACCATCGTGGTCAACGGCTTTTCCAAGGCCTACTCCATGACCGGCTGGCGGCTGGGCTATCTCTGTGGCCCTCGGGAGCTGGTGAGCCAGATTGTCAAACTCCACCAGTACGGCATCATGTCCGCTCCCACCATGAGCCAGTACGCCGCCATCGAGGCCATGCAGTACGGCGATGACGACATCGCCGCCATGCGGCAGGAGTATGACGGCCGCCGCCGGTTCCTGCTGGACGGCTTCCGATCCATCGGCCTGGAATGCTTTGAGCCCAAGGGAGCCTTCTACATGTTCCCCTGCATCCGTTCCTCGGGGCTGGACAGCGATACCTTCTGCACCGAGTTCTTGAAGGCGGAGCAGGTGGCGGTGATTCCCGGCAGCGCCTTCGGCCCCGGCGGCGAGGGCTTTGTCCGGGCCTGCTACGCCGCCTCCATCAAGGATCTGGCCACCGCCCTGGAGCGGTTGGAGCATTTCCTGAAGCACCGCTGATTCCCAGAAAACACCCAATCTAAAGGAGTGAGCCGCCATGTACATCACCTGCCTGGATATGGAGGGGGTCCTGGTCCCGGAGATCTGGATCGCCTTTGCAGAAGCCACCGGTATTCCGGAGCTGAAGCGCACCACCCGGGACGAGCCCGACTATGACAAGCTGATGCGTTACCGGCTGGATATCCTCAAGGCCCACGGCCTGGGCCTGAAGGAGATCCAGCAGGTTATCGCCACCATCGACCCGCTGCCCGGCGCCAAGGAATTCCTGGATCAGCTGCGGCGGGAGACCCAGGTCATCATCCTCAGTGACACCTTTGAGCAGTTTGCCAAGCCTCTGATGGAGAAGCTGGGCTGGCCCACCCTGTTCTGCAACACCCTGGAGGTGGCTCCGGATGGGGAGATCACCGGCTATCGGATGCGCTGCGAGAAGTCCAAGCTCACCACTGTCAAGGCCCTCCAGTCCATTGGTTATCAGACCATCGCCAGTGGCGACAGCTTTAATGACCTGGGGATGATCCAGGCCAGCAAGGCGGGCTTCCTGTTCCGGAGCACCCCTCAGATCCAGGCGGATTACCCGGATATTCCTGCATTTGAGGAATTTGACGATCTGCTGGACGCCATCCGAAAGGCCATGGACTGAGTTTATGGATCAGCCTTGGAATCGTCTGGGCTTTGGCCCGGCGGATATTCTGCTGCCCCAGGGAGTGAACCTGGAACAGTGGAGCGTGGTGGCCTGCGATCAGTACACCTCCCAGCCCGACTACTGGGCCCGGGTAGAGGAGCGGGTGGGGGAGAATCCCTCCGCCCTGCGGCTCATCCTGCCGGAGCAAAAGCTGGAGGACGGCCACACCCGGGAGCACATTGCCACCATCAATGCGGCCATGGAGGACTATCTGGCCCGGAACCTGTTTCGGGAACTGCCTGAGAGCCTTATCTATGTGGAGCGCCGTCTCTCCAACGGCGCCCTGCGCCGGGGCATTGTGGGCCAGATCGATCTGGAGGACTACGACTATCATCCCGGTGCCGGCAGCCTGATCCGGGCCACCGAGCGCACCGTGCTGGAGCGGATTCCGCCCCGGGTGGCGGTGCGCCGGGAGGCGGCGCTGGAGCTGCCCCATGTGATGCTGCTGATGGACGACCCCTCCTGTGAGGTGATCGAACATTTCACTGCCGAGACGGCGGAGATGGAGCAGCTCTATGACTTCGACCTGATGGAGCAGGGGGGACATATCACCGGCTACCGGCTCACCGGACCTCAGATGGAGGCGTTTGCCGAAGACTTGGCCGCCCTGGCGGACCCGACGGCCTTTGCACAGCGCTACCAGGTGGAAGGTGCCCCGCCCCTGCTCTTCGCGGTGGGGGACGGCAACCACTCACTGGCCGCCGCCAAGGCCAACTATCAGGAGAAAAAAGGAACGCCGGAGGAAGCTCAAGCCCGCTACGCCCTGGTGGAGTTGGTGAATCTCCACGATGCGTCTCTGGTGTTTGAACCCATCCACCGGGTGTGCTTTGACGTGGAGCCCCAGGCCCTGTTGGAGGCTCTGTTGGCCGCCTATCCCGGCGCCCACACCGGCGAAGGGGAGGGACAGCAGTTTGTCATGACTGCCCAGGGTCAACACACCACCATCACCGTGCCCCAGTCCGATAGCTATCTGCCGGTGGGCACCCTGCAAAATTTCCTGGATGACTACCTGCCTCAAGTGGGAGGCAGTGTGGATTACATCCATGGGGAGGACGTGGTGGAGCAGCTGGCGTCCCGGCCGGGCAACGTGGGCTTCCTGCTGCCCCCGATGGCCAAAGAAGCGCTGTTTCCCACGGTGATTCGGGACGGAGTGCTGCCCCGAAAGACCTTTTCCATGGGGGAGGCCCAGGACAAACGGTTTTACCTGGAAGCGAGGCGGATCCGATGAGAGAGCTGCAGATCCCGGCCTATGCCAAGATCAATTTGACCTTGGACGTGCTGGGCAAGCGCCCGGACGGTTATCACGAGCTCAGCATGGTCATGCAGTCCGTCAGCCTGGCGGATACAGTGACCTTGCGGCAGACTGCTGATCCGGAGCTTTCCTTAACCACCAATCTGGGATTTTTGCCCGGCGCCGATAAGAATATTGCCGCCGTGGCGGCCCGGGTGTTTGCCGCCCACACCGGAGTTTCGTTGGCAGGACTGCAAATTGAGCTGGAAAAGCGTATCCCGGTCTGTGCCGGCACCGCCGGGGGCAGCAGCGACGGCGCCGCCGTACTGCGGGGGCTCAACGACTGGTTCTCCACCGGCCTCTCCCTGGAGGAGCTGGCCCGGATGGGGGAGGAAGTGGGCTCCGATGTGCCCTACTGCGTACTGGGCTGTACCGCGCTGGCCCAGGGTCGGGGCGAGAAACTGACCCGGCTGCCCGCTCTGCCGGAGTGCTATATTGTGCTCTGTAAACCCGCCTTCCCCATCTCCACCCCCGAGCTGTTCCACCGCATCGATGAGGTGAAGCTCCACTTCCACCCGGATACCGCCGGGGTGATCCAGGCGCTGGAACAGGGAGACCTGATCGGGGTGAGCCGTCGTATGTTCAATGTATTTGAAGAGGTGTTGCCTCCGGCCCGACAAGCGGTGATCCAGGAGATCAAAAACACCCTGCTGTCTCAGGGCGCCCTGGGAGCCTGTATGTCGGGTACCGGCCCCACGGTCTTTGGCATCTTCGATCAGGAGGCCCCCGCCCGGGCGGTGTGCGCCAAGCTGAAGGAGAGCTATCAGGAGACCTTTTTCACCCACAACGTATAAAATGAAAAAACACCGTCCACAATGCAGTCAAATGATTGCAAAGGGACGGTGTTTTTTATGTTGAGCCGAATCAAAACCAGTTTACTTACCCCTTCCACCCATCTGCACCGAGGCGAAGGCATTCTGCTGGCCCTGTTGGCGGCGGTGTTCTGGCTCACCATCACCGGGGCCAACTACC
>CABRZO010000017.1 GCA_902475455.1 uncultured Eubacteriales bacterium
CCTGCTGGTCGTGAATATCCCCCTGAATGACCGTCAGATTTTGATTGGTTTCTGTTATCTTTTGTGCGTTGCGTACATAGGCCGTGACATGGTGACCGCTTTGCAATGCATGCTTAACGGCCCATTTTCCAATTCCTCCAGTTGCCCCAAATATAATCACATTCATAAATATAGCTCCTTTTACGGGTTACAAACTTAATCTTAGATTTTATAATTAAAAAATACAAGTACCATATTAAAATAGAGGTACTATTTAAAATGATAGTATTGGAGATTTTATGAGAAACGATTATACAGACAATATTGAAGCTTGTCCCATTGGGAAGGTGCAGAAAATAATTCGAGGTAAATGGACGATGGTGATTATCTATCACCTGAGCCAAAGCCATGTTTTGAGATTCAGCGAATTGAAACGCAAAATGCCTCAAGTGACAGAAGCCAACCTCACAAAAGAGCTGCGCACCCTGGAGGCCTATGGAATAATTCATCGGGAGATTTATCGTGAGGTCCCGCCCAGAGTAGAATATTCTTTAACTGCTGTCGGCACAAAGTTTGTCCCTGTTTTAGAAGCGCTTGAAACATGGGCTTTGGAATATGAAGCGGCACAAAGTGAGATTCAGTGATTTGAAATGAGGCACGCTTTCTTTGTCGCTGGAACTCTACGAAAATTCGTATATAATAAAAGCAGTCCTACGATTAAAGAACACAAACGATTCATCTATTGGGAGGTGCGAGATGGAAGGTTATTTATCGATTCGGGAGGCGGCGGAAAAATGGGGCGTGTCCGGGCGCCGTATCAACCAATACTGTTCCGAGGGTCGTATCCCCGGTGCAAAACGCTTCGGCGGCTCCTGGGCCATTCCAGAAGATGCGGAGAAACCCGGCGATCCCCGTAAACAGAAAAAACAGGCCGCATCTGCTGCTGCCTCCAAAGCGCCGGAACTGTTTTCCAGCCTCATGCCCCTGATGAACACCCCATTTCAGCCGGGACGCTGTGTGGAGACCATTCAAAATATGAAAGCCGGCCCCCAAAAGGATATTGCTTTGGCAGAGTACCATTATTTCACCGGGCAGGCAGAAAAGACCATGCAGGAAACAGAATGGTACCTCACCGCAGAGGATCGGGGCATCCGGCTTTCGGCCTGCTGGCTGTTCGCCTATTCCTGCCTGACCATGGGGCGGATCGACCATGCCCGCCGTGCCTTGCAGGAAATCCGGAAGACGCTGGAGGCCAGCGGAGAGACCGATCCGGCGGCCCGTGCCATGGATGCTTTTGTGGCGTTTGCGGCGGTAGTGCTGCTGCACCTGCCTCTGCCGGAGGAAGTACCGCCGGCAGAGTCGTTTTTGCCGCTGCTACCCCCCGGTGTGCGGGCCTTTGCCCTGTATGTGCAGGCCCACTATCTGTATCTGAAGGAGCAGTATGCCCTTAGCGCAGGAATGGTGGAAGCCACCCTGGCCATGGGCGCCGGTGCCTACCCCATCTCTGCCATCTATTTACACCTGGTGGCGGTGATGGACTATATGGGCATGAAACAGACGGCCCGGGCCCGGGCCCATCTTCTCGCAGCCTGGGAGCTTGCCCGCCCGGATGATTTGATTGAAGCCTTCGGGGAGCATCACGGCCTTTTGGGCGCCATGCTGGAGGCCACCATCAAACCCAACTGGCCGGACGATTTCAAGCGAATTATCGACATTACCTATCGTTTCTCTTCCGGCTGGCGTAGAGTTCATAACCCGGTGACCGGGCATGATGTGGCGGACGATTTGACCACCACCGAGTTTGCCATTGCCATGCTGGCGGCCCGGGGCTGGACGACCCAGGAGATTGCAGAACACCTGAATATTTCCGCAAATACGGTAAAAACCCACATTTCCGAGGCCATGAAAAAGCTTCAGGTGGCAAATCGGAAGAGTCTGAAACAGTATATGCTCCGATAGAAAAACACCACTTGAGAGAAGCGATCCTCCCCCATTTCAGGGGTCAAAATGGGTAATAGCAATGCCTCTGTGCTTACGGTAAAATAATAGTACAGTATACAGATTTGGCAGACTGGAACCCATTCAGCAATGACTGCGGCGCCTGCATCCGGCCCCGGATGCCGCCACCACGGGCAAAACAACCGCAGCATAGCACCCCCGAAAAGAGGAGGAAGCAAGATGAAAAAACGATTCTTTGCCGCATTGCTCTGCCTGTGCCTGCTGGCAGCTGCCCTGCCCACGGCAACACTGGCAGCGGATCCCCATGATCACACCGGATGGATAGAGCTGACGGCTGAAAGCATTCAAACCTACGTCTCCGCCGACGGCAAATATGCGCTTGGGGACGGCAACTACTATCTAGGGGAGAATGTACAAGGTGATTTCACCGTGGATGGCACAGTCACCCTCTGCCTCAACGGTTATACCCTCACGGGTACGGGTACTGACTCCGTCATCATCGTCAACAGCGGCACCTTTACCCTCACTGACTGCTCCGAAGGGGAAACCGGCAAAGTCACCGGCGGAAATGCAAGGCTATCGGGCGGCGGTGTACTTGTGGCATATTCAGATGAAGCTTATGATTCCGGCGGTGTCACATTCAATCTGGAGGGCGGCAACATCACGGGCAATCAGGTCGGCCTCAGCTATAGCGGTTACAGTGTCGGCAGCGGCGGCGGTGTTTGCGTGGAGCCTGGCAATCACTTTTATATGACCGGCGGCAATATTACGGACAATATTGCTGGTTCTGGTGGCAACGGCGTATATTTGGAAAACCATACCACTTTCACCATGAGCGGCGGAACCATTGCGAACAACAAAGATATGGGCACAAATAGCGCTGGCGGCGGTGTGTTTTTTAGTAGTGGCACCTTCACCATGACCGGCGGCGCCATCACGGGCAATGAGACTGGCCAGCGAGGCGGTGGTATATATCTTGGTAGTGGCACCTTCACCATGTCCGGCGGTACAATTTCCAACAACACTACTGAATATGGCGATGGCGGCGGTGTGTATATGTATGACGGCACCTTCACCATGACCGGCGGAACCATCACAGGCAATGTTTCTGGCAGCGACGCCGGCGGTGTGTGTGCGAGCGATGGCACCTTCAGCATGACCGGCGGCAGCATTGCGGACAATAAGGCCAGCAATATCGGCGGCGTAGAAGTAAGCCGAGGTACCTTCAGCATGACCGGCGGCAGTATTACTGGAAATACAGCTACGGGCAACTACGAATCCAGCACAATGTGCGGCGGTGTGCAGGTGAATTTTTATGGTTCCATAGAGATGAGCGGTACGCCTGTTATCAAAGACAATACTTTCTCAGGTGGCATCAGAAACCTTCACTTCTTTAATCTTCAGAATAATGTGAAGCCTTATGTAACGATCAAGGGCCCGCTGAATACAGGCGCTTACATTGGCGTTACCACCAATCAGTATACGGCCTTTACCTCCGGCTACAATGCGCAGAATGTGTCGGACCCGTCAAAATATTTCTTCTCCGACGATTCGAGCCTGGGCGTCCGGCTGAATTCTGACGGCGAAGCGGAGCTGGTTCCGGGCACATACACCATCCGCTATGTCCAGCAGGACGAGACCCAGGAGATCGATTATACCCTGGGGCAGGACATCACCCTGGAGCAGCCGGACGGCGATGGCGAGATGGGCTGGGCCCTGAATAAGGGAAGCCTCACAGCGGAATATGCCGGCGGCGCCACAATTCCCGGCGGACTGGGAAAGACCCCCGGGGAAACCATCACCCTCTACGCCGTATCCCAGAGCAGTCTTGCCACCAATGTGGAGCTGCGCAGCAACGGCGGCTACATCCAGTGGAAATATGTGGACGAAGGAGATGACGCCTGGCGCAATCTGGCCGCCCTTTCCGACCTTACCGGCGCAGCCGGTCAGGACGGCAGAGAGGTGGAGCTGCAGGTAGCCGATGGCTATATTCAGTGGCGCTATGAGGACGGTGCCTGGTCCAATCTGCTTGACCTTTCCACCCTGCAGGGCAACGACGGCAAAGACGGCGTCACCCCCCAGCTTCGCATCAACCCTGACACCAATGAGTGGGAGGTGCAAAACCTGGGATTCTCTGGGTGTGAGCGCCACAGGCGCAGACGGTCAGGATGGCCGTGAAGTGGAGCTGCGCAACAACGGCACCCATATCCAGTGGCGGTATGTGGGCGAGGACGACAATGCCTGGCGTGATCTGGCGGCTATTTCCGACCTCACCGGCGCAGCCGGTCAGGACGGCGTCGATGGCAGAGAGGTTGAGCTGCAAGTGGCCAATGGCTATATCCAGTGGCGCTATAAGGACGGGTCCTGGTCCAACCTGCTGGACCTTTCCGACCTCACCGGTGCAGCCGGTCAGGACGGCCAGGATGGGGAAGACGGCATTACCCCCCAGCTCCGCATCAACCCTGACACCAATGAGTGGGAGGTGTCCTACGATAACGGCGCCACCTGGGCTTCGCTGGGTGTGAACGCCACAGGTCCTGCGGGCCAGGACGGCCAGAATGGCCGTGAAGTGGAGCTGCGCAACAACGGCACCCATATCCAGTGGAAATATGTGGACGAGGATGAAGATGCCTGGCGTGATCTGGCAGATATTTCTGACCTCGCCGGCGCAGCCGGTGCGGACGGTCAGGATGGCCAGGACGGTGCCGACGGCCGGGAGGTGGAGCTCCAGGTGGCCAACGGCTATATCCAGTGGCGCTATGAGGGCGGTACCTGGTCCAACCTGCTTGACCTGTCTGACCTCACCGGCGCAACCGGTCAGGATGGCCAGGATGGGGAAGACGGAGTTACCCCCCAGCTCCGCATCAACCCTGACACCAATGAGTGGGAGGTGTCCTACGATAACGGCGCCACTTGGTCTTCGCTGGGCGTGAATGCCACAGGCTCCGACGGTCAGGATGGACAGACCCCCACCATAGGTACAAACGGCAACTGGTGGATCGGCGGCGTTGACACTGGTATTCCGGCAACAGGCAGTGACGGCGCTGACGGTCAGGACGGACAAGATGGTAAAGACGGCGAGGACGGTCAGACCCCCTATGTCGGCAGCAACGGCAACTGGTGGATTGGAACCACCGACACCGGCATTAGTGCCGCGGGTGCGAATGGCGTAGCTGGCCAGAATGGCGCAGCCGGCACGAATGGCGCAGATGGCCAGGACGGCGTTGACGGCAAAAATGGTGCAGACGGCGCAGATGGCCAGGACGGCGCGGATGGCGTTGGAATTGCCAACATCGAGATCAACGAAAACGGCGAGCTGATTGTCACCCTCACCGACGGTACGGAGAAGAATCTCGGCAATGTGCAAGGCGCTGACGGCGCGGGGATCTCCGGCGTTTCCATCAACGAAAACGGCGAACTGGTCTTCACCCTCACCAACGGCACCGAACTGAACGCCGGGGTTGTTCGGACGGCGGAAACGGCTGCTGCTATGGGCAGCACAGAGATTGCCAACCTGAAAACCCTTGTGTATGTTTCCGTGGGAATCGCCGGTGTTTCTCTGGCCGGAATGATTGGCATGCTGGTGTTCATGCTCGTCAAGCGTAAAGTACCGATTGAAAGTTGAACATAGAACTGTACTTAAAGAACTTCACAGCCCCTCAGGCCCTGCGGCATCAAAGCCGCAGGGCCTTTTTGGTGCCACAGACGAAATACGGGGAAAGATCAAATTTAGACAGAAAATACAGAAACACGTGGCGGCTAAAAAGGGGACACCGAGATGCAGCAGCATCTCGGTGCCTCTTTTACGTTAAAATGCAGATCATTGATGCCGGAGGGTGGGATTGAGCTGCATTCTTTGCTCATAGTCCAGGGCCACAGTGGCCCCATAGTATTCAAGAATGTGGAAAGAGAACATCAAATGGAAGGTGGCCTCGGCGTCCTGCAGATCCACACCGGTGAGCTCGGTGATCTTTTCCATCCGGTTGTTCATGGTGTTGCGGTGGATGAACAGCTTTGCGGAGGCCTCCGCCGTGCTGTGGTGGCAGAATAAAAAGGCGTGGAGGGTGTCCAGCAGGCTGGTGCCGTGGAGCCGGTCATAGGTGGCCAGAATGAAAATGGCGGAGTGGCAGAAGTCCATGATGTTCTGCTGCTTGCCGCATACCTCCAGGGCGTGGTAGACGGAGAATTTGTCATAGAAAAACAGATGCTCCTGACTGTGGAATAGCTGGCCCATCTCCAGAGCCTTGTCGGATTCCAGATTGGCCTGGGCCAGTTGCAGCAGGGATTCTGTATTCCGGCTGATGCCCGCCTCCAGATCGTGCTGTGTTAAAAATTCAATGAGGGTGTGGAAAAGAACCCCGTCCTTCAGGGTGTTTTGGCAGACCGGCAGGATCATCTTGATCTGATCGGCATACACAAAACAGGTGGCGGAAGGCAGCAATTCCTCCAGCTGCCGCAGGGTGACCTCCAGGTTCGGCTGCTCCAGAGCCTGCCCGCTCTGGGGCCGCAGGGATACCACCCGGAAATCGCCGTCCAAATGCCAGTGAAAGTAGTTGCACCGCTCCTGAATGTAGGCGGGCTCCGCATGGTGCCCTTCCAGCAGATCCGCAATAAAGAAGTCCAGCATGTCCTGAGGAGTTCCCATATAGCGGAGCTCTTTTTTCAGGTGCAGAAAGATGACGTCCGCCAGAAAAGCGATGGTGTCGGAATCCTCCTGGGTGGGAATGCCGTTATAGCAGGGAATTTCCAGAAACCCGATGAGCTGATCTCCCTGAGCAATGACAGTGCGGAGGATGGGGAAGTTCTGATTGTCTGTATCCAGGATGGGACGGTGCTCCGCCAGGGCCCGCCGGTGGACTCGGGCCACTGCCTGATTGACTGGAACACAGTGTTTTCTCGCAATCTCCATCCATTTGGGGTCTTTCAGGTCCGGCTCCTCCGACATGCAGAGAACCTGATGGGCCAGATCGGTGAGAATAATGGGATTACCCACCAGATCCCGGCCATAGCCAATCATTTCCGGCAGGGTTTTGGCGTGAAACAACTTGTGCATCATGGCTATCCTGCTGACGGTCTCTCCCATTGTGAACAGGCCTCCTCCGCGAAAACTATGTTCCATTATATTGTTTTTCTGCTCAAAAAGCAAACCGGCTGTTTGGCGGGCCTGTGCAGAATGTACATTCGTTCCGGGAAAGAGTATGCAAACCGCTCTTGGGGCCGAAAAACTGATTTTGTTAAACTGATCACAAAGATAAGCGGGGCGGCCATAGTTCCGGCCCGGTGTGACAGGAGGTTTTTACATGGATGAGCTGAAAAACGGCGGTTGCGGGCCAGTTCCGGAGGAGGGCCCTCCTCCCATTGAGTTTATGTACCGGGGTATCCCAAATCTGACCTGTGCGGAGATCCCCGGCGAGGGCGGGATGGAGGCCGATGTGGTTGTAGTGGGCTGCGGCGGTTCCGGTATCTCCGCAGCGGTATCCGCTTTTGAGCAGGGAGCCCGACGGGTGGTCATCATCGAAAAACAGAAGCGGGCCGGCGGCAACGCCGTCATGGCCCGGGGGCTCTTTGGCTGCGAGAGTTCGGTGCTCCGCCAAGCCATGATCAAATCCGACAAGGACGAGATTTTCACCAATGCCATGGCCTGGCATCATCATACTAGGGTCAACGGTCGGCTCATCCGGGCCTGGATCAACCAGTCCGGAGATACCATCGATTGGCTCCAGAAGCGGGACGTGGAGTTTGAGGTGGGCACCACCCAGCGCATGACCTACGATATTGCCCCCAATTGGCACTGCGTCAAGGGCAGCACCATGGCCACCCCCATGGCCCACCTGGTGGAGGAGCTGCTCTACCGGGGCGCCACCTTCTTTACGGAGACTCTGGTAGAAGAACTGCTGATGGAAGATGGAGCGGTGGCCGGTGTGCAGGCGGTCCATGAGGGTAAACGGTTTCGGATTCACGCCCCCAGTGTGGTGCTGGCCTCCGGTGGATTTCTGGCCAATACCGAGATGGTGCAGCAGTATTATCCTGACTATGACCCGGAGATCTTCGGCGGCTACAAAGCGCCCAATATGGGTGAGTCGGTGGAGCTGGCCCGGAAAGCCGGGGCGCTGCTGGACCGGGATATCATGCTGATCAAGGAGGGCTGCGCCTCCTCGGACCGGGCTCCCCGAATTTTAAGCGAGTTTGGCCGGGAACCCTATCTGATCTGGGTCAACCGGAAGGGCCGCCGCTATGTAGACGAGACGGTGGGGTCCATCCTCCAAGTGGCCACCAACGCCATGATGGCCCAGCCCGGCATGGAGTCCTATGTGGTCTTTGATGAGGGGACCATGCATCGGATGATGGATTTGGGCATGGAGCTCTCCAAGGGCGATCACATTCGGGGCGTTCCCCAGCCTGATCTGAAGGAACAGTTTGAACAGGCCGCCGCCAAGGCGCCCACTGAGGCAAAGATTGCCGGGACAGTGGAGGAGCTGGCCCAGTGGATCGGCTGCCAGCCGGAAAGCCTTCAGGCAGAGCTGGACAGCTACAACCGCTATTGCGCCCAGGGTTACGATGAGGACTTCAACAAGTCTCGTAAATATCTGGCTCCCTGCCATGTGGGCCCCTTCTACGGCATCCGGCACCGGGCCATCGCTGTGGATACGGTGGGCCCGGTGAGGGTCAACGAGAAGTTGGAGGTAGTGAATCCGGACTGGGACCCCATCCCCGGCCTCTACGCAGCCGGATCACTGACCTCCGGCTGGCAGTCCAATGACTACTGCGGTATGTACCTGTTCGGCGGGGCCATGTCCTACGGCATCAACTCCGGCCGCATCGCCGGCCGCAACGCCGCCCAACATGCCCTGGGGTGAGAGGAGAAGCAAATGAGAACACTGAAAACAGATGTGGCCATCATCGGTGCCGGCGCCGCCGGCATTCCTGCCGCCATTGAGGCGGCCCAGGCTGGGGTCAAGGTGGACGTATTCGAGGCCAGCGACCACGCCGGCGGGGCCTGTAACGGAGGAAACGGTGTCTTTGCCGTGGAGACCCGGATGCAGAAGAAGAAGCAGTTCACCTATACCAAAGAGCAGATTTTGCGCTATTGGATGGAGTACACCCATAACAATGTGGACGCCCGGCTGGTCAGCGAGTTCATCAACCGGTCCGCCGACACGGTGGAGTGGCTCATGGGCTACGGGGTGGATCTCAACGACCTGATTGCCTATTATCCCGGGGCCTATTACGTCTGGCACTTCCGCCGGGACGGTTCCCCCTTTATCACTGATCTGCTGCGGCCGGTGAGTGAGCAGGCCGGTGCGGTGTACCACTACAATACCCGGGTCAACCGTCTCGCCATGCGGGATGGCGCCTGCGTGGGCTTTGAGGCGGAGGACCAGGAGGGCAAGTTCCAGGTGGAGGCCGGGGCGGTGATCATCGCCTCCGGCGGCACCGGCAAGCGGGCCGACTTCGTCTATCAGGAGACGGGCTGGATGCTGGGCAAGGACATCACCATGTTCCCGGGCATGCTCTACGAGGACCCCTCCAAGGCCCCCAAACTGGGCGTTGAATTGGCTTGGGAGGTGGGGGCCCAGCACACCAAGTTGATGATCGACTCCTTCGCCTCCATCCCAGATCCCAACTTCGGCCCTGGCGGGGTTCCGGCCCAGCTGCCCTGGTTCCGGCAGCCCCAGAACATCTGCGTCAACCTCCATGGTGAGCGGTTTATCGATGAGGCGGAGATGCGCAACGGCGCTTTTATGGGCAACGCCATCGCCATCCAGAAACAGGCCACTGCCTTCATGATCTTCACCCAGTCCATGCGGGACCGGTACGACAATGAGGGCATGGACTATGAGATGGGCAACGTCCACTTCATGGATGATCTGACGGCGGACGAGTATCTGGAGATGAACTGGAAGCGTGGCAACCGGGATATCATGGTGTTTGACACCCTGGAGGAGCTCTGCGACGGCATGGGCATCGACCGGCAGCTGCTGGAGACGGTGGCGGAGTACAACGACAACATCCGCTCCAACCGGGGAGATCCCATCTTCCATAAGGATTACCGCTATCTGACTCCCATCGAGGGCGGCAAATACTATGTGGCCAAATTCCGCCGCCACGCCTACGGGGTGATGGGCGGCCTGCGGATCAACTACCGGGCGGAGGTCCAGGATACCGACTGTGACTCCATCCCCGGCCTCTACGCTGCCGGTAACGACGCCAATTCCATCTATACCGACACCTATCCCTTTGTGCTCTCCGGCAACACCTCCAGCTTTGCCATCAACACCGGCCGGATTGCCGGCCAGGAGGCGGCTAAACGGGTAAAAAATCGTTGAATTGTCCCGGAAAATGGGCGAAAATAGACAAGAAAGAGAAAGAGGTATCTGATTATGGCAAAAAATGTATCTACAATTGCCCCGGAAGATCGGATCGGTATACCGGGTAAGCTGTGTTACTCCATCGGCTATGCCGGCAAGGACTGCTTCCAGACCATCACCAACAGCTATCTGATGATGTTCCTGATGATGGTTGCCGGCATCCCCGGCGGCTTTATCGGCACCATGATGCTGGTGGCCCGGATCTGGGACGCCATCAACGATCCCATCCTAGGTTCTCTGGCCGACCACACCCGCAGCAAATGGGGTAAGTTCCGGCCCTATCTGCTCTCCTCCATCCCCATGGCTATCATCTTCGCTCTGCTGTTCTTCACCCCCAGCTTCAGCAATATGGGCAAGATGGTCTATTACACCATTGTCTACATCTTCTACGGCATGTGCTACACCGTGCTGGAGATCCCCTACTTTGGTCTGGCCGGCGCCATGTCCTTCAACCCCCAGGAGCGGGCCTCCGTCACCGCCTGGAGCCGCATCGCCTCCCGTATCCCCGCGGTGCTGGTGCCCATGCTGCTGAGCTACATCACCGTCCAGATGGGGGACCAGAAGGGCTATTTTGTCACCGCCATCCTGGTGGGCATTATCGCCATCCTGGCTTCCATGTTCTCTTTCTTCGGCTGCAAGGAAAAAGCGCTGGTGGAGGCGGAGCCCTCTGCCAAGAAGGCCTCCGGCTTCCGGGATTTCCTGAACGTGCTGAAGGGCAACTGGGCCCTGCTGGTGGTTATGATTGCCCAGCTGTTCTTCACCTTCAACACCATTCTGTGCGACATGCTGAACACCTACTACCTGACCTACTCCCTGGGCTCCCCGGCGCTGATCACTGGTGTGGGTGTGGCCCTGGTGGCGGTGGGCGCCTGCATCGGCCAGTTCTTCTATCCCTACATTGCCACCAAGGTCCAGAGCTGCAAGACCATCATGCTCATCGGCGTGCCCGTCTACTGCGCCATGCTGGCTCTGTGCTATGTGGCCGGCAACAACTCCATCCCCCTGTACCTGGTGATGCTGATTGTGCTGAATATCTTTACCGGCATGCTTCAGATCAATGTCATCAACCTCTGCTTTGAGGTCTGTGACAAGCTGGAGTACCAGAATCATGTGCGCTCCGATGCCACCGTGTTCGCTGTGGTCTCCTTCCTGATGAAGCTGGCCGCCGGCCTGGCCGCCACCATCGCCGGCTGGGGCCTGCAGCTGGTGGGCTTCCAGGGCATGGGTCCTGTAATGATCGAAGTTACTCCCGCCATGGCTTCCGGTGTTGCGGTGCTCCGCTTCGCCCTGCCCGGCGTCCTGGCTGCCATTTCCTTTGTGGCCGTGCTGTTCTATCCCATTAAAAAGGATGAGATCAACGAGATCCGGGCCGAACTGACCCGCCGGCACACCGGCCGCAATCAAGACGCTTAATCCCCCTTTTCTCCCTTCTTTTCAGGTGAATGCCTCCGCCTTTGTGCGGAGGCATTCAGCCTAAATCCCTCAATCCCACAAAGGAGCTGATGATCATGAAATCCGCCTATCCGTATCTGTTGTCTCCCCTGGTAATCCGGGGCAAGGTGATCAAAAACCGTATGGAGTCCGCCAACTCTCTGCCTCATTTCCTCCAGGGACCTGAGCGCTATCCTGCCGATTCCGTTATTACCCATTACGCCAACCGGGCCAAGGCCGGGGCCGCCATCGTCACCTGTATGGGCATCAACGACTTCAACGCGGATAAACATATGCCCATGGAAATGGACGGCCCCCATTTTCCGGATTTTGACCTCTATAACCCTCAATGCCAAAACTATCTGCTGCAGCTGGCCGATGCCATCCACTACTACGGAGCTCAGGCCTGCATGGGCTTTTATGTGGCCAGCAACAAATATCCCATCCTGCGTAAACAGCATCCCATGGACGAGGGTACGCTGGAATTTGTCCAGCTGGACAACCCCATGGGTCCCTTCCCGGGCTCTACTCCGGAGCAGATAGAGGAATTTTATAATCACGTCCGAGAGACCGTGGCGGCACTGGACGAGGCCACCATGGAGAAAGTGGCCGAGAGCTATGCCCAGCAGTGCGGCATCTTGAAATTCCTGGGCTTTGATATGGTGTCCATCCACTTGTGCTATCGGGGCCAGATGCCCACCCGGTTTCTCTCGCCGCTGACCAACCACCGCACCGACGCCTACGGCGGCAGCCTGGAAAACCGTGCCCGGTTCCCGTTGATGATTCTGAAGAAAATCCGGGAGACCGTGGGCAAGGATTTCATTGTGGAAATCCTGTTCTCCGGAGAGGAGGACGCAGTGGGGGGCTACTCCCTGGAGGATGCGGCGGAATACCTGAAGCTCTTTGAGCCCTATGTGGATATTGCCCAGATCCGGGCCAGCGAAGCTGACCCCAACCACCCCACCAGCTTCAATCCGGAAGAGACTCCCTTCCTGCGGCAGGCGGCCTATATGAAGGAGCATGGGGTGAAAATGCTGATTGCATCGGTGGGTGGTTGGCAGGACCCTGCCACCTGTGAGCGGGCTTTGGCGGAAGGTAAGATTGATCTTGTCTCTATGGCCCGAGCCTGGGTGTCCAATCCGGACTATGGCAAGCTGGTCTACGAGGGTCGGGCAGAGGATATCGTGCCCTGCCTGCGGTGCAATAAGTGCCATGGCCGGGGTCCCCATGATCCCTTTGTTTCCGTCTGCTCCGTCAACCCCAAGATTGGCATTGAGCACCGACTCCACTATCTGGGCTCTACCCCGGAGAAGGTCAAAAAGGTGGCGGTCATCGGCGGCGGCCCGGCGGGCATGAAGGCGGCCATGGACCTCTGTGACCGGGGACATCAGGTCACCCTCTATGAGATCACCGACAGCCTGGGGGGAGCCATTAAACACGCCGATTTTGTGGATTTCAAGTGGACTTTGAAGCAGTTCAAAGACTATTTGATCCATCAGGTAACCAAGCGGGATATCGATGTGCGTTTGAACACGCTGGCCACCCCGGAGATGATCGAGGCTCAGGGCTATGACGCTGTGGTGGTGGCGGCAGGAGCCCATCCCTCAAAACCGCCCATTCCCGGCCTGGACGGGGAAAATGTCATCTTTGCCACCCAGGCCCTGATGGGAGAAAAGCCGGTGGGCCGCAATGTGGTGGTCATCGGCGGCGGCGAAGTGGGTGTAGAGACTGCTATGCACCTGGCCAAAACCGGCCATGTGGCCACCGTATTGGAGATGCGGGGGGAACTGGCGGCGGATTCTACCTTTGTCCACTACCGCTCCATGTTCCAGGAGGCCTGGGAGGCCATTCCCGATTTCCACAGCGTGGTAAATGCCCGGTGCACCCGAGTGGAGCAGGGCAAGGTCTGGTATCTGGATCAGGACAATCAGGAACATGGGCTGGAGGCTGACACCGTCGTGGTCTCTGCCGGTATGACGCCCCTGCAGAAAGAGGCCATGGGCTTCTACGGCACCGCCCCCCACGTCTACATGATTGGCGACTGCGTCAAGCCTGGCACCGTCCAGCAGGCCATGCGCCAGGCCTTTGCCACGGCCAGTGAGATCTGAGCTTGATTTCGCCTTCCTGTGGATGAGTAGAAAAAAGAATAGAGATTAAAGCAACCCTCTCCTATAGCGCATCGGAAAGACAGAAACTGTGCCTCTGTCTGATGCTGTTGTAGGAGAGGGTTTGTATTTTTGTATGCAATTGTGAGCACTGAAAGCCCGCTGGATTTACTTGAAATATAGATGGGATCAGGAGCAAAGCTCCCTCCACGGCGGCTCCTGATTTGTTTATGCATGCTCAGATTTTGAAGTACGGCGAAGAAAGACCCCCCAGATTTGCAGGCCAAGAAGGGAAACAGCGCAGATGATAAACCAGAGCCCATATTTCACTGCTGTGGCTGCGTCAGAGACAAAGCCCAACTCAAACATATCGTTCCAATAGATGGTCTGTTTCAGAAGATAGAACGAGATCTGAAAGGAAAGGAGGAAAGTGAGCACAACAATAAAATTCTTAATCAGTTTGTGTCTCCAGCGCCAGAAAACCGCCAGAAAAACCAAAAGCAATACTGCACAAAAGTAGAGGCACATCCCCCAGATTAGAACGGGTATGGTGTTCCCAATACGGTAAAAATGGCCGACGGAAACAGCCAGGGCAGTATAACAAAGCAGGCAGAGCAACTCACACCCTGCAAAGTACAGCCGGATTCTTTGTCGTTTCATCGTTTGCGTCTCCTTTTTTGCGTGGAATGTCTGCTAACAGTTCCCAGCGTTTGTCGTTTAGAAAATTGAATCAGCTAGCGGCATCCAAATCAGGTTCATGGAAGTGTTGTCATACTTCACAATATTTGGCGAAAACAGGGCCGTTTTTCACATATAGGACGACGTATGCTACATCTGATGACCAAATATATTTGTGCAAAACTGATGGAGAATAAAGGGTGTCTATCCCATAGCAAAATAGAGTAGCATAAGATGTGGGATAAAAGGGAACACAGGGATACAGCAGCTTCTCTGTGCCCCCTTTTACGCTGCGTTTGACTTAGGAAATCAAGCTGTATATTGCCGCATGGCTCATCCGAATATTTTCTTGCGTCAATCCGTCAAGAAAGTCTCCTGTTCAATTGTGACGCCATATTCCAGAATCTTCTCCATTGCCTTGCGGAAATACGGGTATTTTTCGCTTTCCACCGCAGTCCGAACTTGTTCCAGGTAAGGTTTCGGCCGCTTCAGGCCGTTTACATGGTGGGTTACCACATCTTCTGCCGACATGCGCATGGGCGACAGCTGTGGGAAAATCCTCTGCAGTCCTTCAAACATTTGAAAGCCGCCCAGATCAATATCCGCCCAAAAAACAACCGTAATTGGTTCGGGGGAAGATGCCGCAATTTTCTCAAAAAAATTGCGCTTTTGTGGGCTTAAGAAGCCGCCGTGGTATACAGCAAGTTCATCCGGGCGTAATTCCGATATGATAAATTCATCGTAGTTGGTCTTATTCTCGATAAAAACGATTCTTCGGATTTTGCTCAGATCCAGGGAAACAATGGCGTCCACGGCGGTGCTGGGCAGAGCGAGCCCATAGGGTGATAGGGCGGCAATTTGGAGTTCACCCACATCGGTTTTTATGACACAGTTGCCGGAGCATTCGTAGAGTTCCGGCCGCGCATAAATGCCAAGATAGGCAAGTTGCTCCCGTTCCCCCAAGTTCTCCTGCTGGCAGGCTTCCGCCAAACCTGCGGAATACTGTAATGCAGTGCGCAGAAAGGTATCACGGACTTCCCGCTCAAAGATTTTGGTATTCTGATAGCATCTGCTGCTGAAAGCGCGCATGGTGATGGCTTCCCCCTGGAGCGCATCATAGGTCACAAAGGCGGTCAGGAGTTTGTGCAGCAGGGACAGATCTTCTCTGCAATAGGGGGGTACACGATATGCTGTCCGTGCCTGTTGACAAATATAGTCTCGCCACGCAATGATCCAATCCGTTGTCACCTGGGAAAGTTGCGAGGTGACCAAATCTGTAACAGATTGCGCCAGCTCTTTGGGATGTTTTCTGCCTGTGATCCTGTAACACTCGGATAGATGTTCTAAATTCAGCGCAACGGAGGAAAATACAGGGCGGCCACTGACCCATTGGACGGAAATGAGGCCTTGTGCCTCCAAGGCTTTGACAACCGCATTCCATTCATCCCGAATTTGGGCATTCTCATATTGGTATTCCGGGAGTTCTTTCTTTTCAACCCGCAGCATAACCCGGCGGGAGGAAGTCCCCGGCTGCATCAAGTGCTTGCTCTTTTCGTATTTGTCCAACAGCCGGGAGAGTAGAAGTTCCTGTTTCATGCAGATAAGATCTCCTTTCCCCAGGCCATGATGTGCATCTGATACTTTTCCTTGATAACCAGATGGGTCCGATCTGCCAGGGGCATGATGTCGGGCAGCTTGTCCGGCGGTGTGCAGATAATGGCCTGGAGTCCCATTTTCCGAAGCAACCGGATGCTCTCGACAATACGATCGCTGTCCATCTTATTGAAAGCCTCGTCAAACATAACCAGCCGGACGGTGTTGCTGGCCACACTGGAGGGATTCTGGACCTGATACATCTGCGCAAAGGAGGACAGCACCGCAACATAGAAAGGAGTCTGGGTCTCTCCGCCGGACTTGGAGTTGAGCGTCTGAGAGAGCAGTTGTTTTGAGCCATTCTGATCCGTAGTTTCAAGGTCAAACTTGAGGTAGGTTCTGAAATCGGTGAAGCGAGCGATGTTCTGCTGGAGCTCGCTCTGTTTTCTGGTGTTGAGCTGGGTATCATCCGACATGGCGATCTGGCTGAAGAGGGTCTCAATGAGCTTTCCGTATTTCTGCTGGAAGGGAAGGGCAAACAGACCGCCTTCGCCCTCCATCAACTCCGGGGCCATGATCATGTCATAGTAGTCGGCATAATCAGGATTGCGCTCCACCCGGAACTGATATTGATCCGTGCCAAATCGGGGCTGTTTCAGGATTTTGTTGAGGCTTCTGACCTGTTCCCGCACCTGATCAATGCTGGATTTCAGTTTGGCCAAAAAGTCATTCTGGAACTGCTCCATGGCGCTCTCCCGGGCAGCTTTGATTTTTTCACGATACTGGGGAAGCTCACTCTCTTCCAGCACCCGCTGTTCCGCTTCATATTCGGTATTGTCCGGAGCGTCCACCCGGAAGGAACAGGGCTTAAATTTGTCCGCATAGTCCAGTCTGGCTTGCTGCAATTTCTTTTGCAGCATATCCCGCTCATTTCCGGTTTGGACCAGCCGGTCATTGAAATTCTTATGCACGGTGGCAGGCCGTTTCAGCCGAGCAAGCTCCTGCTGATACCGAGGGAGTCCCGTCTTATCCAGGTATTCCTGGGAGAAATCTTCCTGCAGGCGGTCTTCCAGGGAAGTCAGTAGCTGATACTGATCCGGCAGCCGCTCATATTCCAGCTGGCGGATCTGTTCTTTTAGTCGGCCCAGGAGAATGAACTTTTCTTTCTTCCGGTCTTCGAGTCCCTTCAGTTCCTGATCCAATTGTTGAATCGTAAGCCGCTGCTCGCTCAGCCACAGCAGATCCAGTTGTGAGAGCTGCTCGTCGATTTTTGCGACCTCCGATGTGATCTCCAGCCCCCGCAAATATTCCTCCAGCTTTTCCTGCACGGTACTCTGGACAAAATACCGGGTGAACAGCGGCTCACTCTGCTGATTTAACACTTGAAGAATCGGAGTCAGCTGCAGAATCATTGTCTCTGCCTGCTGGAGCTCAGATTCCAGCCGCCGGATGCGCAATTCCACCGCCCGGCGTCCGATGAAGGCGTTTTCCATCAGATCCCGGCGCAGAGGGCGGGCCACATAGCCCTGGTACAGCATTCCGTCCGCAGTGATGGCCGTTTTATAGTTCCGCAATTGCTCCACATGGGGGCAGCAGATTACCCGCCCCAGCAGATAGTCGATGTAACTGCGGGCCAAAGGGTTTTTCGTCTCCACTTTTGTGGCGAGGCTTCCACGCTGGGGCTCTAACTTCTCTTGCTCCTGGAGCTTGCCCACATCCACAATGCCAAAGGAGCTGTTGCCAAAATCCCGCTTTATGCCATCGAAGATCTCCAAGGCCTCACGATAGCAGGAGGGGTCCACCAACAGATAAAATTTCTGGGTGTTGAGGTAGCCCTCCACTGCGCCACGCCAGGATTCCTCTGTAATTTCCAGTACATCTGCCAGAATGGGCAACTCCACGGGATGGCCCAACTGCTGTTCCAGTGCTGCGGTAAGTCGCTTCTGAAGCGCCAGAAGTCCCCGGGGGTAATCCTTGATATTTTTGCGCAGGCTCACCAAGGCTGCCTGTTTTTGATCTGCCTCGGCCTTATATCCGTTCAGCTGATCTTCCACTTGATGCGCGGCAATGCGCATTGCGTGGGAAAGGTCTGCGATGGTGTCCTGAGCCGCCTCAAACAGGAAAAGGGGGCGGGCAAACAGTTCGTATCCGGCATCTTGAAATACTGCATAGGCTTTTTGTGCTGCGTCAGCGGCCTCTTGTACCGGTGCGAGACGCTCATCGTCCTCCAGGGTTGCAATTCTATGGCATAGATGGCTGATCCGTTCATATTCCCGCCGGATATCCAGTGCCCGGGACTGCAGCACGCCCATCAGCTTTTTCTGCTCCTGCAGCAGCGTCTCCTTTTCCCGTTGCAGCTTCTCTTCCTCCTGGCAGACACTGCTCTGGGCCACGGCCCGCTCCAGCTCCCGCCGCCGGGTTTCCTTCTGGGTGATCTCCTCGGCCATGGCGTCCATTTGCTGCTCCGTATCACTCAGATCCTGTTCGCAGTTTTTCTTTTCCTGCTCCATACGGTCGATCAGAGCTTGCTGCACCTCTTTCTGGGCCCAGAGGGACAGAAAAGAGTGGATACGCCAGCGATCGATGGCCTGCTGCCAATCCCGATACAGCCGCCCGATCTCTTGCAGGGCAGCCAATTTTTCCTCCTGCCGCAGGGCCAGCTGTTCATGGCGCTTGTAGTCCCGAATGTTCTGCTGCATGGCCTCAATATCGGGCTTTTCGGAAATATCGCAGATGTTCTCCGTGATAAAGCTTTGGATATCTACGATAGGCCGGAAGGAGACGGCCTTTTTCATCATCCGCATGACCTGCTGGTTGTGGACATTCCACTTGGCCAACAGATCCGCTTGGTACTGCTTGTGGGTATCGTATAGTTTGGCCCGGACGCCGAGGGGCTTTAAAAAGGCACGGAGGGTGGGAATGTCAATGGCTTCCCCCTGGCGGATGAAGCAGTCCTCCGGAATGGTACCGTCGTACAGGAAAAAACGGTCCTGGCGGCTTCCGTCGTTCCGGCAGTCAAATATAATGCCGCACACAAAGGGCCTGCCTTCCACATCGTCCCAGAATTCACAGGCAATAAAGCTGGAGAAATCCTTGCCGCGCCTGGAGTTGGGATTGTTTTCATCCATATCGGCCCGCAGGTATCCGTCCAGCGTCCGCTGGGATTTATCATTGGCCGCCTGATTGAAGTTACGCGCGTTGGTTTCCCCCAGGAGAACGATCTGAAGCGCGTCGATGACTGTGGATTTTCCGGCGCCATTCTTGCCGGTCAGAAAATTGATGTCATCCACTTCAATCAGCTCTTTGGAAAAATAAAGCCAGTTAATCAGCAAGATCTTCTTGAGCTTCTTCATGTTCCTCCTCCTTCCTCAGCGTGGATACAATGGCGTTCAACTTTTCGCTGGAGACCACGGACAAGACGGTGGGGAGTATGGCAAATTTGCAGCTGCCCTGATTGTACTTTCCCTCAAGACGTTGAATCACCGAATGGTTGTCCAACAGGGTCAATGCCCGCTTTACCTCGTCCATATTGGGCTTGGCGGGGAGGATTGCATAATCTGTGACCACTTTTTCCAGCACATCCCGCACCGTGCAGATTGCATCCTGTTCCAGCCCCAGCCGCTCGATATTTTCCTCATAGATCATGCGGATGGCCAGAAGGATGGCAGTTTCCTTCTTGTTCAAATTGCAGCGATTGGCTTCGTCCGTATTCAAGACATAGAAATAGCCGTTGAGATCATCTTTCCGCAGATCCCAGTCCAACAGCGCCAGGTAGTCCCGGATTGCCTCATAGTGGGTGGAGAGAAACACATAATCCGGGTTGTTGACCCGGCCATCCCCCGGTTTGTACAGTGTCCTTACCACGTAGGTACGGCTGAGTAACTGATTGCAGACCGCCTTAAACTGATCCAACTCTTTTTGGGTGGCGGTGTCAAACCAATCAAAGCTCATTTTTTTCCCTCCTTGCGCTTAATTTGAAGCTGAGGAATGGTGTAGCTGTTTTCGATAAAAGTTCCGGTGAGCGCACGAATTTGATAAGGGGCAGATGGGGTATTTCCGGTCAGCATTGCCAACAGACTCATGATGTAGGCCTTATCGTCTGTCAGGTGGATATCTTTTGAATAGCAGATACCGGCATCGCCCAACCACTGCTCGACGCATGCGGCGACGGCAGCGCGGCTGTACTCGGTTCGCAGTAATTCCCTTGCCTGGGCGGCCGTCGCGGCATCCGGTCCGGTGTCTTCAATGAGTACCGGCTCCGCCTTGGCGCGTTTTCCTGGCCGCTTGCGATTCCAAAGGCTCTTTTCGGAGAGAAAGGACTGATCATAGAGCTGAAAAACCGGCTGGATTTGATCCACCAACTCAGAGGCGTGCTGGTTTTGCCCCAACGCCCGCAGAAGATAATTTAGATTTCCCCGGACATTGTAGTCACGGTTTGTCAAATTCTCCAGCTTTTGCGTGGTGGCCCTGGTGTAGCGGCGCACCTGGCGGTCAATTTCATCCAGGTAATCGTGCTCTATGCTGTCATAGCGATCTTTTACCCAAAAGATTTTTTGCAGCAGGTCTGTCCGGCAGGCCTCCAGGTTAGCGCCGCGTCGATCCTGCAGTGCGGCATTGGACAGAGCCGACAACATAGCATCATCCTCCATCCAGCTGGTGAGGATGGTTTGAATGGGAACCCGGTATTTGGGCACGGAATCTTTGATTTTTAATGGACGGATGTACGCCTCAACTACCGTTTGGCCAAAGTCGTCAAAGTGGGAGGCAAGTACGTCATTGACCTGCTGCATTTTGAGCTGGATTTGAAAGAAATGTTTGACATTGTGATAGACCATCTGCAGCAATTTGATCAGCGCCTGGGTGTTCTCATAAGCGCTGTAAATTGCGGCCATTTTGTCATACACGCTATTGCCTTCGTCAGCCACTTTCAGCGCAGAATATGTGCCAAATACGTGAGAATAGCCACGAATTGGGCTGTTGTCTCTCAGTTGGTGAAATAATTCCAATAGGCGGCTACTGTATCCCGGGACTGTAATATACTCATCAAAGTCCTCGCCCCGCTCCTTTTCAAACCAGCCCTTGCTGTGTAGTTTGCGGATGAGAAAGCGGGCGCGGCCGGAAATATCCCGGAGTTCTTCCTCATCGATGTCCTCGCCCTCAAAGGTGGCGTCAGCTAACTGTTGCTCTAATTTGCTGCGCAACATGGAGTAGAGGGTCTCTTCTGGAATTTTGAGATTTTCCAGGTAGGCATCATAGAGCACATCCAGTGCGTCGGCGTATAGTCCCCGGTTGGGGGATGCCAAGATGGAAAACAGATCGCTTGGAATGATTTCAAATAGTTTCACAACAATCCCTCTCTCATATAAGCTGCTTCGGACGGAAACTGATGCAAGAGGACAACAGGCTTGTTTGGTTGGATAGTATATCACAATTACTGTCCAATATTTGGGATATTGACTGGATATTTATTGAATGGGGGCCATAAAACGAGGGGAATGTTTTCTCGAAATTTGCTTTTACAGCCACCGTACTTTGCCGCATAGAAAAACACATAATTTGTCGTTTTTTGGTAATTGTGGCTAAATTCAGTATACCTGGATTTTTAGGCATCGACAAGCATCTCTTTCCCGGACCAGAAAAAGGCTGCGTTTATCATTCTATCTAAATCAGAAACTGAAGCTGGTTTGAGGCTCTTTGAGATAGCGGCAGAGCTGCTGCGGGAGGCCATTCTGAAAACTAATATTCACAATAGACAGCAATATGCGCCTGCCCTTAAGGGCAGGCGCATCAGCGAGTGGAAAAACCCGGTCATGCATCAAGCATAAACCGGGTTTTTCGCAAATATCGGCAAGATTAGGAGGGAAGGCAAAGGAAAAACAGTCTTTCTCCACAGCCATCTGACCTTGCCCTCTGCGCAAGCAGCACGATGGCCGCCTTACTGCCCAGCAGCCCGGTTCCTCCCATCATAAAAAACTTTCCTGGTCTCATCTTCCTAACATGGTCTTGAGGCCCCGGAAGAAATGGCCGTTGGCCATCTCCAGCAGTCCGGCGAAAATTCCGCCCCTGATGCCGCTGCTGATCTGCATGCTGCGCAGGGGTGATTCCACCGAGGACGCCATCAGCATTCGGAACTGTGGGTCGTCATAGTCGACTTTCCCGCCGTTGCCCTTGGCAATCACCCGCTCCGTGGCCTTGTACATCAGTTTCATCACAAGGCTGTGCTCCCGCATCTCCGCCACCGTGTGGTCCATGGTGAAGCAGCCCTTTTTCAGCACCGGCGGGGTATAGCTCTGGCCCAGGGCCGCCTCCCAGTCCCTCTGGTTGGGTTTGCCGGCGCAGCGCTCATACCAGCTGCCCGCCTGCCAGTCCGGAACCGGCAGTGTCTCTCCCGCCCGCTCCAGCTCTGCCGTCAGGCCGCCGACGGACACGGTATAGCGGCCGCCGGGGACTCGCCAGCCGTCCTGCCACAGGGCAAAGGAACGGTCAGTTAGGGCAAAGGTCACCGTCTGCCGCTCGCCGGGCCCCAGAAATACCTTCCGGAAGCCCTTAAGCTCCCGAATCGGCCGGTGGAGCCCGTCCTGGGGCGCCCCCACATAGAGCTGGACCACCTCGCCGCCGAAGCGCGTTCCGGTATTGGCGACGGTGACGGAGACCGTACCGTCCTCCATCTTCAGGTCGGAATAGCCGAAGCTGGTGTAGCTCAGGCCGTAGCCAAAGGGCCAGCGCACTGGCACCCCCGCTTTGTCGTAGTAGCGGTAGCCCACATAGACCCCCTCCTGGTACAGGGCGTCGGTGGTTTTGTCGTACAGCTCCGAGGAGGGTACGTCCTCATAGCGGTAGGGCCAGCTCTCCGCCGGCCTGCCGCTGGGGCTGACCCGGCCGTAGAGCAGATCCGCCACGGCTTCGCCCCCGGCCTGGCCCGGAAGCCCCATATAGAGAATGGCTTTGACCCGGTCCGCCCAGGGGCACTCCACTGCGCAGCCGCAGAGCAGCACCACTACGGTGTTGGGATTGGCCCCGGCCACAGCCTCGATCATGCGCAGGTGCCCGTCGGGCATTCTCATGTCCTCTCGGTCAAAGCCCTCGGACTCATAGCGCTCGGGCAGACCCGCAAACACCACAGCCACCCGGGCGCTCCGGGCCGCTTCCGCAGCTTCCACCAGCAGCGCTTCGGTGGTGTTCCCACGGTCATCACAGCCCGGGGCATACCTTACGCCGGGTAGAAAGTCCAGGGGCTGGCTGAGCTGGGTGGGGTTGATGTGGCTGGAACCTGCCCCCTGGCAGCGCATGTGCTTTGCCATGGCTCCGATGACAGCCACGGTGGTTTCCGCCGGTAGGGGCAGCAGATCCCCTTCATTTTTCAGCAGCACCGCGCCGTCG
>CABRZO010000018.1 GCA_902475455.1 uncultured Eubacteriales bacterium
TTGATCCGCCGCAGCAGCTCGGTCATCTCGCTGTTTTTCAGCACTTTCAGCGACGAGGTGCTGATGCCGCTGATTTCCACTTTTCCCTGCATAAGCAAGTACCTCCCCGTAAAGATACCTGTCTAGTATCTCCTCGGGGAGGTGAGTTCATGCGGTCGAAACCCTTCTAAATCTGGCTGACCAGCTCCTTCTTGAGCCGGCCCATGATGCGTTTTTCCAGTCTGGAAATGTAAGATTGAGAGATACCCAGCCGATCGGCCACCTCCTTCTGGGTGTACTCCCGGCGCCGGCCCAAACCGTAGCGCATGGAGATGATCAGCTTTTCCCGGTCATTGAGCTTTTGCAGCGCCTCAAAGAGCATCTGGCACTCCACGTCGTGCTCGATGGGCTGCATGACAATATCTCCTTCCGTGCCCAGCACGTCGGAGAGCAGCAGTTCGTTGCCGTCCCAGTCGGTATTCAGCGGCTCATCCAGGGAGACCTCGGTCTTCTCCCGGGCGCATTTGCGCAGATACATCAAAATCTCGTTTTCAATGCACCGGGAGGCATAGGTTGCCAGCTTGATGTTCTTATCCAGCCGAAAGGTGTTGATAGCTTTGATGAGGCCGATGGTGCCAATGGAGATCAGATCTTCAATGTTGATGCCGGTGTTCTCGAACCGCCGGGCAATGTAGACCACCAGCCGCAGATTATGCTCAATGAGCAGTGATCGGGCCCCCTGGTCCCCCGCCGCCATCCGCTCCAGCACGTCCCGCTCCATCTCCCGCTCCAGGGGCGGAGGCAGAATGTCCGAGCCGCCGATGTACATCACGTTAGGGGGCGACACCACCCCAAGACGCTCCAACAACCGTTTGATTTCACTGATCAGCCGATTCATACCATCCCTCCAATCTCTTCCGGCCCCACCAGGCCCTGATACTCTCCCCCGTCGGACACCGGATGGGCCGAGGCGGCCACCAGCATCCCGGGTCGTTTTCTGCCGTTGATCTCCACCCGGTCCGGCCGCAGGGCCAGCAGCAGCCCGTCAGACACCCCCACGGTGCGATAGGACAGCAGCCTCACCCGGCCTGGGCCCAGGGCCCGGGCCAGCTTTTCAAAGCCGCTGCCCGGAGACTGGACATCCGAGCGCTCCAGGCCGGCGCCGGGGGGCAGCAGCTCCCCCACCACCTGCCAGTCCGCCACAATGACCCGGCGGTTGGCGTGGTCCGTCAGGGAGTTTCCCGTGTCCACCAGGGCCCGAAAGGAGGTGGAACGCTCCCCCAGCGCCAGGGAGACCTCCGCGAAGTGGCGCCGTCCCAGAGCTCCCTTACGGCGAAACCCCAGGGAGAGCAGCATACAACCCGCCGCCCCGGCCAGGATCACCGCCAGGAAATCCGCCCCGGTGCTGACCACGCCCCCGTAGAGGGTGGCGCTGCCCACTGCCGTCAGGGCCAGCACCCCGCCCCCCACCGCCATGGTCACTCCGGCGAACACCAGCAGCAGGTGAAAAAAACGCCGCTCTCCCCCCAAGGCGATCAGCAGCATCACCACGCCGGAGCACAGCCGCAGCGGGACGGCGGACAGAAACTGCAATCCCGGCACAAAAATTAGCAGAGCGTACACGCCGCCGAACAAGGCCCCGGCCATCAGCCGCAGCCGGACAAAGGGACAGGCGGCAATCCGGGCTGTGGCCAGCAACAGCCCGTAGTCCAGGATCAGATTCATAATAAACAGAATGTCCCCATAGACCACCATACCCCTCACCTCCCGGGAACGTATGTCCCAGTATAGGGCACCGCCCCGGAAAAACCAGTCGCAGCGTGGGGGTGGACAAAAATAGACGGACAGCCCCTTTTTCAGGGCTGTCCGTTGCAGGAAAGCAGTATGAAATGGTTTTAGAGACCCCGCATCCACTCGGGCCGGATGGCGCTCTCCCCCGCCAGGGCGCTGTCGATGGCGGCGATCATCTGGGGGGCCTCGTCGGGAATGGTCCCCTTCAGGGCCAGATAGTTGGAGGCATGGTCTGAAGTGAAGTGAATGGGTCCGTAGGTAATGTGTTCCAGCAGCAGCCGGGTCTCCTCCAGAATTTCCGTGGCGGACAGGGGCTGGAATTTGCCAACCCGCATATCCTCATAGAGGGGCGTACCCGGCACCAGCTGCAAGGTCATGGAGGACACATGCCGGGGCTGCATCTTGTTGATCATGTCGGCGGTGGCCAGGATATGCTCCCGGGACCCGGGACCCTTGCCCGCCAGTCCCATCAGCACCATGATCCAGAGATCAAAGCCCGCCTCCCGGAGCCGGACTCCCGCCTCCAGCATCTCCTGAGCGCTGACCCCTTTATGGACCTGCTGGAGCAGCGCATCGCTGCCGGTCTCCACCCCCAGATAAGCCCGGGCCAAGCCGTGGCGCCGCAGTTCCGCCAGCTGCTCCGGTGTCTTGGACAGGGTGGAACGAGGGCCGGCATAGGTGGTCACCTTCTCCAGGTTGGGAAACGCCTCATAGAGATGATCCAGAATTGAGATCAGATCCTCCTGCTTCATCACTATGGCGTCCCCATCACAGAGGAACACCCGGGTCTTGGCGCCGCCGTAGTACACCCGGGCCATCTCAATGTCCTTGTGGATCTCCTCCAGGGGGCGGATGTGAAATTGCTTGTCCTTGTACATCCCGCAGTAAGTGCAGGTGTTGTTGGAGCACCCCACGGTGCATTGGAGCAGATAGCTCTTCCACTCCCCTGGGGGCCGATAAATGTCGCCTTCGTATCTCATGTTAACGTAATCTCCATTATTTTAACTTATTCATGTTTGCACAGCGCAGCACTGCGGCGCAGTTGTCCTCCGGGCTGGTTTGGCCGCTGACAATATGCAGATCACAGGGCACATCGTCAAAGCAGCCGTGGCGCCGCTCCAGCATGGCCCGGACCGGATCCGGCAGCCTGCCCCCGGTGCGCTGGGCGAAACGGCGGCAGATCTCCTCCAGCGGGGCGGTCACCAGCACCCGAAGGCAGTTTTGGGGCAGCAGCCCTAAATGTTCCGGCTCGCTGATGACGTAGATAACCGTTTCCTGCCCCTCTGCTGTCTGGGCCAGCAGCGCCTGAAAGGCACTTTGGGCCTGGGCCTCGGATTTGGCCAGCCGCAGAAAGTCCTTGCCGGTATACACCTGAGCTTTCAGCGCTTCTTTCAGATCCTCCGCCAGGGTGGATTTTCCGGTGCAGCTCTCACCAAAAATCGCAATTACCATGGTGTTTCCTCTCGGTTATTCTGCGGTCAGTTCTCTCATGGCCGCCAGGAAGGCGTCCATCTCCTGGTCGGTGCCGATGGAGACCCGCAGATAGTTGTCAATCCGGGGCTGGTTAAAGTAGCGCACCAGCACCCCCTTCTCCCGGAGCCCAGCGAAGAGTTGCCGGGCCGGTACTGTGGGATGGGTGATGAAAATAAAATTGGTCTTGGAGAGCAGCACCCGGAAGCCCATGGCCTGAAGCTCCTGCGTGGTGCGCTCCCGGGTGGCCATCACCTTGGCCCGCTGGGCGTCGAAGTAGGTCTGATCCTCCACGGCGGCGGTGGCCCCCACCAGGGCCAGTCGGTCCAGGGTATAGGAGTTGAAGGAGTTTTTCACGCAGTTCAGGGCCTGGATCAGATTGGCGTCGCCGAAGGCAAAGCCTACCCGGAGCCCCGCCAGGGCCCGGGATTTAGAGCAGGTCTGGACCACCAGCAGATTGGGATACTCCCGGATCAGGGGCAGGGCACTCTCCCCGCCGAAATCCACATAGGCCTCATCCACAATGACCACCACATCCCGGTTGGCCTCCAGAATCTGACGCAGCTCCGACTGGGGCAGCTCAATGCCGGTAGGGGCGTTGGGATTGGCGATCACCACACCCTGACTTCCCCGCATCTGCTCCACCGGAACGGTGAAATCCTCCTTCAGAGGTATCGTGCGGCACCGGATGCCAAAGAGATTGGCATAGACCGGATAGAAGGAATAAGTGATGTCCGGGAAGACAATTTCGTCCCCCTGGCTAAAGAAAGCCTGGAAGGCAAAAGCCAGCACCTCGTCGGAGCCGTTGCCCACAAAAATCTGATTTTCCTCCACCCCATAGGCCTTGGCCAGGGCCTGCCGCAACAGAGACACATCCGGGTCGGGATACAGCCGTAGCCCGGCATCAGCGCCGGCTTTGATGGCCTCCAGCACCCCGGGGGCGGGCGGATAGGGGTTTTCATTGGTGTTCAGCTTGATAAATTTTCGGTCCTTGGGCTGTTCACCGGGGGTATATGGGGTCAGCGAACGGATTCGGTCGCTCCAAAATTCTTTCATTGCGTTTCCTCTTCTCGAATGATTTTGCGGATATTCTTCTCGATTTTGCCCCGGGGCTGCATCAGCTCATGGCCGCAGCCCTGGCACACCAGCCGAAAATCCATTCCGATCCGCTGCACCTTCCACCGCTTGCTGCCGCAGGGGTGGGGCTTCTTCATCTCTAATATGTCTCCGACACGGACATCCATGTTCTCCGCTCCTTTACTTTAGCGTGCTAATACACTACCATACAACACTATCAATGTCAAGCCGAAACAATTGCCCGCCGGCGCATAAACTGGATTAATGCAAAAAGACAGGAGGCATCCCCATGATTGAATATTTGCCGGAGGGCAGACTGCTCCACCGGAAGGAAAACCAACGCTCCCTGGAGAGCATCGACGCCCTGGCGGAGGCCATGCGCCGCCACACGGTACTGGAGGCCATGGCGGAGCGCTGTGACAGTCAGAAAAACCTTCACGTCCGGCTGGGGGCCTGGACCGGAGTGATTCCCCGGGATGAAACTGCCCTGGGACTCCGGGAGGGCAAGGTGCGGGAGATCGCCGTGCTGTCCCGGGTGGGAAAACCCGTGGCCTTTCGGGTGCTGGGGCTGGAGGCCCACGACGGTACACTGACTCCCCTGCTCTCCCGCCGGGCGGCTCAGCTTACCGCCCTGGAGGCCATCCGCAAACTGCCCCCGGGCACGGTGTTGGACGCCACCGTGACCCATCTGGAGAATTTCGGGGCCTTTGTGGATATCGGCTGCGGGCTCACCTCCATGATCCCCATTGACCGGATCTCCGTCTCCCGGATCACCCATCCCCGGTGCCGTTTCCGGCCGGGCCAGCAGATCCGGGCGGTGCTGCTGGGCACAGACTCGGAGACCGGCCATGTGCTACTCTCCCACCGGGAGCTGTTGGGCACCTGGGCGGAAAACGCCGCCCGCTTCGCCCCTGGCGAAACGGTGACCGGTATTGTAAGGGGCATCCAGGATTACGGCATCTTTGTGGAGCTGGCCCCCAATCTGACGGGGCTGGCGGAGTGCTGCCCCGGGGTGGAGGAAAACCAGCGGGTCTCGGTGTTCATCAAATCCATCCAGCCGGACCGGCGGAAAATCAAGCTGCTCATCATCGACCAGCTGGAAAAAGAGGTGGAGTTCACCCCCTTCACCTATCCCCCGGAGCCGGAAAACCCGGCCCTGTGGCGTTATGACTCGGATTTGACCTTGTCCCAGTAAGCCCGGGCGGCCTGTTCCGTTTTATTGTCTCCAAACTGATAATACCGCTTTCCTGCCAGGGCGTCGGGCAGATACTGCTGCTTTACATAATGATGAGGGTAGTCGTGGGGGAACCGATAAGTCAGCCCCCGGCCCAGCTTTTTGGCCCCGGCATAGTGGCTGTCCATCAGGTAGGCGGGAATGTCCCCTGTCCGGCCGCTCTGCACATCTGCCATAGCCGCGTCAATGCCAGTGATGGCGGAGTTGGATTTCGGGGCGGTGGCCAGCACCAGCACCGCCTCCGCCAGGGGGATCCGGGCCTCCGGCAGCCCCAGCATATTGGCGGAGTCCACACAGGCTTTTACAATGGGCATGGCCTGAGGATAGGCCAGCCCCACATCCTCGGCGGCGATGACCAGAATGCGGCGGCAGGCGGAGAGCAGATCTCCCGCCTCCAGCAACCGGGCCAGATAGTGCAGGGCTGCGTCCGGGTCAGAGCCTCGGATCGACTTGTGCAGGGCCGAGAGGATGTCATAGTGGCCGTCTCCGTCCCGGTCATAGCGCATGGCGCTGCGCTGGGCCACGGTCTCGGCGTCGCCCTGGGTCAGCAGTACCGACCCATCCCGCCGGGGAGCGGCAGAAAAGAGCAGCTCCACCGCGTTGATGGCCTTGCGAACATCTCCGCCGCAGGCGTGGGCCAGGTGGTTGACCACCCCCGCCTCTACCTCCGCTTTGCAGCCCTGACGTTGTTCCAGAATGGAGATGGCCCGTTCAATGGCCCCGGAGACCTCCTCCGGGGTCACCGGTTTGAACTCAAAGACCGTGGCCCGGGACAGCACTGCGTTGAACACATAGAAGTAGGGGTTCTCTGTGGTGGAGGCGATCAGGGTGAGCTTGCCATTCTCCATAAATTCCAGCAGGGACTGCTGCTGTTTCCGGTTGAAATACTGGATCTCATCCAGGTAGAGCAGCACCCCGTTGGGGGCCATCAGGGTGTCCACGTCCCCCATCACCGCCCGGATATCGGAAATACCGGCAGTGGTGGCATTGAGACGGTGCAGGGTCCGGTGGGTCTGCCGGGCAATGATATTGGCCACGGTGGTCTTGCCGGTGCCCGAGGGGCCGTAAAAGATCATATTGGGAATGTTGCCGCTCTCAATAATGCGGCGGAGCATGCCCTGCTCCCCCAAAATGTGCCGCTGCCCCACCACCTCATCCAGGGTCTGGGGACGAATGTCATCCGCAAGAGGATGGTATTCCATGTGACTCACCGCCTCAATCAAACAAAACAAAAAAGGGTCAGCCGCTCAAAAGAAAGCGGCTGACCCATTTTAACATATTCCGATTCAGCAATAAAGGGGATATTTCTCCGTCAAGGCCACCACCTGGCTGCGGATCTCGTCCGCCTTGGTGTCAAAGTGGGTGGCAGTCTCACAAATCAGCTGACCCACCAGGCGGAAGTCCTCCTCATTCAGGCCACGGCTGGTGGCGGCGGGAGTGCCCAGCCGCAGGCCGCTGGTGACAAAGGGCTTCTCGGGGTCATTGGGAATGGCGTTCTTGTTGGCGGTGATAAACACATCGTCCAGCCGCTTCTCCATCTCCTTGCCGGTGAGGCCCGCGGGACGCAGATCCACCAGCATCAGATGGTTGTCGGTACCGCCGCTGACCAGATCCAGACCGCCCTCCAAAATGGAGGCGGCCAGAGCCTTGGCATTGTCCACGATGTGCTGCTGATACTCCTTGAACTCCGGCTTCAGGGCCTCGCCCAGAGCCACCGCCTTGGCGGCGATGATGTGCATCAGAGGACCGCCCTGGGAGCCGGGGAACACGGCGGAATTGATCTTCTTGGCGATGGCCTCGTCATTGCAAAGGATCATGCCGCCCCGGGGACCCCGGAGGGTTTTGTGGGTGGTAGTGGTCACCACATCCGCATAAGGTACGGGAGAGGGATGCAGTCCGGCGGCCACCAGGCCGGCAATGTGGGCCATATCCACCATCAGATAGGCGCCCACCTCATGGGCAATGTCGGCAAAGGCCTTGAAATCAATGATGCGAGGATAGGCGGAAGCACCGGCAATGATCATCTTGGGCTGATACTTGTGGGCCAGATCCCGGACCTGATCATAGTCGATGCGATGGGTCACCGGGTCCACGCCGTAGGAGACCATTTTGTAGTTCTTGCCGGAGAAATTGACGGGAGAACCATGGGTCAGGTGTCCGCCCTGGTCCAGATTCATGCCCATGACAGTGTCACCCAGATTGCACAGGGCCTGATAGACCGCATAGTTGGCCTGGGCGCCGGAATGGGGCTGAACATTGGCATAGGCAGCGCCAAAGAGCTCCTTGGCCCGCTCCCGGGCGATCTCCTCGGCGATATCTACATACTCGCAGCCGCCATAATAGCGCTTGCCGGGGTAACCCTCCGCATACTTGTTGGTGAGGACGCTGCCGGCGGCCACCAGCACAGCGGGACTGACCACGTTTTCAGAGGCGATCAACTCAATATTGCGGCACTGACGCTGGTACTCCTGCCGGACTGCAGCCCCAACTTCGGGATCGGCTTCCGCCAGAAATGCCATCATTTCCTGAACCATGTTACACACTCCATTCCCTTGAATGATTAAAAAAGGCCACATGACGGGCTTTCTCATGAGCGTAATTATAACAAAACAGCTCCTTTCACACAACAGTTTTCTACAAAATAGGATGCATTCTTGTTTAATCTGTGGTATAATGTGACCAAATCATTGGATGAGGTTGACGAAATGAAACAAAAACAACAAGTGATTTCCATCGTTAAAGCCCTAAAGGAACTTTATCCCGACGGGATCTGCTCTCTACAATATGAGAAAGATTATGAATTGCTCTTTGCGGTACGTCTGTCCGCCCAGTGCACCGACGAGCGGGTCAACAAGGTGACCCCCGCCCTCTTTGAGCGCTTCCCCACCCTGGAGGCCTTTGCCGAGGCCGACCCCGCCGAGGTGGCGGAATACATCCACTCCTGCGGATTTTTCAACGGCAAGAGCAAGGATCTGGTCAACTGCGCCCGGATGCTACTCCAGGATTACGGTGGAAAGGTGCCCGCTCAGATGGAGGATCTGCTCCGGCTGCCCGGCGTGGGCCGCAAAACCGCCAATCTGATCCAAGGGGACATCTTCCACACCCCGGGGGTGGTGGTGGCGGACACCCATTGCATCCGAATCACCGGGCGGCTGGGCCTCACGGACGGCACCAAGGACCCTGTTAAAGTGGAACAGCAGCTGCGGGCGGTGCTTCCACCGGAGGAGTCCAACAATTTCTGCCACCGGATGGTACTCCACGGCCGGGCCGTTTGTACCGCCCGACAGGCCAAGTGTGAAATCTGTCCGTTGACCGAGTGGTGCTCCCATTTTCAGGAAACACAGCCAGCGGATTAAGTGTTAAGCTATTTTACTTTTCATTAACCCATTTCCGCCCCTTCGACTTTTCACTCTGTAATGTGACATCACTTTGCAAAACTTAAAACTGGCAAGCAGATTCACTTGCCTGTTAATTATAGCCCAAAAAAGCCGGCGTCAGTCAGCTTTTTTCTCTGATTGACGCCGTTTGTTGGCTTCTCGTTCCAGTTTTGAATAAATACATCCGCAGTAATCCTGTCGATAGAGCTGGTATTCCGCCGACAGCTGGATGGAGCGTTTGTAGCCCTCCCGCTTTTTGAAATCAGACACCAGATAGCGGGTCTCGTAGATGGGGGCCAGCGCTTCGCCGATCTCATTGAGAGCCCTGGCATTCTTCAAGGGGCTGATGGAGAGAGTGGTGGTGAAGAACTCGCAGCCCAGGGCCTGGGCCTGGCGGGCCGTCTCCTCCAAACGGAGCCGGTAACACACCATGCACCGTTTGCCCCCCTCCGGCTCCCCTTCCAGGCCCTGCACCGCCTGGGCAAACCGCTCCGGGTCATAGCGGCCCTCTACCACGGTGACATCGGACTCCGGCAGCATCTGGGCCACCAGCCGTTCCACTTCCGCCACCCGGTACCGGTATTCCGACTCCGGGGAGATATTGGGGTTATAATAAAATAGTGTGATCTGAAAGTAGCGGGACAGGTACTCCAACACATAGCTGCTGCAGGGAGCGCAGCAGGCGTGGAGCAGCAGCTTGGGACGCCGTCCATTCAAGCCGGAAATGATCTTGTCCAGCTCCTTCTGATAATTTCGTTGGGCATTCATTTTCATATATCACCTTCTATCCCGCACATCTTACTACATATTATGGTCAAAAATCAACGTCTGGAGGGATAAAATCATGGATTTTGAACGACTCAGAGACTCTCTCTCGAACCGGGAGATCGGCCCCATCGATGGCCGTCCCCCCTGCGCCGTCCTGGTTCCCCTGGTGGAGAACAACGGAGAAAACTGCCTGCTCTATGAAGTGCGGGCCTCCACCTTGAAATGGCAGCCCGGCGAGGTGTGCTTTCCTGGAGGCCAAATGCAGCCCGGCGAGTCCGCTCTGGAGTGCGCCCTCCGGGAAACCCAGGAGGAGCTGGGCATTGACAGGAGCAAAATTGATCTCTTGGGGCCCATGGACTACGCCATCCATGCCTCCGGCTTTCCGGTATATCCCTATCTAGCCCGTCTTGATTTTGACTGGAAGCGGGAGCTTTCCCCCAACCCGGCGGAAGTGGATGAGGTCTTCACCATTCCCCTGTCCTATCTCCGCTACACGCCGCCCCAAAAGGCCCGGGTGGAGAAGGTCTATCACTCGGTGGACACCCTGCCGGAGCAGGACCGTTCGGTGCTGGAGGATCATCCCCGGCTGGAGAGCATGCCCACCCTGTTCTGGCCCTATGAGGGTAGGCTGCTGTGGGGCATGAGCGCCCGGGTCACCTACTGGCTGATCCGCTGGCTCAATGAGCACCGCTGAGATGGACTACCAGCTCATCCGCTCCCGCCGCAAAACGCTGTCCATTGAAATTACCCGGGATGCCACAATTCTGGTTCGGGCTCCCATGCGGATGCCGCTCCGGGATATCGAAGCTTTTTTGATGGAGAAGCAGCGTTGGATTGCCCTGCATCTGGAGCGCCAGCGACAGCGACTGGCTGCCCATCCGGAGCCCGACGAGGCCACCTGGCGCCGCTGGCGGACCGAGGCCGGCGCCTATTTCCCGCCCCGGGTGGCCTACTATGCCCGGCAGATGGGGGCCTCCCCCACCGCCCTGCGCTACTCCCGGGCCAAGACCCGGTTCGGCAGCTGCAGCAACAAAAACAGCATCACCTTCTCCCTCCGGCTTATGGACTACCCTGAGGCCGCCCGGGATTATGTGATTGTCCATGAGCTGGCCCACATTCCCTTCAAAAACCACGGGAAGGAATTTTACCGCCTGGTGGCCTCCATTCTGCCGGACTATCGGCAAAGGCAGGCGCTATTGAAGGAATAACACATTTATTCAATTAAAAAACCGTCAGGGATGAATTGGCATCGCCCTGACGGTTTCAAATTTACTGGTTCTTTTTATAAATGAGGTAACCCTCCAGAATCAGGGTGGCCGCCACCGCGTCCACCACTTTTTTGCGCTTCTTGCCGTGCTTTCCGGTCTCAGTCAGGATCCGGTGGGCGTCTACGGTAGTGCGTCGCTCGTCCCACAGGGTGACGGGCAGCCCGGTCTCCTCCCGGAGCCGCTGGGCCAGGGCCTGACTCTTCTCCGCCCGCTCTCCCAGACTGCCGTCCATATTCTTCGGGTAGCCCAGCACCAGTTCCTCTACCCCGTAGTCTTTGATATAGCCCTTCAGCCGCTGCACCACCACATCCTGGTCCCGGCTGTCGATGGTCTCCGCCGTGCCGGCTCCAAAGCCCAGCAGGTCTGAAATGGCCACGCCGGTATGGGCGTCGCCGTAATCTATGGCCATGATCCGCATCCTATGCTCTCCTTTTCTGTTTTGTCTTCTCCATTCTACCATTTTTTCTTAAAATAGCAAGAAAAAACCCTTGACTTGCCGAGGGTCGGGTGCTAGAATATAGCTTACCTGTGAGAAGGGGTGTATTTGGCGTGCGTTTTTTTAGGCGTAGGCAGTCCCCCTTCGCGGCGCTTTGATTCGCCAGAACAGGGAGGCAGTAAGGCCTGCCGAAACCTTTTTCAAGGTCAGCGCTTCCGGCGCGTGCTTTTGTCGCGCCCTGATGCCCTGACGGACTGGATTTCGGTTGGCGTTCACCTATTTCAGGTACAGTCAGACGAAGTCCTTTTTTTGTGCCTGATCGAATTATTTTCAAGGAGGTGCCAAGATATGGCGAAGGCCGGCGCACGGGTCAAGATCACCCTGAGATGCTCTGAGTGCAAGCAGAGAAACTACAATACCATGAAGAACAAGAAGAACACCCCTGATCGTCTGAAGCTGAACAAGTATTGTCCTTTCTGCAGAAAGCACACCGTCCACGATGAAACCAAGTAAGCTCATTGCAACTTACTGACAGAAAGAAGGGTGTCTTTTTTATGGCAGACAAGGAAGAAAAGGTAGTCCCCAAGACTGCCGCCAAGGACAAGCCCGCCAAGGAAAAGGCCAAAAAGCCCAACGGCTTCGTTCGTTTCTTTAAGCGCATCGCCCGCTACTTCCGGGAGATGAAGAGCGAACTGAAGAAGGTCGTCTGGCCCACCCGTCAACAGGTCATCCGCAACACCGTCGTGGTCATTCTGGTCGTGCTGGTGGTTGGCGTTCTGATCTGGCTGTTTGACTGGCTGGCAGCCGCAGTCATCAAGGCTTTGGTCAACCTGGCCCAGGGTTAAGAGGTTTATCATGGCTGAAGAAGCGAAGTGGTACGTCGTTCACACGTACTCTGGCTATGAAAATACCGTAGCCACCACGATCATGAAGCATGTGGACAACCGCAATCTTCACGATCTCATCCACGAGGTTTCCATCCCCATGGAGACCGTCACCGAAGTCACCGAAAACGGCCCCAAAACCGTGGAGCGCAAGGTGTTCCCCGGCTATGTGCTGATCAAAATGGTGATGACCGACGAGAGCTGGCACGTGGTCCGCAATGTGCGGGGCGTCACCGGATTCGTCGGCTCCGGCAACAAGGGCATTCCCCTCACCGATGAGGAGATCGCCGCTCTTGGTGTGGAGAAGCGCGAAGTGGTTGTCGGCTATCAGGTCGGCGACAACGTCAAGATCACGGAAGGCGCTCTGGAGTCCTTCCTGGGCGTTGTGGAAGAGATCGATATTGATAAGAACAAAGTCCGTGTCGTTGTCTCGATGTTCGGCCGCGAAACTCCCGTGGAGCTGGACCTGGATCAGGTCGAGCCCGTGGAGATCTGAACCCCGGCATCAGATGACCCAATCATAATACCTAACTTTTGAGGAGGTGCTCTTCGTGGCACAGAAAAATGCAAAAATCACCGGCTATGTAAAGCTGCAGATCCCCGCGGGCAAGGCAACTCCCGCCCCCCCTGTCGGCCCCGCTCTGGGCCAGCACGGCGTCAACATTGCCGCTTTCACCAAGGAATTCAATGAGCGCACCAAGAACGACGTGGGCCTGATCATCCCCGTGGTGATCACCGTCTATGCCGACCGGTCCTTCACCTTCATCACCAAGTCCGCTCCCGCCGCCGTCCTGATCAAGAAGGCCGCCGGCATCGAGTCCGGCTCTGGCGTGCCCAACAAGACCAAGGTCGCCACCATCAGCCAGGAGGACGTTCGCAAGATCGCCGAGGCCAAGATGAACGACCTGAACGCCGCCAGCATCGAAGCTGCCATGTCCATGATCGCCGGTACCGCGCGCTCCATGGGCGTCGTTGTGGCTGACTAAGGAGGTAACTGACTGTGTTTAGAGGTAAGAAATATCAGAACAGCGCCAAGCTGTTGGAGAAAGGCGTCACCTACGAGCCCGCTGACGCCATGGATCTGGTCGTCAAGACCGCTTCCGCCAAGTTTGATGAGACCGTGGAGCTGCACGTCCGCCTGGGCGTCGACTCCCGTCACGCTGACCAGCAGGTCCGTGGCGCCATCGTCCTGCCCAACGGCACCGGCAAGAGCGTCAAGGTGCTGGTGTTTGCCAAGGGCGACAAGGCTGACGCCGCTCGTGAGGCCGGCGCCGACTACGTGGGCGATATGGACCTGGTGGAGAAGATCCAGAAGGAGAACTGGTTCGACTTTGACGTGGTCATCGCCACTCCCGATATGATGGGTGTTGTGGGCCGTCTGGGTAAGGTCCTGGGCCCCAAGGGCCTGATGCCCTCCCCCAAGTCCGGCACTGTGACTCCCGACGCCGCCAAGGCTGTTCAGGAAGCTAAGGCCGGTAAGGTCGAGTATCGTCTGGACAAGACCAACATCATCCACTGCCCCATCGGCAAGGTCTCCTTTGGTGCCGAGAAGCTCCAGGAGAACTTCAACGCTCTGATGGGTGCCATCATCAAGGCCAAGCCCGCCGCCGCCAAGGGTCAGTATATCAAGAGCTGCACCCTGGCCACCACCATGGGCCCCGGCGTCAAGGTCAGCTCCGCGAAGCTGATGTAATTTGCCTGCAAGCGGGCGCCACCTAAGCTGGCGCCCGCTTCCAAGCGATCTCCGGCCACCGGAGGTCGAAAAAATGCAGAAAGTACTTGACATTCCACTTACTTTTCTGCTATAATATTTGATGCGTTCAAAGACAGCAGGTACTGGTTCCAGTGTAAAGGATCAACTCCGCCTGCCGAGAGTGCGATCTGAAAAGGAACATTTTCTGATTGTAGTCCTCTGTGCTTTGACGCGGAGGATTTTTATTTTCGGAGGTGAAATACAACATGGCTAACGCAAACGTGATCAACGAGAAGGCTGCTGTGGTGGCTTCTCTGGTGGAGCGTCTGAAGGGCGCTGAGGCTGGCGTCATTGTCGACTATTCCGGTCTGACCGTGGCTGAGGACACCGAGCTGCGCGCTGCCCTGCGTAAGGAGGGCGTCGAGTATGCTGTGGTGAAGAACACCATGATGCGCCGCGCTCTGGACAGCGTGGGTCTGGAGGCTCTGGACGGCGTGCTCAACGGCACCACTTCCCTGGCCACCGGCACTGACGATCCCATCGTCCCCATCCGTCTGGTCAGCGAGTATTCCAAGAAGCTGGGCGACAAGTTCAACATCAAGGCTGCTTTCGTGGAGGGCAAGGTCCTCTCCGACGCCGAGATCCAGGGCATGGCCGCTCTGTCTTCCAAGAAGGATCTGCAGGCCCAGGTCATGGGCACCCTGCTGGCTCCCATCACTTCTCTGGCTGCCGTTCTGGCTGCCATCGTCGAGTCCAAGGGCGGCGTCGCCGAAGAGGCTCCCGCTGCCGAGTAATTCTCGACACCCACATATTGAATTCAATTTATTTTCTTAGGAGGTAAACTATCATGGCTAGCGAAAAGATCACTGCTCTGATTGAAGAAGTTAAGAACCTGTCCGTCCTGGAGCTGTCCGAACTGGTGAAGGCTCTGGAGGAGGAGTTTGGCGTTTCCGCCGCTGCTATGGCTGCTCCCGCTGCTGGCGCTGGCGCTGCCGCCGCTGAGGTCGAGGAGAAGACCGAGTTTGACGTCGTTCTGGCCAGCTTTGACGCTGCCGGCAAGATCAAGGTCATCAAGGCCGTCCGTGAGATCACCGGCCAGGGCCTGGCTGAGGCTAAGGCCACTGTCGAGGGCGCTCCTGCTACCCTGAAGGAGGGTGTCTCCAAGGAGGAGGCCGAGGCCATGAAGGCCAAGCTGGAGGAAGTCGGCGCCAAGGTCGAGCTGAAGTAATTCTTCTCTCCGCTGAATGCAATACCAAAAAGCACCTGCCTTTTGAAAAGGCAGGTGCTTTTTTCATTTTAAGTATACTGTTGCAGCCAACGGCTCAATGGAACTGCACCAGTTCCTCCACCGTCTTGCGTTTGGGGGCATTGGGGGCCTCGTCAGGGTAGCCAATGGCAATCAAAGCCACCGCCTCTTCGTCCTCCGGCAGCTGAAGCAGCTCAGCCACCTTCTCAGCGTCAAAGATGCCCATGATAACAGTGCCCACGCCCTGCTCCCAGGCCGCAAGGCAGAAGGTCTGGGCCGCCACGCCGGCGTCAAACATCAGCCAGCTCTCGCCCTTGCTGGTGGAGCAGGATCCGTCCTTCTCCATGCCGCTTCTCCCCTTCTTGGCGGTGAGCACCACCACCTGGGGGGCCCGGGACAGAATGCCGGCATTGTGGGCAAAGCCCAGCGTGCAATCCTCGGCAATGGTCTTCTGAAGCCCGGCCTCCTCCACCACATGGTAACGGGTGATCTGGGTATTCTTCCAGGAGGGTGCATAGGCCGCGGCGGCAACAATCTGCTCCAAAACCTCCCGGGGTACTTTTTTGTCCTGGTATTTCCGAATGCTGCGTCGGGTGTTGATGGCTTCCAATGTGTTCATAATCGGGTAAACGCTCCTTCCGTGCAATGGGGTAGAAACATGCCGGAAATGGTATGTTCCAATACTCATTATAAAGTGCTGCCCGGTGAAGTCAAGACCGGGCCATAATGCGAACCAGCGGCAGACGCTTTATAAGGCGTCTGCCGCTGGTTTCGGTTGTCCTTCAGTTGTTCTGCCCTGTGGCTGACAGGTAGCTCTCCAGATCCGTATCCCAGTTTTCAAAGCCCTGCTGCCCCCGATGGTCCTGCAGGTCGGTGTGCTCCGAGAGATATTGCCCCATATAGGCGGTCAACTTCTGCGCCCCGCTGAAATTGATATGGTCCCCCAGATCAAGGCTGTCCACATTCCAGTCCAGCCCCAGCTCCTGCTGCATCAGGTTGAAATCCAGGAATTCCAGCCCCTGCTCCTGGGCGTAGGCC
Source organism: uncultured Eubacteriales bacterium (assembly GCA_902475455.1). Classification (GTDB taxonomy): domain Bacteria; phylum Bacillota; class Clostridia; order Oscillospirales; family Oscillospiraceae; genus UMGS1766. The sequence continues at coordinate 16,262 of CABRZO010000018.1, forward strand.
ACAATCCCGTTGTGCATGGCGTAGCTCCAGCACAGCGGCGAGGGGGAACTGTACAAAATCAGCTGGATGTCATTTTCCCGGCATAGCTCTACGATCTTGTCGGCAAAAAAGCGCTGGGTCACCGGCAGACGCCTGACCTGATCCGTGGGCTGGGTATAGTCGCCGTCGGTATAGGGCTGAACAGTGGTATTGAAGTAGGCCCCCCGGAAGATGTTTCTGCCATGGCCTCCCCCCTGCTCAGACTTCAAATCCGGCAGCATCTCTTCCCACCGGTCGTGGTAGCGCAAAAAGGGAATGGCCTGACTGAGCACCGTAGTGAGGTAGCCCTCACTCTCACCGATCATGCCTACGCTCTTGTAAAGGATGTCGGTCTCCAGCAGCAGCACCTGGGGATGCTGAGTCTTCAAGGTATCCTTCAACTGCAGGTAGAAATCCTGGAGCCGCTGGCCCGCCCGGCTCAGATTATAGCCGGTATAGCCGTAATCCCGCCAGATCTCCATGGGCTGCAAAGAGGCCCAGCCTTCGCTGTCCCCCATGACCAGGTAATCCACCTGGCCCAGTCCTTCCAGCTCCTTGAGTTCTTCCACCTGTTTGGGCTGAAAGAGTGGCGACAGGGCCATCATGAGTCCCACGGCGATGGCCAGGAACAAAAATGCCTTCAGAAACTTCGTTTTCATTCCTGCACCCCCTTAGAAGCCCGCGTAGATGAGCTCGGCAGGGGTATGGCCCAGGCCGTAAACGCCCAGAATCAGTACGGAAAACAGCGCCAGATAGTAGAAACTCCAGCGCCAGCCCAGCTTCCAGCCGGCCACCCGGTGACGGATGTTGACGCCCCGCTCGTGGAGAATCCCCACGATCAGCACCACCAGCAAGCCAAGTCCCGCCACCAGATAGTCCTTCCAGGAGATACCCAGGGTGAGCAGCGCCCCCTGGAACAGGCCTCCCCGGCCCAGACCGGTGAAGATGGAGGTGAACATGGACAGGCCCACCTGCATGGTAGGGGCCCGGAAAAAGAGCTCGCCCACAAAGATGACTGCCAGCATTTTGACCGCCTGGAGAATCCGCCAGGGCCACTTCTTGCGGTCGATACCCAGTCTTCCGGTGGCCGAGGCCACCAAAGGCTCCACCAGCTCTCCCAGGACAATGAGGACGAAATAGTACATGCCGTAGAAGAGATAGGTCCAGCCGGTGCCGTGCCAGACGCCGTTGCACAGCCAGACAGCAAAGAGCGGGATCAGAGTCTGTGCAATCTGTCCATAGTGCTTGCCCAGGGTTTTACGGGCCTTTTTGCCCAGCTTTTTGATCCCGCCGGTCAAAGACAGGGGGTAGAAAATGTAGTCCTTGAACCAGGCGCCCAGTGTGATGTGCCAGCGGCGCCAGAACTCCGAGGGGGATTTGGCGAAGAAGGGCTGCCGGAAGTTATCGGGCAGTTTAAGGCCGAACATCTCTCCGGTGCCGATGGTCATATCAATGCAGCCGGAAAAATCCGCGTAGAGCTGGAAGGTGTACAGCGCCGCCCCCAGCGCCACCACCGCCCCCTGATATTGACCGTAGTGATCGAAGAGGGTGTTGACCATGGTATTGAGCCGGTCGGCGATCACCAGCTTTTTAAAAAGGCCCCACAGAAGCCGCTGGGCGCCGAAAGTGATGTTCTGATAGGTGAGCTGCTTCCCCTCCCACAGTCCCCGGGACAGCTCCCCATAGCGGCAGATGGGGCCCTGCATGATTTTGGGGAAGAAGGAGAAAAACAGCGCCATGCGGCCCAGGTTGTGCTCCGCGTCAATCTTTCGATAGTAGACGTCCACCAGATAGCTGATGGCCTCCAGGGTGTAAAAGGAGATACCCAGAGGGAGCACCAGATGCAGCAGCGGAATGGACAGCTGGGGGAACCAAAGATTCAGATGGGCGCTGACGTTGTCGAAAAACTTCAAGAACAGCAGCAGTCCCCCCTGGATCCCAATGCCCAGCCACAGCACCGCCCTGCGGCGGCGGGTGTTGGCCGCCCGCTCCGCCTTTTTGTCCGCCCCTGCCTTGATCCTGGCATCACTGCGGTTCTGGCACACCTCCAGCCAGCGGCCAATTCCATACACGCACAGGGTGGTGAAAAACAGGTAGCAGATCAGCGACCGGCTGAGCTGGAAGAAAAAGGCGTAACTGGCCAGAAGGAGTACCATCCCCCGCACCCACTGAGGCACAATGGCATAAACCAGCATGGTACCCGGCAAGAACACCAGCAGGTAGAGTAGATAGGTGTAGCTCATTTAGCCTTCCTGCTGCAGCCGCTGAACCATGGCCCAGATGGCCTTGGCGGAGTTGAAATTGGCGGGGATCAGCTCGGTGGGCGTAACCTGGATCTCAAAGGTGTCCTCCAGCTCCGTCACCAGCTGGAGCAGGGACAGGGAGTCCAGATGTCCGTCGTCGATGAGCCGCTCGTCGTTCTCGTAGTCGTTATCGGGATCGATGTCTCTCAAAATTTCCAGTAATTCTTCCATAACGCAACTTCTCCTTTGCAATTTGATTGTCTGTTATTATGCCTCGCCATTCCAGGGATCGGTGGGCACCGCTTCCCGTACCAGCCGGAGGCCGGATTTGGCGGAGTACAGGGCTACCTGGGGCAGATCCCGGCTCAGAAACAGCGCGATCCCCTCCATGTGGGAATAGGCGCCCACCCGATCAAAGATCAGCACATCCCCCATCTGGGGGTCCGTCAGGGGAAATTCCTTGAGCAGCACGTCGTTGGCGGTACACAGGGCGCCGCAGACGGTATAAGTCTCGCTCTCCCCTGCCCGGCAGGGTACCACCGTCACCGGCGGTCGCTTGGTGGCCAGCATCTGGCCATAGTAGTTCACCTGGTGGATACCGCCGTCTACCAGGCAGTATCTACGCCCCAAATTGGTTTTCAAGTCCACAATGCTCGTGGCATAGCTGCCGGAAATGGCGGCAAAATACCGGCCCAGCTCCAGGGTCACAGGCCCCTGGAACCGCATCTGCTCCAGCCCCTCCTGCAGGGCATCCTCCAGGGCCGGGGCCGGGTCCTGCTCCCCCTCAAAGTATTGGACCGGAAGGCCGGGGCCATACTCCAGCATGGGGGCGCTCCAGGAGCAATCCACCTCCAGCTCCGTGAGGAAGTCATCCAGCATGCTCAGCTCCCGCTGAATCCGCCCCGGTGACTTCTTCTGGGTACCGGAGAAAAACTGAATCCCCTCCACCTGGGCAAAGGGGTCCCGGCCCAGCAGAATGGCCTTGATCTCCTCGGGATCCATGCCGAACTGGTTGCCGTTGGTGAGCCGCAGCAGCACCTTCACCGGTTTGCCCAGCCTGCGGGCGTTGTCGGTGATGGCGTCCCACTGGGTGAGGGATTCGGCGGTATAGGTGATACTGGCGCCGTAACGCTTCATCACATCCGCCAGATCCTCCGGGTTTTTATAGACGCCGGAGAGCACCACCTTGGTCATCGGGATGTTACCCCGCTGGCAAATGCGGAACTCTCCCGGGGAGCAGACCTCAAAGCGGTCCACCACCCGTTCCAGATCCCGGATCAAGAACGGGTTGGCCTTCACCGCGTAGCATAGCTTCACCCGCAGGGGCAGCTTTTGCCGCAGATGGGCCACCTTCCCGGCGGCGGCATCGGTATCAAAGAGATAAAAGGGCGTTTTGAGACTCTTCAACGCCTCGTCTATGACTGTCTGATTCATTGCTTCCTCCCTGCCATCTCCAGCAGCAGGCGGCGGTCCAATTTGCCATTGGCCGTCACCGGCAATTCCTCCAGCTTCCGGAAGGAGCCCGGGATCATATAGGCGGGCAGCGCCTCATAGAGGCTTTTCTTCAGTTCCCGAGGCTCCGGCGTACCCACATAGAAGGCGGTGATCCTGCTGCGCTCCTGGTCATAGACGCAGCAGCAGCGCTCCACCCCCTGGCTGGAGTTGACCGCGGTCTCAATCTCCTCCAGCTCGATCCGATGGCCCATGTGTTTGATCTGAAAATCCTTTCGCCCCGCAAAACAGAGCAGCCCATCCTCCCGGTAATAGGCCAGATCACCGGTGCGGTAAATGGTCTCCGGGTAATGGGGGTTCAACGGGTTGGGCACAAAGGCCTGGGCGGTCTGCTCCGGGGCGTTCCAATAGCCCAGGGCCAGGGCGGTACCCGCCACGCAGAGTTCTCCCTGGACGTTGGGCCGGGTGATCTCCCGATCCTCTCCATCCAGCAAAAAGACCCGCTCATTGGGGAAGGGCTGTCCAATGGGCAGCTTCTCCCCCTCCTCCACCGGATGGTCCACCCGGTAGTAGGTGCAGTTGCAGGTGATCTCCGTGGGGCCATAGAGATTCACATAGTCCGCCTGGGGCAGATAGTGCTGCCACTGGCGCAAGAATTTTGCGGGCATCTGCTCTCCACTGAAGAGCACCTTGTTAACCGACTCCGGCACCCGGTAGGTAAAGCCCCGGAACTGGGCCACCAGACACAGGGCGGACACCGCCCAGATCAGGGTGGTCACCTTGTGTTCGCAGAGGTAGTCCAGCAGCTGAGTGACCACAGAAAACATTTTCTTGGGAATCAGCACTAGGGTTGCCCCGGTCTGGAAGGCGGAGTACAGGTCCTTCACCGACACGTCAAAGTCAAAGGGGGCCTGGTTGCCCAGCACGTCCTTCCCGGTGATGTGAAACAGCGAGGGAAAATAGTTCATAAAGTCGATGACGGAGCGGTGGCTCACCACCACACCCTTGGGCACTCCGGTAGAGCCGGAGGTAAAGTTACAATAGAGGGGGTCCACATCCCGGGCCCCGGCCCGGATTTGGTCCAGAAGCTGAGGATTTTCCGGTGCGGCCACCAGATCCTCATAGGTCTGGGCCGGGATCTCAAAGCCCAGCTCCTGCCACTGAGGCAGCTGTGCCCGGGTGGTGATGACCTGCTTGGGCTGGGCCACCTCCAAAATCTGCTTGGTTCTGCTGCGGGGCTGATCGGGACTCAGATAGATATAAAAGCAGCCGGCGTATACGGCCCCCAAGAAGGCACAGACGGCGGAAATGGATTTCTCCATCCATACGATCACCGGCGTCCGGGGCTGAACAGAGACTGCCAGAGCAGAGCCAATCCGCCGAGCCTGGTCCTGAAGCCGTCCGTAGCTGCAGCTTCCCTCCGGGTCAATGAGCGCAATCTTTTCCGGGTTTGCCAGGGCTGAGTGCTCCACATATTCCAATACATTGATCACGGCATTTTCCTCCCTTTCGAGCAACCGTTTCAAAGCTATCCTATCATAGCATATTTCGTGTAAGAAAAGAGTCAAATAAATATTAAGATGTTCTAAAGAATCGCTATCTTTTCTTTTACGCGGAAATTTGTCTTCAAAACAGTTTAAGTTTTCTAGAATTTTAAGCCAATTGACCCAGAATCATGTCGAGGAATGACGAACATAACAAACGCGGCACGCTGTCATTTTCTGACAGCGTACCGCGCTTTCTTTAAACTGTTTTATTTCCGAATCAGGCTCCGGATGGCCTTCAGCAGCTGGATCAGCAGCATGCTGCCCAGGGCAAGCCCGGCAATGGCGCCGATCAACGGCAGAGAGAGCTCGGCAATCTGGAACAGGGGCTCCAGCACCGGGATCAACAGCACCGCCGCCAGCAGCAGGGTACCCACCAGGAAGGCCCCCAGCAGATATTTGTTATTCCAAAACTGTTTTTTGAACACAACCGGCGTGGCCGCCTTGCAGTTAAAACCGTGGAACAGCCGGCTGAAACACAGGGTGGCAAAGGCCATGGTGCTGCCGGTGCCGGCGCCACCGTTGGCCAGGCCGATGTGGAAGGCAACGATGGTGGCGATGGCAATCACAAAGCCTTCGATTGCCACATTGGACAGGAAGGTTTTGGTGAGGATGCCTTCACTGCGGGGCCGGGGCTTCTCGTGCATCACCGCGTCGGTATGGGGCTCCAGGCCCAGAGCGATGGCTGGCAGGCTGTCGGTGAGCAGGTTGATGAACAGCAGATGCACCGCGGCAAAGGGTACCGGCAGCCCCAGGATAGAGGCGTAGAGCACGGTGATAATGCCTGCGGCGTTGCCGGACAGCAGGAACTGAATGGCCCGCTTGATGTTAGCGTAGACGTTACGGCCATTTTTGACAGCCTTGACAATGGTGGCAAAGTTGTCGTCGGCCAGCACCATGCCTGCCGCGTCCTTGGCCACCTCGGTGCCGGTGATACCCATGGCCACGCCGATGTCCGCCTGCTTCAGGGCCGGGGCATCGTTGACGCCGTCGCCGGTCATGGCCACCAGATTCCCACGGTCCTGCCAGGCCCGGACAATGCGGATCTTGTGCTCCGGAGACACCCGGGCGTAGACGGAAACTCTGGGGACAAATTCCCGCAGTTCCTCATCGCTCATCTTCTCGATAACGGCGCCCTCCACCGCCTCGGTGCCCTCAGTCAAAATACCGATCTCCTTGGCGATGGCGGAGGCGGTGACCTTGTGGTCGCCGGTGATCATAATGGGCCGGATGCCCGCGCTGATGCACTCGGCCACCGCGGCTTTGGACTCCACCCGCGGGGGATCCATCATGGCGATGAGCCCCAGGAAGGTCAGATCGTTCTCATCCTCCAGGCTGACGTTTGTATCCTCCACGGTGCGGCAGGCAAAAGCCAACACCCGCAGACCCTCCTCGGAGAACTGCTGATTAACCCGCTCGATCTCCTTTCGCTCCTCCGGGGTAATGACGCTCCGGTCCAGTAGCACATCCACAGCGCCCTTGGTGACCATAGTCAGACCGCCGGAGAACTCGTGGACGGTGCTCATCAGCTTGCGGTCGGAGTCAAAGGCCAACTCGCCCAGACGGGGGTGCTGGGCGCGGTAGCTCTCCTCGTCCACGCCGAACTTTTCGCCCAGCATCACCAAGGCCACCTCGGTGGGATCGCCGATGGAGGCACCGGT
>CABRZO010000019.1 GCA_902475455.1 uncultured Eubacteriales bacterium
GCTTGCGGACGGCCTCCAGGCCCTCCAGCACCTGGATCTCCGAGGCATTGTACTCGTGCTCCGTGGCGGTACCGTGTTCTAATAAATCGGACATTTCGTTTTCCTCCTGTTTTGAGGTTGGGTTTTTGCATCTATGGAACCTGGGGGATGCCGGGGCAGCTTTGGGGTATGCTGCTTCCAGCCCTTCCGGTCCCGTCCCAGGGCAGGCCCCCGGCTCCGGCCATGGAAAACCGGGAGACGCCGGGGCCAGAGGCCCGCCCTGGGTTGTTTTTTATTTTTTGATCTGGCGCCCTTTGAAAGGCGGCTTTTTCTCCCTCAGACTCCCCCCGGAACTGGTAGGGCGGCCCCTTGGCGCCGACGCCGAGGGAGAACACGGGCGGAATATGCGGCGGGGGCAAGCCCCCGCCCTACTTTAAGGGAACAGGGCGAAGCCGTTTTAAAGCAGGGCGGAGCCGTTTTAAAATTGCCCACTGCCATTGGCCCGGAACGCTTCAACCTACCGCCCTACTTTAAGGGAACAGGGCGGAGCCGTTTGAAAGGTCACTGCGGCGCAGCAGGGTGGCGGTGGAGAGCTGGGAAATAAAAACCCGCTGCCGTCCCCGCCGGCCGGTGACTACAAAAGATTTGGGCAGCTCCTGGGTCACCGCCACCACCTCTCCCCGCTGCTCAGCGGTGTTCAGATACCGGCGGGTCCGGGGCGACTGGCTGGTGATGTCCAGATCGAAGATACCGATGATCTCCCGATCCCGGACCACCGTGTTCTGTCCCAGATGCAGATACATGTTTCAGCTCTCCTCCTGTATGGTGCCGTTCTTCACCCGGAACACCTTGCCCTCCCGGAGGGCGGCCAGCCGCTCCTCCTCGCAGCAGGTGATGAACACCTGGCCCCCCTGAATGTGGTTCAGGACAAACTCCTGCCGCCGGGGGTCCAGCTCACTTAGCACGTCGTCCAGCAGCAGCACCGGATACTCCTGCTTGTCGTCAAAGACAATGTCCCGCTGGGCCAGCTTCAGACTCAGGGCGGCGGTGCGGGTCTGACCCTGGGAGGCGAACTGCCGGGCGCTGCGGCCGTCGATGTTCACCTGCAATTCGTCCCGGTGGGGGCCCACCAGGCATTTCCGGGCCAGCAGTTCCTGGTCCCGGCGCTCCTCCTGGTGCTCCAGCAGCCAGTTGAAGATGGTCTTGGTGGAGGCCAGAGGGTCGGATACCGCGCTGTCCGGCTCATAGGCCAGGCTCAGCAGCTCCCGGCCCCCGGAAAACTCCCGGTGAATTTGCGGGGCAATCTCATTCAGACGCTTGATGAAGTGGCCCCGGTAGTGGGTGATCACCGCTCCCGCCTGGCACAGCTGCAGGGAAAAGTCGTCCAGGGTGGCCAGCAGGTCGGGCCGCTCCTCCTGGTTCCGGAGAATCAGGCTCTTGGCCTTCCAGACCTGCTGGTAGCGCTCCAAGGCCTCGGCGTACTTGGGCCGCAGCTGGGCGATGGTGTCATCCAGAAACCGCCGCCGCTCCGCCGCCCCGGCCCGGATCAGGTAAAGGTCCTCCGGGCAGAACAGCACCGTGTTCAGGGTGTCCCCCAGCTCCGACGCCTTTTTCAGTTTGACGCCGTTCCGGGTGATCTGCCGCCGGGCGTGGTCGCAGAGGGCGATTTCCACGGTGTAGTCCCGCCCCCGGCAGGAGATCTCCCCGGTGAGGAAGCCGTGCTGCACCCCGAAGAGAATCAGCTCCTTGTCATACCGGGCCCGGTGGCTTTTGGCGGAGGACAGATAGCCGATGGCCTCCAGCAGATTGGTCTTGCCCTGGGCGTTGTCCCCGGTGATGATGTTCATCCCCGGGTGAAACTCCGCCCGGGCGGACAGGTAGTTTCGGAAATACTCCAGATTCAGGGCTTTGACAATCATTCGATGGTCACCGTCACCCCGTCGATGGTGACGCTGTCGCCGCTGCGGAGCTTCTTGCCCCGCATGGTGCACACTTCCCCGTTGACCAGCACTTCCCCCTCCTGGATCCGGGCCTTGGCCATGCCTCCGGTCTCACAGAGGCCCTCAAACTTCAAAAGATCCTGGAGCCGGATAAACTCCGTGGTGATTTGGGTGGTGTAATCCTTCTGTTCCATATTCTTCCAGTCCTTCCCGGCCTCACTGGCCCGCCCGGAGCCGCACCGGCAGCACCATGTAGAGGAAGCCCTCTCCCCCGTCGGCGGGGGTGATGATGCAGGGGGAGATGGGGCTGTTCATGCAGAGGTTGACGGTGTCCGCCGGGGCCGCCTTCAGGGCGTCCAGCATATATTTGTTGTTGAAGCCGATTTCCAGCCCCTGGCCGTCGCCGGACATGGGGCACTCGTCGCTGGCGTCGCCCAGGGCGGTGTTGACCTTGATCTTCATGTTGTCGTTCTCGAAGAGGCAGCGAATGGGGCTCTTCTGTTTCTCGGTGATGATGAGGCTCACCCGGTCGATGGTGTTCAGCAGCTGGCGCTTGTCGCTGACCATGATGATCTTATAGTCGGCGGGAATGGCCTTCCGGTAGTCCAGGAACTCACCCTCCAGCCGCCGGGCCACCAGCATGGTGTCCCCGGCCTTGAACATCACGTGGCGGGTGCCCACCACGATCTCCGCCAGTTCCTCGCTCTCGCCGCAGATCTTCTCCACCTCGCTGAGGGCGGCGGCGGGGACCACGAAGGAGAAGTTGGGCTTGCCGGTGATCTCTTCCACGCTCTCCCGGCGCAGGGCCAGCCGGTAGCCGTCCACGCTGACCACCGTCAAGGTTTTGTCCTCGCTGACTTCAAAGAGGGAGCCGGTGTGAATGGGCCGGGCCTCGTTGGTAGAGACGGCGAAGAGGGTCTGGGTGATCATGCTGCGGAGCACATTGCGCTTCAGGGACACGGTGTGCTCATACTCCACCAGGGGCAGGTCCGGGAACTCCTCGGGATCGGTGCCCATGATGTTGAACTCGCTCATGCCGCATTTGATGTTGACCATGTTGCCCTGGGTGGCCACGCACACCACGTCGTCGGGGAGACGGCGGATGATGTCGCCGAAGAGGTGGGCCCCCAGCACCAGGTTGCCCTGCTCGGTGACGTCGGCGGGGATGGTGGTGCGGATGCCGGTGGACAGGTTGTAGCCGGTGAGCCGCAGTTCGTCGGTGGCGTTGACCAGGATGCCCTCCAGGGCGGAAATGGAGCTTTTGGGGCTGACAGCCCGGGAGGAGATGGAGATGGCGGACTGTAACAGGGCCTTTTCGCAGGAAAATTTCATGGTGTGGTACCTCCGTTTCAAGCAGGGAACTCTCTTGACGAAAGAGAGAGAATGAGATCAATTTTTTAGGAGCAGTAGTAGAACGGCGGGGTTTCTGTGGATAACCCCGAAAAGTGCCGGAAATACCGGGAAAAATCTGTCCACAGAGGACACAGAGTTTTCAACAGCTTTCCACATCCCGTCGGGAAAAGGAGAAAAAGGGGGAACAATGATTTTTCCACAGCCCGGATTTTATACAGGGAAAGTTGTGGAAAAACTGACATAGTCTGTCGAGAACTTACGGGGGGCGACCGTTTCACAGAATTCCGTTCTCCGCAGAGAACGGAAAAAAAACGAATTACGTCATTTCCAAGGACATGTGCCTTGGAAATGACTCATCTCATATTGGAAAGGGCGACTTTTGCTTCAGCAATCGAGCCCTTTTCAATATGCATCCCTTTCTCAGAAAAGGCCACCGGCCTTTTCTGAGAAGATTAATACGTCCGGGCGTTGACGTTGCTCTTGATGTCCCGGATGTTCTCGGCGGTCTCCCGGTTCTCCTTGATGAGGCCCTCCACCTTCTCCAGGGAGTGGATGACGGTGGTGTGATCCCGGCCGAAGACCCGGCCGATCTCCGGCAGGGAGAGTTTGGTCAGCTGACGGATGATATACATGGACACCTGCCGGGCCATGGTGACCTCCTTGGTCCGGGAGGTGCTCATAATGTCGCTGACCTCAATGCCGTAGCACTTGCCGGTCTCCTCGATGATGACCTCCGGGGAGGGCATGAAGCTGTCGGAGTTGCGGATCAGGTCCCGGACCGCCCGCATGACGGTGTCCGGGTCCATGCTGGCGTTGTCCAGTTCCCGGTAGGCCAGCAGCTTTTTCACGGTGCCCTCAATTTGACGGATGTTGGAGGTGATGTTCTCGGCGATGTACTCCAGCACCGGCTTGGGCAGGTCCAGACCCAATTGCAGGGCCTTCTCCCGGACGATGGCGGCCCGGGTCTCGTAGTCCGGGGGCTGAATGTCCGCCATCAGACCCCATTCAAACCGGGAGCGCAGCCGCTCCTCCAGCCGCACCATGTCGGATGGGGGCCGGTCGGAGGTCAGCACAATCTGGTGGCCGGACTCATAGAGGTTATTGAAGGTATTGAAGAACTCCACCTGGGTGGCCTCTTTGCCGGCGATGAACTGGATATCGTCCACCAGCAGCATGTCCTTGTCCCGGTATTTGGCCCGCAGCTGGTCGGTGGTCTTGTGGCGGATGGCCTCGGTGACCTCGTTGGTGAACTGCTCGCCGGTGACCAGCACGATTTTATAGTCGGGGTGGGCCTCCCGGACGGCGTTATAGATGGCGTAGAGCAGGTGGGTCTTGCCCAGGCCGGGCTCGCCGTAGAGGAACAGCGGGTTGTAGCTGTTGCCCGGGGCACCGCCTGGGCGGCGTTGTAGGCAAACCGGTTGGAGGCGCCCACCACGAACTTGTCGAAGGTGTACTGGGCCCGGACCGGCATGGACTCGGCGGGGCTGGCGGCGGCGGAGCGGAAGCTGTCCCGCTGGGCGGGGGAGATCACCTCCACGCTGATCTGCTCGGCGAAGAGCTCATAAAAGGCACGCTCCAGGGCGGGCAGATACCGGGAGCGGATGATCTCCCGCTTGAAGTCGGTGGGGCAGCACAGCACAAACCGGTCTTCATCCAGGGAGACCGGCTCAATGTCATAAAACCAGGTGGAGACCGCGGTGGGAGTCATCTCGTTCTCCAGCAGGGTGAGGATATTTTTCCAGATTTCTGCGGCAGAGTTCATAAAACGCCTCTCTCTTGTCTAAAGGTGTTTGTGTGTAGGGGAACACAGGGGGCGATAATCCCCCTATGATAACTATTATAGTTTATCACAAAAGCCCACCCCAGGCAATACAAAAACCCATATTCATTTAAATAAAAAGAGACCCTCTCCGGGCCAGGGCTATTTTTTGCCCGGAAGGGAGAAAAAACCGAGAAAGATTCTTCGCCCCGGCGTATCAAAGGGTGCGGGGCGGAGCCGTTTAAAAACGCCAGATTTCCAAACGCCCGGGAAGCTCTGATTTACCGCCGCACCCCAAGGGAGCAGGGCGGAGCCGTTTTAAAAAGGCGGAGCCGCTTAAAATTGTGTTTCCGGATTTTACCCGCCACAAAATATGGTATAGGCGAAAAAACCGGGAAAAAAACTGGATTTTTTGATTGACAGGGGCGAGAAGCTTGTACTATAATAGCTTCTGCGCTATTGCGCGCAAGGGGCCTTTGCGCCCATATGACCGCAACTGCGGCCGGCCTTTTCTCCCTCGGGAGGAAAAACCGGCTTGTTGAGTTCGCCCCGCCGGCTTTACTCCCCCGGCCCGGGCGCCCTATCTGTGATTTGGAGGTGTAACCACTATGACGAAACGTACCTATCAGCCCAAGAAGCTCCATCGCTCCAAGGTCCACGGCTTCCGTAAGAGAATGCATACCGCCAACGGCCGTAAGGTTCTCGCCCGTCGCCGTGCCAAGGGCCGCGCTAAGCTGAGCGCCTGATGCGCTCCCAGGAACGGGAAATAGTGTGAACATGCAGGGTGGATGATTTTTGAAATCGTCCACCCTTGCGGAGCTTACGGGGGTTTTTTTCGACTCCCGCTGAGGGAAAGGATCGGTGGGACAGATGCAATATACCGTCTCTCTGAAACTGAATCATGTCTTTCAGCGGCTTTATCGGAAGGGCACCCGGTCCGCCTCACCCACCCTGGCCCTCTACTCCCGCCAGAACGGACGGCAGGAGAACCGGCTGGGGCTCACCACCGGGGCCAAGCTGGGCCACGCCGTGGTGCGCAACAAACTGCGCCGGCGGCTGCGGGCCATCTACCGGCTCCACGAGGGAGAATTCAGAACCGGATTCGACATCGTGGTGGTGTGCCGGGCTGCCTCGGTGACCGCCAGCTACCAACGGCTGGAACGGGATTTCATGAAGCTGGCCCGGAGAAATAAACTGCTCCGGGACAAGCCCCGGGAGGACGTGGCAGGCCAATGAAGCGCGTTCTGCTGTTTCTCATCCGTTTTTATCGCAAACATATCTCTCCCGCCAGGCCCCCGGCCTGCCGGTTCATCCCGAGCTGTTCGGAGTACGCCTATGTGGCGATAGAGCGGTTTGGACCGGCCAAGGGTTCCCTGCTGGCCGCCAAGCGGCTGGCCAAGTGCCAGCCCCTGCACCGGCAGAAGACCATCGAGTATGACCCGGTGCCCGAGAGAGAACCCCGGCATCTGTGAGGGCGTTTTTTGGGGCTTCGGCCCCGGAGAAAAATGCCCCCTGGGACTTTCTTTTTTGAGAGAGCCCGTTTTTTCCAAGAAACACAAGAGCGCCATTCGGCGCGCGGAGGTAACCAATGACACAAATTTTACAGTGGATCGGCTGGTTCCTGCTCAAGATCTACGAGTTCTTTGAATCCGCCCACATCCCCGCCGCCTACGCCCTGTCCCTGGTGGTCTTCACCCTGCTGGTGAAGCTGGTGCTGTTCCCCCTGTCCTACAAGGGCAAGAAGAGCATGATGCGTATGACCGCCCTCCAGGGCAAGATGAAGCAGCTGGAGACCCAGTACGCCAACAACCGGGTGAAGTATCAGGAAGAGGTGCAGAAACTCTACCAGCGGGAGAACGTCAGCCCCATGGGCGGCTGCCTCTGGTCCCTGCTCCCCCTGCCCATCCTGATGGGCCTGTACTATATCATCCGCCGGCCCATGCTCTACATGATGAGCATCCCCAACGACGCCGTGCAGAAGGCCATCGAGGCGGTGCAGAACGCCGGCTTCACCTTCTCCGGCAACTCTGTTTACCACGAGCTGCAGCTGTCCGGTATGCTGAACAACTCCGACATCCTCACCGTGGTGCAGAACGCCATCCCGGAGTACGCCGACAAGCTCCACTATATCAACTTCGACCTCTTCGGTATTGACCTGGGCCAGGTGCCCCAGTTGATGTTCTGGAAGAACTTCAGCACCCTGGGGGTCTGGTGCGCCGTGGGTCTGTTCCTGATTCCCTTGGCGGTCACCGCCCTGAACTTCTGGTACACCCGGTTCAGCATGAAGACCAACCAGTCCCTGACTGCCCCGGAGGAAGAGACCAAGAAGAAAAAGAAGAAAAAGCAGGACGACCGCAAGTCCTCTGCCGAGCGCTCCAACCAGATGATGATGTGGCTGATGCCCCTGATGTATCTGTGGTTCGGTTACAGCATGCCCGCCGGTATGTGCGTGTACATGGCGGTGAACGCCCTGTGCACCGTGGGTCAGGACGCCATCTGCGTCAAGATGATGCGCAAATCCTTCCTGGAGATGCAGGAGCAGCAGCGCATCCGGGATGAGCAGGAGAAGGCGGAACTGGCCGCCCGGAAGGCGGAGATCGCCGAGCGCCGGCGGCTCCAAGAGGAGGCCAACAAGGCCAACAAGGGTAAGAAGAAGGGCAAGAAGGCGGCTAAAGCCCCCGCAAAACCCGTCAATAAGAATGGCCGCATCGGTATCCGCACCTATGCCCTGGGCCGGGACTATGAGCCCGACCGCTACGGCGGCGTGACCCCCTACCGGGATCCCCAGGAGATCATCGACGAGCAGGCGGTGGAGGAGGCCTACAAGTCCAAGCGCCGCCGCAAGGCCAAGGCCGTGGAAGAGGCCATGGAGCAGGCGGTGGAGGCCGGCGATCTGGAGGCCGTGAAGGCCCTGGAGGCGGAAGAGGCCGCCCTGGCCGAGGCCGAGGAGGCCGCCGCCGAGTCCCTGGAGCTGGCCGAGGAGACAGATCAGGAGGAAACTCCCCTGTCCGAGCAGGTCTTTGAGGAGATTTTCGAGGAGACCGCCCCCGATGGGGAGCAGGCGCAGCAGGAGGACGACAACGACAAGCCCTCCGGAGACGCGTAAGGAGAAAGGACAGATCACAGGATCATGGAAAAATATATTGAAGTCACCGGCAAGACCGAGGATGCGGCCATCAGCGCCGGCCTGGCCCAGCTGGGCCTGGACCGGGACAGCGTGTCCGTGGAAATCCTGGAGCGGGCCAAGACCGGTTTCCTGGGCATCGGCAGCAGCCCCGCCCGGGTGAAGATCACCTACGAGGCCCCCGATGAGCCCGTGGTGGAGGTTTCCCAGCCCGCCCCTGTGGTTCAGGAGGCCCCCAAGGCTCAGGAGGAGAAGAAAGCCCCCGTTGTGGAGGAGGTTTCCCAGGCTCCCGTGGCGGAGGCCAAGGAGAGCAAGGCCGTGGCCACCGGGGATAAGGCCCAGCGGATCGAGGCCTTCCTGACCGGCCTCATGGAGCACCTGGACAACGACGCCCGGCCCGTCATCACCCTGAACGAGGACGGCAGCTATCATGTGGAGCTGGTGGGCAGCGACCTGGGGGCCCTGATTGGCCGCCGGGGCGAGACCCTGGACGCCATCCAGCAGCTGACCAACTACTCCATCAACCGGGGCCAGAACAAGCGGGTGCGCATCCACCTGGACGCGGAGAATTACCGGGCCAAGCGGGAGGAGACTCTGGAGCGGCTGGCCCGCAAGACCGCATCCAAGGCCCTGAAGTATCACCGCAATATGACCCTGGAGCCCATGAACGCCTACGAGCGCCATGTGATCCACGCGGCGTTGCAGGATTTTGACGGCGTGACCACCTATTCCACCGGCACCGAGCCCAACCGCCGGGTGGTAGTGGCCTGCGAGCGCTGAGCGGCACTTTACAGCACTTTGAAAACTCCCTTCCGGATTTTCAGCAAAATCCGGGAGGGAGTTTTGTTTCAGGCAAACTTTGTTGAATGGTGTAGGGCGGGGGCTTGCCCCCGCCGGGATCTGCCGCAGACAGAAACTGAAAATTATATGCAAAAGCGAAAGCATCCAAGATTAAAACAATATGATTATTCCCAGAATGGTGTTTACTTTGTGACATTCTGTACCAAAAAGCGGGCGCGTATCTTATCCCGTCTTTCTATGTCCCAGCCCGGCAAAGCCCGCTGTCTGGAGCTGACCCGGGTAGGAGACATGGTGGAAGAACAGATCAAAAACGTGCCAGACGATTTCCCCGGTGTTTTTGTGGACCAGTGGGTGATCATGCCGGACCATGTCCATCTGCTGCTGCGGGTGCAGCATCCGGAAGCGTGGGCGGCGGGGGCAAGCCCCCGCCCTACCATAGATGCGGTGGTCCGGGATATCAAATCCAGATCCGCCCACCAGGCGGGGCGTCCTCTGTGGCAGACCTCCTTTTTCGAGCATGTGGTGCGAAGTGAGCAGGATTATCGGGAATCGTATGACTATATTGTGCAGAATCCGGCCAAATGGATTGAGAAAGAGTGTGAAAAAAAGCCTATGAAAACAGTGACCTTATACACCGACGGGGCCTGCAGCGGCAACCCGGGCCCCGGGGGCTGGGCCGCCATCCTGATGTTCGGGGCGCACAAAAAGGAGCTCTCTGGGGGTGAGGCCAACACCACCAACAACCGGATGGAGCTCACCGCCGTGATCCGGGGGCTGGAGGCGTTGAAGGAGCCCTGCCAGGTGGAGCTCTACTCCGACTCCAAATATGTCATCGACGCCCTGGAAAAGGGCTGGGCCAAGGGCTGGCAGGCCCGGGGCTGGGTCAAGAGCGACAAAAAGCCCGCCCTGAACCCGGACCTGTGGCAAAAACTGCTGGAGCTGTGCGACATCCATCGGGTCAATTTGCACTGGGTCAAGGGCCACGCCTCCAACACCTATAATAACCGCTGCGACGAGCTGGCGGTGGCCCAGTGGCAGCGGATTAAGGGATAAAGATTGACAGACAAAGAAAACAGGGGAGCCGAAAGGCTCCCCTGTTTTAGTTTGTGGAAAAAGGCCCCGGCCTTTTCAACACGCTCAATCCAGCCCCTCACAGGGATAGACAATGCCCATCTGGGCCCGCAGATGGTCCATGACCTCCATCATGTGGATGGTCTCGCTGTGGGGCATGGAGGGGCACTCCAGCAGTCCCCGGGAGATGCAGTCGGCGGTCTCCAGCACCTCGTATTCGTAGCCGGTGAGCTGGGCCGGGCAGTCCGCCTGCTCCACCAGCCGGTATTGTTCGTCATACACCTTGTAGCCCTGGGGGTTGTTGATGTTTTCCACCACCAGATAGCCCCGGGTACCGTAGACGATGCCCTGGCGGTCGGAGAGGCAGTTGCAGCCGGCGTTTAATACCGCCATTTTTCCGTCCTGCCAGGTCAGGGTCATACTGTCCATGAGATCCACCCCGGTCTCCCCCTTGGTGCAGCTGCCCTGGACACCCTGGGCCCGGCCAAAGACCATCTCGGCAAAATTCAGGGCGTACACGCCCACGTCCAGCAGGGCACCCCCGGCCAGCTCCGGCCGCACCAGCCGCTCCTTGCCGGTGACCGGGTAGCACAGGTTGGCGGTGAGCATTTTTGAGGTGCCGATGATGCCGGAGGCCAGCGCTTCGGCGATTTTTTCCCGCATGGGCTGGTAGCGGGTCCAGATGGCCTCGGTGACCAGCACCCCCCGGGCCTTGGCGTAGGAGAGGGCCTCCTGGGCCTGCCGGGCGTTGACGGTAAAGGCTTTTTCACACAGCACATGCTTGCCGTGGTCGGCGCAAAGTTTGATCTGCTGATAGTGGTGGGAGTGGGGGGTGGCGATGTAGACAAAGTCCAGGGCCGGGTCCTCCAGCATCTCCTCATAGGACCCATAGGCCCGTTCCGCCCCGTTTTCCATGGCAAAGGTCTGGGCCCGGCCCAGATCCCGGGCGGCCACGGCATAGAGTTTGACGGTATCATTTCCGCTGTTGTTGAGTTTGCGGATGGTCTCCGCCATGGTGGCTGCAATGCGGCCGGCCCCCAAAATACCTAAATTCATAAACTGATATCCTCCTCTGCGGCACCGGAGCGCCGCCCCGGTTTGTCTGTGCCTTCAGTATATAACGGGCCGGGGGCCTGTGTCTAGCCGGAAGCCTGGCCTGGGGAAATCCCCATTGACATGCAAAAATAGATCCGATATAATCTATATACCATCTGTACAGATGGTATATAGATTATATCGGGAGAAAATACCATGTTGGAAGATAACAGTGAGAAATTGACCATCAATATTTCCGTTGTGGATCTGGGGAAGATTGACTACCTGGTGGAGCAGGGATTTTACGGCAACAGAACGGATTTCCTCCGTACCGCCATTAAGAGCCAGCTTCATGGCCATGAGGATTGGCTGAATCGGGAATTTGTGGCGAAAACCATCGACGTTGGCATCGTCCGGCTTGGCCCGGAGGATTTGTCCGGAAAGCAGTATCAGGACTACACGGTGCTTGGAAAGCTGGTCATAGATCCGGCGGTGGAGCTGGAGGAGCTGAAAACGGTGTTCCGGAGCATCAAAGTGTTTGGCAAAGTGAAATGCAGCGATGCCATCAAGGCCTTTTATGGGTTATAAGGAAAGACAAAGAGAAAGCCGGGGCTGTTGCACCATTTGCAACAGCCCCGGCTTATATTTCTTATGTTATGGGGTTCAGTCCACAAATTCCACCACGCCGTCCCCCAGCTTGGACACCCGGGCCAGGGATTCCACCCGGATTCCCATTTCCCTCAGCCGCTGGCCTCCGGGCTGGAAGGCCTTCTCCACGGCGATGCCGCAGCCCACCAGGGTGGCCCCGGCCTGGTTCACCAGATCGATGAGCCCCAGCATGGCGGCGCCGTTGGCCAGGAAATCGTCGATGATCAGCACCCGGTCCCCGGGCTTCAGAAATTTCTTGGACACAATCACCGTGTTCACATTGCCGTGGGTGAAGCTGGTGACGGTGGTGGAGTAAACCTCCCCGGCGATGTTCTTGGTCTTGCTCTTCTTGGCGAAGATGACGGGCACGTCAAACTCCAGGGCGGCCACGCAGGCGATGCCAATGCCGCTGGCCTCGATGGTCAGGATCTTGTTGACGCCGTCCTCCTTGAACAGCCGGTACCACTCCCGGCCCATCTCCTGGTAGAGCTTCACGTCCATCTGGTGGTTCAAAAAGCTGTCCACCTTCAGCACGTCCCCCTGTTCGATGGTGCCGTCCCGGCGAATGCGGTCCTCCAGCAGCTTCATCCTTCCACGCTCCCTCTCTCGGTTGGTTTTTGATATAACCAATATTGTAGCGCCTGGGACCTTTCGGGGCAACCCCTTTTTTTCGCTTTGCGACATTTTTCCCCGTGCCGGTCCAAAAACAAGGCCCCGGCCGGAGACAACAGCTCCGGGCCGGGGCAATGGTGTTTCAATTGTGGAAAACTCAGTCCAGGGGCTGGCCCTGGCCGTTGAACAGAGGCAGCTTCTCCAGGAAGATGATATCCTCCCGGTCGGCGGCCTCCCCCTCCGCCAGCACCGCCATCTTACCCACGATGACGCCGCCGGCCTCCTTCACCAGGTGCTCCATGGCCGCCAGGCTCTCGCCGGTGGAGATCACGTCGTCCAGGATCAGCACCCGCTTGCCCGCCATCTTCTTGGCATCGCTGCCGTCCATAAACAGCTCCTGGGTGCCCTTGGTGGTGATGGACTCGTATTTGACGGAGAACACCCCGTCCATATAGGCCTTGGCGGCCTTCCGGGCCAGCAGATACTCGTTGCGGCCGGACTGCCGGGCCATCTCGTGGATCAGGGGGATGGCCTTGGCCTCCGGGGCAATGATGTAATCGTACTCCGGGGCCCGCTTCAACAGTTCCCGGGCGCAGGCTACCGTCAGCTCCACGTCGCCAAAGACCACAAATCCGGCAATCATCAGATCGTCTCCGATGCTGCTCAGCTTCAGCTGCCGGGTGAGGCCGGCCACCTTCAGTTCATAGGTCATCATACTTAAAACCTTCGCTTCCTGGCCCCCGGGGCCTAAAAAATTTTTTGGTTTTTCTTCCGGAAAAAAGCCCGGGATGCCGGGCCCAAACAATCAATCTTATTGTAAAACCTTTTGAAAAAAAGTCAATCGCCAGTTTGCCCCGGGGGTTTTGGCGCTAGTGTGAAATTAGTGTAAAATCAGCTCGGATTTTTTTGTGCACTTTGAAAGGAAGTGGGAATTGTCAAACCCTCGGGATTCTTGTAAAATCAGTACTGTACCGGATTTTTTCCCGCTGAGCGGGGAAAAATCAAATTTTGTTTGAAGAAAGATGGAGGAAACCAACGTATGAAGAAATTGCTTGCACTCATACTTGCTCTGGCCATGGCTCTGGCCCTGGTCGCCTGCGGAAGCTCCGGCACCACCGGCTCCGCCTCCAGCACCGGCTCCGCTGCCGCGTCCGGCTCTGAGGAGGGCGGCGACGCTTCCACCAACGCCACCGACCTGAAGATCGGCTGCATCCTGGTGGGCGATGAGAACGAGGGTTACAGCTATGCCCACATCAAGGGCATCCAGGAGGCTATCGAGGCCACCGGCATTCCCGCTGAGAACGTCATCATGAAGTACTCCGTGCCCGAGAACGAGGAGTGCTATGACGCCGCCATCGACCTGGTGGAGCAGGGCTGCAGCCTGATCATCTCCAACTCCTACAGCCACCAGTCCTATATGCAGCAGGCTGCCACCGAGTGCCCTGACGTCACCTTCGTGGCCTGCACCGGCGACACTGCCGCCCTGTCCGGTCTGGACAACTTCAAGAACGCCTTCACCGCCGTCTATCAGTCCCGCTACGTCTCCGGTGTGGTGGCCGGCATGAAGATTGCCGAGCTGGTGGCCAACGACGAGATCCCCGCCACCGGCTATGACGCCGACGGCAACGTCAAGGTGGGCTATGTGGGCGCCTATCCCTACGCCGAGGTGGTCAGCGGCTACACCGCCTTCTTCCTGGGCATCCAGAGCGTCTATCCCGACGTGGTGATGGAGGTCTCCTACACCAACTCCTGGTTCGACATCACCGCTGAGGGCACCGCCGCCGACTCCCTGATGGCTGACGGCTGCGTCATCATCGGCCAGCACGCCGACTCCACCGGCGCCCCCGCCGCTGTCCAGGCCGCCCAGGACGCCGGCACCGTGGCTTACTCCGTGGGCTACAACATCGACATGCTGTCCGTGGCTCCCACCGCCGCCCTGACCAGCTCCACCAACGACTGGGGCGTCTACTACACCTATGCCTTCAACTGCGCCCTGAACGGCGAGGAGATCGCCACCGACTGGTGCGAGGGCTATGACACCGGCGCCGTGGGCATCACCGAGCTGGGCGAGAGCTGCGCCGAGGGTACCGCCGACAAGGTGGCCGAGGTTGAGGCCGCTCTGAAGTCCGGCGAGCTGCAGGTCTTCGACACCTCCAAGTTCACTGTGAACGGCGAGAACCCCACCTCCATCCTCATCGACATGGATGGCGACTTTGAGGGTGACACCGAGGGTGTCGTGGACGGCGTGTTCCAGGAGTCCACCCTGCGTTCCGCCCCCGGCTTTACCGCCCGGATCGACGGCATCACCGAGCTGAACAACTGAGTTTCATCCGCCTTTCCGAAGGGAAGCCGCTTTTCTCCGAAAGCGGCTTCCCTTCCCCTGCTTTTCCCGCCGGGACATGGAAAAAACTCACTTTTCAACCCCCGGTTTGTGCGTTATAATAATGTCTGCTGAATTAACCGCCCTGGGGTTTTTCGGGGACCGTGGGCAATGCCGGCCTTTTTTGGAGAAAACCGGCCGGCGCCGCCGACGGCCCCAAGGGGTGCCCTACAAGTCCCAGGAGGGCGAAAAACAGATCTCCCGCAAAAAAGACGTAGGGCGGGAAACATTGAATTGATATGAGTCACTGATTCAGACTGTAATAGAGAAACAGAGAAAGGATGATTGGATTTGGCACGGACACCTGTTGTCCAGATGAAGGGCATCACCAAGACCTTCGGCCATGTGGTGGCCAACCACAAGGTGGATCTGGACGTGTACCCCGGCGAGATCCTGTCGCTGCTGGGGGAAAACGGCAGCGGCAAGACCACCCTGATGAACATGCTCTCCGGCATCTATTTCCCCGACGAGGGCCAGATCTTTGTGGAGGGCAAGCCCGTCACCATCGCCTCCCCCAAGGACGCCTTTGATTTGCGCATCGGCATGATCCACCAGCACTTCAAGCTGGTGGACGTGTTCTCCGCCGCAGAGAACATCGCCCTGGGCCTGGAGGAAGGGGGCATGCTGCTGGACCGGAAGCAGGTGGCCCAGAAAATCCGGGCCATCTGCGACAAGTACGGCTTTGACGTGGACCCGGACCAGAAGGTCTATAACATGTCCGTGTCCCAGAAGCAGACCCTGGAGATCGTGAAGGTGCTCTACCGGGGCACCGACATTCTGATTCTGGACGAGCCCACCGCAGTACTCACCCCCCAGGAGACGGAAAAGCTCTTTGCGGTGCTGCGGAACATGAAGCAGGACGGCAAGAGCGTCATCATCATCACCCACAAGCTCCACGAGGTCATGGCGGTCAGCGACCGGGTGGCGGTGCTGCGGAAAGGGGAGTTTATCGGCGACGTGGCCACCAACGACACCAACCCCCAGGAGCTGACAAACATGATGGTGGGCCGGGCCGTGAGCCTGAACATCGACCGCCCCACCCCGGAGAACGTAAAACCCCGGCTGGAGGTGAAGCACCTGTCGGTAAAGGACTCCTCTGGGGTCCGGGTGCTGAAGGACGTGAGCTTCACCGTCAACGCCGGGGAGGTGCTGGGCATCGCCGGCATCTCCGGCTGCGGCCAGAAGGAGCTGCTGGAGGCCATTGCCGGCCTTCAGAATGTGGAACCCGGCAGTTCCATCAGCTACCTGGAGGACGACGGCTCCCGGGATGAGCTGGTGGGGATGAACCCCAAGAAGATCCGGGAGCACGGGGTGGCCCTGTCCTTCGTGCCCGAGGACCGGCTGGGCATGGGCCTGGTGGGAGACATGAACCTGCCCGCCAACATGATGCTGCGCAGCTACTCCGAGGGCCACGGCTTCTTCACCGACCGGAGAAAGCCCCGGGAGCTGGCCCAGGAAGTGGTGGACCAGCTGGAGGTGGTGACCCCGGACCTGTTCACCCCGGTCCGGAAGCTCTCCGGCGGCAACGTGCAGAAAATCCTGGTGGGCCGGGAGATCGCCGCGGCCCCCAGCGTGCTGATGACCGCCTATGCGGTCCGGGGGCTGGACATCAACACCAGCTACGCCATCTATGACCTGATCAACCAGCAGAAAAAGCGGGGCTGCGCCGTCATCTTCGTGGGCGAGGACCTGGACGTGCTGCTGGAGCTCTGCGACCGGATTCTGGTGCTGTGCTCCGGCCAGGTCAACGGCATCCTGGACGGCCCCACCGCCACCAAAGAGGGCGTGGGCCTGCGGATGACCAATTTGCAGACGGAGGAAGGAGGCGCGGAAAATGGCTAAGAGTTCCAATGCGAAAAGCCCGCTGCTCCGCATTGCCAAGCGGGAGGACATGCCCCGCTGGAAGGGCTGGCTGATCCGGGCCATTGCGGTGCTGCTGGCCCTGGCGGTGGACGGCCTGATTATCTTCGCCATCGTCCATCTGAATCCCGTGGACGTGTACAGAGCCATGGTGGAGGGCGCCTTCGGCACCTCCCGCCGGGCCTGGGTGTCCATCCGGGATATCACCATCCTGCTTTGCATCGGCATCGGCCTGGCCCCGGCCTTCAAGATGAAATTCTGGAATTTAGGCGCCGAGGGTCAGATCCTGGTGGGAGGCATCGCCACCGCCGGCTGCATGATCTATTTCGGCGGCCAGATCCCCAACTGGTTGCTGCTCATCGTCATGGCCCTGGCCAGCATCATTGCCGGCGGCATCTGGGGCCTGATCCCCGCCGTGGCCAAGGCCCGCTGGGACACCAACGAGAGTTTATTTACCCTGATGCTCAACTATGTGGCCATCCAGCTCACCTCCTACGCGGTGGCCCGGTGGGAGAACCCCTTCGGCTCCAACACCGTGGGCATCATCAACCAGAACACCCGGGACGGCTGGTTCCCCTCCCTCTTCGGCCAGACCTACGGCCTCAACGTGCTGCTGGCCATCATCCTGATGGTGGGCATGTACGCCTACCTCCAGTACACCAAGCAGGGCTATGAGATCGCCGTGGCCGGCGAGAGCTACAACACCGCCCGGTACGCCGGCATCAACATGACGAAAGTGTATCTGCGCACCATGATCCTCTCCGGCGCCATCTGCGGATTCACCGGCTTCATGGCGGTGTCCGGCGCCAGCCACACCATCTCCACCGACACCGCCGGCGGCCGGGGTTTTACCGCCATCATCGTGGCCTGGCTGGCCAAGTTCAACCCCTTCGTCATGGTGGTCATCTCCTTCCTGCTGGTGTTTTTGGGCAACGGCGCCACGGAGATCGCCTCCCGCTACAACCTGAACGACTACGCCTCCCAGATGATCGAGGGCGTCATCCTCTTCTTCATCCTGGGCAGTGAATTCTTCATCAACTACCGCATCATCCCCCGGGGGAAGGAGGTTTCCAAGGCATGAGTAACTTTATCTCCCTGTGGCAGGCCGCCGTCACCTTCGGCACCGTCATCCTCTTCGGCGCCTTGGGTGAACTCATCACCGAGAAGAGCGGCAACCTGAACCTGGGCACCCCCGGCGTCATGTACCTGGGGGGCATCGCCAGCCTCATCGGCGCCTTCTTCTATGAGTCCCATGCGGCTCAGCCCAACGCCCTGGTGGGTATCCTGGTGGCCCTGGTCTGCGCCCTGGCCGCCAGCGGCCTGGCGGGACTGCTGTTCTGCTTTTTGACCACCACCCTCCGGGCCAACCAGAACGTCACCGGCCTGACCCTGACCATCCTGGGCAGCGGCATCGCCAACTTCTTTGGCGGCAGCCTGAACAAGCTGGCCGGCGGCGTGGGCCAGATCAGCGTGGCCACCACCAGCGCCGGTTTCCGGGCCGTGTCCCCCCTGGCCAACCTGGGCATGGTGGGCAAGCTGCTGTTCAGCTACGGTTTTCTGACCTATGTGGCCATCGTGCTGGCCATCCTGGCCTCCCTGTTCCTGAACCGGACCCGGAAGGGGCTCAATCTTCGGGCCGTGGGCGAGTCCCCCGCCACCGCCGACGCCACCGGCATTAACGTCACGGTGTATAAATATGTGGCCACCTGCCTGGGCAGCGCCATCACCGGCCTGGGGGGCGTGTTCTACACCATGAACTATATCAAGGGCACCTGGGCCAACGACGGCACCATCGAAGGCCTGGGCTGGCTGGCCCTGGCCCTGGTGATCTTCGCCAGCTGGAAGAGCCTCAACGTGATCTGGGGCAGCTTCCTCTTCGGCATCCTCTACTGGCTCTACTTCTATATCGGCGGCCTGACCCGCTACAGCCAGGAGCTGTTCAAAATGCTCCCCTATGTAGTCACCATCCTGGTGCTCATCATCACCAGCATCCGCAGCAAGAAGGAGAACAAGGGCCCCGCGGCCCTGGGCCTCAGCTACTTCCGGGAGGAGCGCTGACAGAATCCAACCCTTCGGGGCTGCCGCATTTCCGTGCGGCAGCCCCTTTTTTGCGGCCTTTTGCCGGAAAACATGAAAATACAATTAAATTGCATAAAAATTCAATAAACCAGTTGCTATTTTTGTGCGATATTGATACACTTAGCCCATCCAAACAAACACCGAAAGGGGTTCGTATTTATGGGACAAGCACAGGAACTGTTTAACAAAGCCACGGTGGCCTATGATGAGGCCATCAACATGCTGAAGACCATGGACCAGACCTTCCAGAGTGTGGCCTTTGAGAACCGGCCCGACAAGCGCTACGATACCCGGATTACTCTGGCCCAGTTCGACATGATCCTTCAGGCGGTGCTGCTGAACATGGCCATCAGCGACGGCAATTTCGACCGGCTGGAGCAGCAGTTCATCGACAAGATCACCGACTACGGTGACCTGCTCACCTACATCAAGCAGGATTCCAAGGGCCAGCTGGATCTGACCTGGAGCCAGGTGGCCAATCTGAGCTCCGCCACCCAGTCCAAGCTGGTTCAGATGCTGCCCGCCATTCTGGACAACCTCTGCGACAGCTTCGTGAAACCCCTGGCGGTTGTGGACAAGGCGGTGGACAGCGTGGACTTCCTGCGGAAGCTGTGCAACAACATCGCCACCATCTGCGTCTGCCTGAGCTATTTGGACGGAGACAGCGACAAGAACGAGGCCAACGCCTGCTACGACATGACCTACCGGCTGCTGGAGCAGCGCTGGAAGCAGTACATGAGATAACCCGGCTTCCGCCGAATCGGAATTTGGGGCCGCCCTGGTCTTTTAGACCAGGGCGGCCTTTTCTCTGTCCGGTCCTGCTGAGGGGGGCAGTGACGAAGCATCTTTTTTGGGGATCGCGGCCTCAAAAAGGAAAAGATTTTTCTGTCAGTTTCTTCCTTGAAAATTAGTTTCTGGTTTTGGGCCGACACCCTTCCCCCGGGGCCGCCAAAATCCCCCAAAACCCCCTGAAAAAATGCAGGAAGGGCAACATTTGAAAAAGAATTTTATAAAGATGTTTTTATTAAGTGCCTAATAAAATGAAAATTTTTGGCTAAAATAACAAAAATGGCTTGTGTTTCGGGAAAAAATATTCTATAATGCGCTTGTGTAAAACAAATGGCAGAATGCTCCGCCCGGAGGGCCTCACCAGCCCCCCATTGCAGGAAACTTTGCAGAAGCGGTGGAGCGAAACGATTGCAAGGAGGAAACATCCGAATGGCAAAGAAGTTTATCTACTACTTCAGCGAGGGTTCCGACGCATTTGCCGGAGACAAGGTGACCATGAAGAACATCCTGGGCGGCAAGGGCGCCGGTCTGGCTGAGATGACCGCCGCCGGCATGCCGGTGCCCCAGGGCTTCACCATCACCACCGAGGCCTGCACCCAGTATTACACCGACGGCCGCAAGATCAACGACGAGATCGTGGCCGACATTTTTGCCCATGTGAAGGGTCTGGAGGAGATCACCGGCAAGACCTTCGGCGATATCAACAACCCCCTGCTGGTGTCCGTCCGTTCCGGCGCCCGCCAGTCCATGCCCGGCATGATGGACACCATCCTGAACCTGGGTCTGAACGACGAGGCCGTGGAGGGCCTGGCCAAGAAGACCGGCAACGAGCGCTTTGCCTATGACTCCTATCGCCGCTTCGTGCAGATGTTCTCCGACGTGGTTATGGGCGTTTCCAAGTCCCTGTTTGAGGAGCAGATCGACAAGATGAAGGAGGCCAAGGGCGTCAAGAACGACGTGGACCTGACCGCCGACGATCTGAAGGAACTGGTCAAGATCTTCAAGAAGATCTATGAGGACAACGAGGGCAAGCCCTTCCCCCAGGATCCCAAGGAGCAGCTGATCGAGGCCGTTATGGCCGTGTTCCGCAGCTGGGACAACCCCCGTGCCAACGTCTATCGTAAGATGAACGAGATCCCCTACGAGTGGGGCACCGCCGTCAACGTGCAGCAGATGGCCTTCGGCAACTCCGGCCCCAAGAGCGGCACCGGCGTGGCCTTCACCCGCAACCCCGCCACCGGCGAGCACGGCATCACCGGCGAGTATCTGATTAACGCCCAGGGCGAGGACGTGGTGGCCGGCGTCCGGACTCCCTCCCCCCTGAGCAAGCTCCACGAGGAGATGCCCGAGGTCTATGACGAGTTCGTGGCCATCGCCACCCGTCTGGAGAAGTATTTCAAGGACATGCAGGACATGGAGTTCACCATCGAGGATGGCAAGCTCTACATGCTGCAGACCCGTAACGGCAAGCGTACCGCCCAGGCCGCTCTGAAGATCGCCATCGACCTGGTGGAAGAGGGCCTCATCGACGAGACCGAGGCCGTGCTGCGGGTGGAGCCCAAGCAGCTGGACACCCTGCTGCATCCCCAGTTCGACAACGAGGCTCTGGAGGCCGCCGAGGTCATCGGCAAGGGCCTGGCTGCCTCTCCCGGATCCGCCTGCGGCCAGGTGGTGTTCTCCGCCGAGGACGCCGAGGAGAAGGTCAACTCCAAGGAGATGCCCAAGGTGGTTCTGGTGCGTCTGGAAACTTCCCCCGAGGACATCGTGGGCATGCAGGTCTCCCAGGGCATCCTGACCGTCCGGGGCGGCATGACCTCCCACGCCGCCGTGGTGGCCCGTGGTATGGGCACCTGCTGCGTCTGCGGCTGCGGCAACAGCAACGAGGTTGTCATGGACTATGACAACAAGACCTTCACCATCAACGGCCACACCTTCCATGAGGGTGATTGGATCAGCATCGACGGCTCCACCGGCAACATCTATGCCGGCCAGATCAAGACCGTGGCTGCCACCGAGAACCCCTATCTGCAGAAGTTCATGGGTTGGGCCGACGAGCGCCGTCAGCTGAAGGTGCTCACCAACGCCGACAACCCCGCCGACGCCCAGAACGCCATGGACATGGGTGCCCAGGGCATCGGTCTGTGCCGTACCGAGCATATGTTCTTCGCTGCCGACCGCATCAAGGCCGTCCGGGAGATGATCTGCGCCACCGACGTGGAGAGCCGCAAGAAGGCTCTGGCCAAGGTTGAGCCCTATCAGGAGCAGGACTTCACCGAGATGTATCGCATCTGCGGCGACAAGCCCATGACCATCCGTTACCTGGATCCCCCGCTGCATGAGTTCCTGCCCACCAAGCCTGAGGACATCGCCGAGTTGGCCAAGGAGATGGGCATGACCGCCGAGGCTCTGACCAACGTGGTGGAGTCCCTGCATGAGTTCAACCCCATGATGGGCCACCGTGGCTGCCGTCTGGCCGTCTCCTATCCCGAGATCGCCGAGATGCAGACCAACGCCGTCATCAAGGCCGCCATCAAGGTCAGCAAGGAGACCGGCACCCTGATCACTCCCCATATCATGATTCCTCTGGTGGGCGAGGTCAAGGAGCTGAAGTTCGTCAAGGACGTGGTCACCGCCACCGCCGACAAGCTGATCGCCGAGTCCGGCCTGGATATGAAGTATCTGGTGGGCACCATGATCGAGATCCCCAGAGCCGCCCTCACCGCCGGCCAGATCGCCAAGGAGGCCCAGTTCTTCTCCTTCGGCACCAACGACCTGACCCAGATGACCTTCGGCTTCTCCCGTGACGACGCCGCCAAGTTCCTGGACGCCTACTATGATCACAAGATCTACGAGTCCGATCCCTTCCAGCACCTGGATCCCTACGGTGTCGGCAAGCTGATCCAGATGGCCTCCGCTGCCGGCCGCAAGACCCGTCCCGACCTGGAGCTGGGCATCTGCGGCGAGCACGGCGGCGACGCCACCAGCGTGGAGTTCTGCCACCGGGTTGGCCTGAACTATGTCTCCTGCAGCCCCTTCCGTGTGCCTCTGGCCCGGCTGGCCGCTGCTCAGGCTGCCATCAAGTATCCCCGCGAGAACAAGGAGTTCGTGGAGATCCAGCAGGTGGTGGAGTAATCCAAACCCCGGCTTGAAGGCAACCAAATAAACAGCAAAAAACCCCCGGCACTTCAAAAGTGCCGGGGGTTTCAGCGTGTCGACAAAGTCGACACGCTTCTCAA
>CABRZO010000020.1 GCA_902475455.1 uncultured Eubacteriales bacterium
GGGCAGAATCATGACCGCCAGCACCAGGATGGCCGCCAGCAGGCAGGCGCCGGAGGCCAGGTGGAAGGTCTTCTGGATGGTGGGCACCAGCACCACCATACCCACCAGGCCGTAGACCACCGAGGGGATGCCCGCCAGCAACTCCACGGCGGTGTGGATGACGGCGGCCACTTTTTTGGGGGCCACCTTGGCCAGGAATACGGCGGTCATAATACCCAGGGGGACCCCGATGACCACCGCGCCGGCAGTGCCGTAGATACTGGTGAGGATAAAGGGCAGAATTCCGAAATCCTCGGTGCCCGCCGCCCATTTCTGGCCGAACAGGAACTGGATGGGACCGATCTTCAGAATGGCCGGCAGGCCGGATACGATCAGATAGATGCTGATGAACAGCACGAAGCCCACAGAAAGGATACCGCAGATCAGGAAGAAAATATGGATTCCTGTCTCCAGGGGATTGGTTTTTGACTTCATCTCAAATGCTCCTTAGCTTTGGAAGAGGCCCCTGCACTAGGCAGGGGCCTCCTGGACTCGGTGTTGGAGGGGTTCTGATTACTCTGCCACAGGCACAGCACCGGCGCCCCGGATCAGCTCAGCGGCATCGGCGGAGGTGGCGAACTCCAGGAAGGCCTGGGCAGCCTCGCTGAGCTCGGCGCCTTCCTTGGTGATCAGGTTGAAGGGACGCTGGATCTCATAGGTGCCGTCCAGGACGGTCTCCTCAGAGCACTCCACGCCGCCCACGGTCAGGGCCTTGATGCCGTCCTGGCCCTCAACAGCGGAGAGGGAGGCATAGCCGATGGCGTTCTTGCTGTTGGACACAGCCTCGATGACAGCGCCGGTGGAGGTCAGCTCCTGGGCCAGCACGCAGGTATCCTCGGTGCCGGTGACGGACTCGAAGCCGTCCCGGGTGCCGGAGCCGGACTCACGGCCGATGCAGGCGATCTCCAGATCCTCGCCGCCAACCTCGCTCCAGTTGGTGATCTCGCCAGTGAAGATGGAGGCGATCTGCTCCACGGTCAGGTCAGACACGCCGCAGTCCTTGTTGACGATGATGGCGATGCCGTCCAGAGCCACGGTGGTGGACACCAGGCCGGTCTCGGTGTCCTTCAGGGCACGGGAGGCCAGGCCGATGTCGCAGCTGCCATTGGAGACGGACTCAATGCCGGTGCCAGAACCGGTGGCGTCATAGGTGACGGTCACGCCGGAGTTGTCGGCCATGAACTGCTCGGACAGGACGCCGATCACGCTCTCCATGGAGGTGGAGCCGTTGGTGGACACGCTGCCGGACAGCGCGGCGCCGGTCTCCTCCTGGGCGTCCTCGCCAGAGGTCTGAGCAGCGGAAGTGTTATCGCTGGTGGTGTCTTCAGTGGTGTTGCCGCTGTTGCCGCAGGAGGCCAGAGCAAAGACCATAACCAGAGCCAGCATCAGGCTAAGTAACTTTTTCATATCTTCTTTTACCTCGTTTCAGATTTTAGATTGTCGTACCGAGTACGATGCATATTTAACTGCGGGCGGTTTAAATCTGAAACCAAAGGTGTGTTAAATTAAAATAAAACTTTTTTACATTGTCTGCCCTTTTGTTAAATGCCTTTGCAAAAAGAGACACAAAAAGCCGTGTCCAGAGCACTTTTCAGCACTTCGGACACGGCAAATCGTCAAAGCTTACAAAGAGAGGATTGTTAAATCCGGGAGGGGCTGTTTACTTTTCCCAAGCAAAAACCACTACCCCGAAAAGGCTGCTTTGCTCTCAGAGTACCTGCTGGTCATTGATGACCAGCTTAAAGCGCAGGCCCAGCTTTTCCGCCGCCTTGCGGCACAAGATCATTCGATTTAAAAAGATCTCAAAATAGTCCATAACGGAGCCGTAACAGGTGTCGATGCGCAGTTTGAGCTGGATCTGAGTGCGACTGGGATCAATGGTAAGCCCCGCCTCCTGCACCGAGTAATTGACCCGGTCATGGATGTCAAAGGTGGCCTCGTCCTGATTCCGGACCCGGCTGCGGCGCACGTCGGACTTATCCGCCAGAATCAGCGCCGCCGCCAAGGGAGACACCGGGGTACCGGTGCCCTCATCGTGGTTGCCGATGGCGGCCACCACCTCAGCAATTTCCTCCGGGTCCATTCCCAGCTTGTCCAGAATCCGGAAGGCCATGACGGCGCCGCTCTGGGAGTGGTCCACCCGGTTGACCAGATTGCCGATATCGTGGAGATAGGCGGCAATCTGGGCCAGCTCAATGGTGCGGGCGGGAAATTGCAGTGTCTCAAGAATGTAACGGCAGCTGGAGGCCACCATGCCCACATGGGCAAAGGAGTGTTCGGTAAAGCCCAGGCACACCAGGGCCTCGTCCGCCTTTCTGATATAGGTGTTGACCGCCTGGTTTTTTCGGATGGAATCGTAGGTCACCATGGCAATTGCTCCTTAGAAAATGATACTGATGGCGCTGCCCTTGCCGGGTTCGCTTTTGAGCTCCAGCTGGGCGTTGTGATACTGGGCCCCGTGTTTGACAATGGACAGGCCCAGACCGGTGCCCCCCACCTCTTTGCTGTGGCTCTTGTCCACCCGGTAAAAGCGCTCAAAGACCCGAGGCTGGTCGGCGTAGGGGATGCCGATGCCGGTGTCGCTGACACAGAGCCGGACCCGGTTGCCCTCCCGGCCCACCGAAATGTCCACCCGTCCCTGAGGCCGGTTATATTTGATGGCGTTATCACAGAGATTATACACCATCTCATTTAAAATCTGCCAAACACCGCAAATCTGAACGTGCTGGCCGCTCAAATGGAGGGAGATCCCCTGCCGGTCCGCCACCGGCCGCAGATTGGCCAAAATCTCGTCGGAGAGGTCGTAGAGGTCCACTTGCTCCATCTCAAAGGGCTTTGAGTTCTCATCCAGCTTGCTGAGCCGGATGATGTCATCCACCAGATCGATGAGCCGCCGGGATTCCCGATAAATGTCGCCGGAAAACTCCTTCACCTTGTCCGGGGGCACCATGCCCTCCTTCATCAGTTCCGCAAAGCCGGAGATGGAGGTCAGAGGGGTTTTGAGCTCATGGGAGACGTTGGCGGAGAACTCCTGCCGCAGCCGCTCCCGCTGCTCCCGCTCGGTGACGTCCATCACCAGCACCGCCACGCCGGCCACCTGGCCGTTGGACACCACGGGGTTGGCGATGATTTGCCAGGAAATCCCCCCGATCTCCTGGATGGTGTCGGTGCGTCGGCCCGCCAGGGCCGCCTCCACGGTGGTGAGCACCTGGGGAATGCAGCCGTCCCGGCGCAGGTTCTCCAACTGGTTCCCCTTCCCCTCCGTCAAGAGCTGAACGGCGCTGTGGTTGCCCGCCAGCACATTGGTCTTGTAGTCCACCAGCAGAAAGCCCTCGCTCATGTTGTCGGTGAGAGCGGCAAACTCCCGCTGACGCTGGCCCAATTCGTCCATCTGCCGGCGAATGGTGCGGTTCTGCTCCTGAATCCGGGACACCAGAGGGGCCAGCTCCGCATAGGTCTCATCCACCTGGGGCCGGTCCAGGTCAATCTGGTTGATGGGCTCCACGATGTGCCGGGCCAGCCGGAAGGCCAGCAGCACACACAGCACCATCACCGCCACCGCCACCCCCAGGATGGGCCAGATCATCAGCAGCATCAGGGCCATGGCGGAGCTCTGGACGCAGGACACCCGCAGCACAGTACCGTCCTCCAGCCGAAGGGCATAATACAGGTTGCGCTCCAGCAGCGTCTCGGAGAAATGGGCACTCTGACCCGTACCCTCCTCCAGGGCCTGGGCAATCTCCGCCCGGTTCAGATGGTTGGCCATGGCAGCGGGGTCGGCGGCACTGTCGTAGAGGACATCCCCGTCGGTGTCCACCCAGGTCACCCGGGCCTCGGTGCCCATGGTTTCCAGATAGGCCTCCCCGGACAGATCCATGCCGTGGGCAATGTAGCCCGCCTCCGCCGACAATTGCTCAAAGGCCTGTTCCTCGTAGCGCTGAAACAGCACACCGAGAAACAGGCCGCAGCAGAGCACCATGACCAGGAAGCCTACCAACAAATAGTTTTGAAATATTTTCTTTCTCATACGTTGCCTTCAATCTTATAGCCCACACCCCGGACGGTCTCAATGCAGCTGCCAGCCTCTCCCAACTTAGCCCGGAGGGTACGAATGTGTACATCCAGCGTGCGGTTTTCCCGCTCGAACTCACAGCCCCAGATCCGGTCCATCAGCACGCTGCGGGTGAGGACCACGCCCTCGTTCTCCAGCATCAGGCACAGAATCTCAAACTCTTTATAGGTAAGGGTGACGTCCTTGCCGTTGACCTTGACGATGTGCCGCTCCGGAGAGACATAGAGGGGCCCGATCTGGTACTCCGTACTGGCGGCAGCGGGTTCCGTCCGCCGCAGCACCGCCCGGACCCGGGCCACCAGCTCCATCATGCCAAAGGGTTTGGAGATAAAGTCATCCGCCCCGTTGTCCAGGCCGATGACCCGGTCATACTCGGTATTCTTGGCGGTGAGCATGATGACCGGCAGCTTCTTGGTGGCGCTGGCGGAGCGCAGCTTTTGCAGGATAGACAGTCCGTCCTCCTCCGGCAGCATGATGTCCAGCAGCACCAGTTCAGGCAGCCGGCTGTTCATGGCCTTCCAAAAGGCCGAAGGGGCCTCAAACCCCTCCGCCTCATAGCCCTGGCTCTCCAGGCCATAGATGACCAGCTTGCGGATGCTGTCGTCATCTTCCAACAGATAGATCATATGAATCAGCCACCTTGCACTTTTTGTTTTGTACCTACAATAATGTCTACTGAATAAACCGCCCTGCGGTTTATTCCCGCGGCATTGCCGCGCAATTGAGTAAAAACAGCTGTTTTTACTCAATTCAGCCATTGTTGCAATGCGTATTTTCCTGGTCCCGCAGCTGCGGGGCCAGGAACGGTGCAAAGTTTTTGGACAATTGCGTCCAAAAATCTTGCTCTTGAACAACGCCAATGTGCCTTGAAAGCCTTGGCTTTCAAAGGCTGTGGCTTTGTTCAGTACGCATTACAATATACGCAACATGTAAAATACAAAACCAAGCCTATGTTAAATCTGTATTAAATTGCATTTTAAGGGGTTTCCGTTGCAGTTTTTCACGAAATTCGCCTTTTTTCTTGGTTCGGTTCCCCCTCAGGTCACTTCATTATAATTCATTTCCCACCCATTGGAAAGAGATACGCAAATATTTCACATAAAATACGTCCCGTTTCTGCCAGGGCCGGCCAGCCGCCCCCATCGCCCGCTGGACAATCCAATAAAAAATGGGCGGCGGCGCCGTCCATTTTTTGATCTGTTGAATTGTCCTTTTAGATTGCGGCCCCTTCCGACTCCGCCTTGGCCTGGCCGGCGCTGTGAATGGCCTCTTGCACCCGCTGCCGGCTCTCCTCCAGAGAGATGCCCAGGGAAAAAGACAGCTCCCCGCAGAGCAGATTCATGGCCCGTTTCATAAAGTTGTTGTCCACATTATACTGCTGCTTTTCCCGAAAATGCCGCTTCTTCTGTTCCACCGCCTTGATAATCCCCACCAGGCTGTCGCATTCATTCTGGTGCAGGGCGGCACTAAAGGCTTCGGTGCGTTGCTTATAATTGAAATGCTCAATCTCGCAGGGCCGGATATCGGGGATACGCTCCAGCAGCTGCTCCGCCTCCTGGCTGGAGAGAGGATAACGCATCTGTTTGCGGGTTTCTCCCTGGGCAGGCACATAGACCGCCCCCTCCTGATACACAGGCTGAAGGGTGTAGTACTCCCGCTTCCGATCCACCCCATGCATGGAAAGCGGGCCAATGGCGGAAATGGTGCAAACGCCCGTGGTGCCATAGACCACGGACTCCCCGATCTGAAACATCTGAAACTCTCCCCTTTCTGAGGCGACCTGGAGCGGATCTTGCATTATGTCACAGCAGTTCAAAAGAGCACTTCCATTTTTGACATTTTTTCTGTGCATAAACCTGTAAACAATGTGCAAAACTTCATTTTTTACAGTTTCTCACCCAGGCAGTCGTCGCTTTTTATGTTTTATGTAAACATTAAAGGTATAGAATCACCTGTGAACCAAGCCGGGCCACAGGAGATTCCATACATCTATAATAATATTATAGCACTGAGAAAAATATTTGTCCAAGGGAAAACAACAAAAAATTTTACTTTTTTGCGCGCCGTTCTCCCCGTCAACCCTGCTGCCATCGGGCTTCCAGGGCATTGAGCACCTCCGTCGCCGTGTCGCAGGTCTGGGAGACCGCCGCCCGCTCCGGCTCCAGAAAGCCCTCCTCCACAAAGCGCTGATTCATCTGCTCAATCAGGTCGTAGTAATGCTCCAGATTGAAGAGGATCAGGGGCTTGTTCAGCCGGCCGAAGGAGGCCAGCTCGTACATCTCATAGTATTCGTCCATGGTGCCGATGCCCCCGGGCAGCACCACAAAGGCGTCCGCCAGCATGGAGAAAATCCGCTTTCGTTCCGCCAAATCCCCGGTCCGGATGACCCGGGTGCAGGGGGAAAACAAATCCTCTCCCTGGTTCAAGAATTCCGGGGTCACGGCGGTGACTTCGCCGCCGGCGGCGGTCACTCCCCGGGCCACCGCTCCCATGCAGCCCCGGGCGCCGCCTCCGAAAATCAGACTGTGGCCCCGCTGGGCCAGCAGGCGCCCAAACTCCTCTGCTCCCCGGAGATAGGCAGCGGGAATCTCGTCCCGGGCCGCGCCGTAGATACAGATTTTCATCACGATTCCTCCTCAGGCCAGGGGGATCACGTCCAGATCGTCCGGAACATAGAGATCCCCGCTGTAAAATTTTCGGCCCTCGGCGCTGTAAAGGGCTTTGCGCTGGGCCAAATGGGTCTCCTCGGTGTGCCAGAGCACCAGATGGGGCACCTCCAGCTCCTGGGCCAACAGGCAGGCCTCCCGGACGGTGCTATGGTGCTTTTCATAGGGTTTAAAACGCTCCGCCTCCCCGTAGAGGCAGAAGGCCTCGCTGAGCAGCCAGCCGCTGCCCCGGACATCGGCGGCGTTGGCCTGGTTATAGGGTTCATCCCCCAGGCAGGTGAGCTTTTCTCCACTGTGCAAAATCAGGCTGAATCCGAACTGCTTGGCCTTGGTGGAGTGGATGTCAAAGAAACGCACCGGATAGCCGGCGATCTGCCGCTCCTCCCCGTCCTCCACGGGAATCAGCAAAATGAAATCTCCCAGGGCGGCGGTCTGGTCCGGCTGGAGCAGCAGGTGGGCCAGGGTTTCGATGAGCTCCGTCAGCTCCCGGTGGGCATAAATTCGGCAAACGCCCTGATAGCCCCCCTTCTGGTGGCTCTGGGCGATCATCCGGATCAGCCACACCGCCCCCAGCAGGTGATCGGTGTGCTTGTGGGTGATAAAGATGTCGTGGAGTTGCGTTAAGGCAATGCCCGCCCGGTCCAGCTGCCGCAGAATGCCGTTGC
The DNA here is from genome assembly GCA_902475455.1 of uncultured Eubacteriales bacterium. Lineage (GTDB taxonomy): Bacteria > Bacillota > Clostridia > Oscillospirales > Oscillospiraceae > UMGS1766. The sequence goes on from CABRZO010000020.1 coordinate 7,443, forward strand.
CGCCGCCGGTGTCCACCAGAAAAACATGCTCCGGATTCCGCAGGGCGAAGCAGGTGTTATAGCAGTGTTTCACAGTGGCGTTACCGGTTCCCAGCACCACCAATTCCTCTTGGGTGGACATGTCGCATCCCGCCTTTCTCTTGTCCGCCTTATTTTATCATAGGTGTCAGGAAAAACACAATGCGCGCCGGGCCCTGGAAAGCCCGGCGCGCAGACATTTTTCTTTAAGCTTTGTTGAGGACTTTTTAAACCCGGTTGATGACGGCGTAGACCACCAGAGTCTCCTCCCCGGCGCAGGCGATGCTGTGGCCGTGGGAGCTGAGGCAGACGCAGGAATCCCCGGCATGGAGGGTGGTCTCCACCCCGTCGTCATTGTAGGCGGCGGTGCCGCTGAGGACGTGGATGATCTCCTCCTCCCCCTCGTGGGAGTGATAGCCCAGGGAGCAGCCCGGCCGGAGCACCAGCTTGGCGATGAGCTTCAGGCCGCTCTCGTACTCGCCGGCCTCCAGCACCCGGATCACCTCGGTGGTGCCGGTGCCCCCCTTCATCTGTTCATTCAACTGGCGGGAAAGCTCCGCCTCACGTTTGACCATTGGAATGACCTCCTTCTTCTCGTTGGGACACTACTACCTCTCCTGGTTTGCGTCCATCCAGTGGTACAGGAATTTGGCGAAATACGCCACCACCAGGATCGCGGGCAAAATCAGCAAAAGATGTTTCATACCGTTCGCTCCCTTCTAGCGGCGCCCCTTTTTATGGGACGGTTGGGTATGTCGCTTCTGTTGTCTGTCCGGGCGGTCCTTGCCTCCGCCGCTCTGGCTCCGGGAAGAGGTCCTTCCCGAGGTCCGTCTGTTGCCGTGTCCTGTATTTGCTTTCCCCGCTCTGGCCCGGCGCTTCTCCTCTCGCTCCAGCTCCCAGGGGGCCGGGCCGGGCTTGGGCCGGATCAGGCAATCGGGGGTATAGCCAATCAGATCAGTGCGCCCCGCCTTCCGCAGGGCCTCCAGCACCAGGGCATGTTTCTCCGGCCGCTTCCACTGGAGCAGCGCCCGCTGCAGCGCCTTCTCGTGGGGAGAGCGGGCCACATACACCGGCTCCATGGTCCGGGGATCGATGCCGGTGTAGTACATGCAGGTGGACAGGGTGCCGGGTACCGGGTAAAAGTCCTGGACCTGCTCCGGCTGCCGGTGCATTTTGTTCAGGTACTCCGCCAGGGCCACCGCGTCCTTAAGGGTGGAACCCGGGTGGGAGGACATCAGGTAGGGCACCAGGAATTGTTCCTTGCCGATGCGCTGGTTGAACTGGGCGTATTTGCGCTGGAACCGCTCGTAGACCTCAATATGGGGCTTTCCCATGTAGTCCAGCACCGCATCGATACAGTGCTCCGGGGCCACCTTCAGCTGGCCGCTGACATGGTACTGGACCAGCTCCCGGAAGAAGGCGTCGTTTTTGTCCTGCAACATGTAGTCAAACCGGATGCCGGAGCGGACAAACACCTTTTTAATCCCGGGAATTCCCCGCAGCCGCTGCAGCAGGTGCAGATAGTCCGAGTGGTCCGCGTCCAGATTGGGGCAGGGCTCCGGGGCCAGGCAGTTGCGGTGCTTGCACATGCCGCACTTCAGCTGTTTTTTGCAGGTGGGATGCCGGAAGTTGGCGGTGGGACCGCCCACGTCATGGATATAGCCCTTGAAATCCGGCAGTTTGGTGAGCTCCTCCACCTCCCGGACCACGCTGTCCTCGCTGCGGCAGGTGATCATCCGGCCCTGGTGGAAGGCGATGGCGCAGAAGGAGCAGGCTCCGGCACAGCCCCGGTTGTGGGTGACGGAGAAGCGGACCTCCTCGATGGCGGGCACGCCCCCCAGGGCGTCGTACATGGGGTGGGGCAGCCGCATGTAGGGCAGCTCCGCCACATGGTCCAGCTCCGGGGTGGTCAGGGGCATGGCGGGGGGATTGACCACCAGCACCCGGTTGCCGTGGCACTGGAGGATAGCCCGGCCCCGGACGGGGTCGTGCTCGTCATACTCCACCTTGTTGGCCCGGGCGTAGGCGGTTTTGTCCGACTTGACCTCTTCAAAGGAGGCCACTTCCACCCAGGGATAGGTACATTCCGACGGATCCTTGGCAGCAAAGGCAGTGCCTCTCACGTCCCGGATCTCCCCCACCGGCACCCCTCGTTTCAGGGCGTTGGCGATCTCCAGGGTGGAGCGCTCCCCCATGCCGTAGGAGATCAGGTCCGCCTGGGCATCGAAGAGGATGCTGCGGCGCACCTTGTCCTCCCAATAGTCGTAGTGGGCAAACCGGCGCAGGGAGGCCTCCAGCCCTCCGATAATCAGGGGAATGTCCCCAAAGACCTCCCGGACCCGGTTGGCATAGACGATGGTGGCCCGGTCCGGCCGCAGGCCGGTTTTTCGGCCCGGGGAGTACAGATCCTCGCTGCGGCGCTTCTTGGCTGAGGTGTAATGGGCCACCATAGAGTCCAGGTTGCCCCCGGAGATGAACACCCCCAGCCGGGGCTTGCCGAAGCGGAGGAAATCCTCCCCGCTGCGCCAGTCGGGCTGGGAGAGCATACACACCCGGAATCCCGCGTCCTCCAGCACCCGGGAGATTACCGCCGCCCCGAAGGTGGGATGGTCCACATAGGCGTCGGCGGTGATGAACAGGAAGTCATACCAGTACCAGTCCCGCTCCAACATATCCTGTTTGCTAACCGGCAAAAACTGGCGGATTTTTTCCCGTTTGGCCATGGGGTCCACCCCCTCCTCTCTCACTTATAATGTACCAGAATCCTCAAAAAAGCGCAAGAAAAACAGCACCGGCTCCCGAAAAAGGCGGAGATCAGGCATTTCCGATCACCCGGTCAGCCGCCGGAGAAAACCCGGTGGAACAGGGCGGTGTCCAGCGACTTGGGGTGCTGGCTCCCCACCGGCAGAAGGGCGTAACTCCCCTGCCAGCGGCCCACCCACATGTTGTCATCCAGGCCAGAGGTCCACAGGTCCACCTCTCCGATCTCCCAGCGCCTGGGGCCCTGGGTGTCAAAGCCGTAGGCCAGCCCGAAAATCGGACCGCCTTCGGGCCGGCCTTCGCAGCCGAACTCCGGCTCATCCACCCGGGACAGGTAATACAGCGGCCAGAAGATCCCTCCAGGCAGGCAGATTCTGTTCTGAAAGGCCTCCCGCAACTCAGTCTGTTCCATACAACGCACCTCTCTCCGGGCCCAGCGCGGCGGTCTGAACCGCTGCAATTTTCGCAAATTGGCCCTTTTCCTTCCAATCTTTTTCCCGTATAGTATAACATACGTTTATTCTACCGGAAAGCGGGACTGGACCATGGATCACAACCGTCAGAAAAAAATTGCCGTCATCAACGACTTCAGTGGCTTTGGCCGCTGCTCCATTGCGGTGGCTCTGCCCATCATCTCCGCCATGGGGATCCAGTGCTGCCCGCTGCCCACGGCCATCTTCTCCAATCACACCGGATTTGAAAGCTTTTACTGGACCGACTGCACCGAACACATGGAGGCCTATGCCGCAGAGTGGGCCAAGCTGGACCTGCAATTCCGGGGCATTGCCACCGGCTTTCTGGGCTCCGTGCGCCAGATCGACCTGGTGCAGCGGTTTCTGGAGCGGTTTGACGGACCGGACACCCTGGTGCTGGTGGACCCGGTGATGGGGGACAACGGCTCTCTCTACCCCACCTACACCCGGGAGCTGGCGGACAACATGGCCCGACTGGTGGGCTACGCCGATATTCTGACCCCCAACCTCACCGAGGCCTGTGTGCTCACCGGCACGGAATACCGGCCGCTGCCCCCGGAGGAGATGCTGCTGGAGATGTGCCGGAAGCTCTCGGCCATGGGGCCTGAAAAAGTTGTCATCTCCGGGCTGGACTACGGAGACACGTTAGGCAACTTCATCTATGAGGCGGGCAGCTGCTGCCAGCTGCTGAAGGTGCCCAAGCAGGGCATCTGCCGCAGCGGCACCGGGGACGTGTTCGCCGCCATTCTGATTGCCGATGCGGTGAACGGTAATCCCTTCCCCAGCGGCGTCCACAAGGCCGCCACCTTTATCTCCCACGCCCTGGAGCGCACCGATCAGCTCCAGATCCCCCGCACCGACGGCATCGCCTTCGAGGAGCTGCTGGGGGAGCTCATCCCGAAAACGTAAATAAAAAGGGGCTGTTGCAGATCCTGCAACAGCCCCTTTGCCTTTAGTTGAATCCCTTGACTACAAAAAGCCCTGCTCCGGCGGCCTGGGCGGCGGCGATGCCGGTGGGGGAATCCTCAAAAATGATGGTCTCCTCCGGCGTCACGCCGAAATGGGCCATGGCCATCTGAAACCCCTGGGGGTCCGGCTTGGCCCGGGACACGTCCTCCGCCGAGAGGGTGAGATCAAAACAGTCCGACTCCCCGAACTGCCGCAGAATCTGACTGCTGTTGGCCCGGGAACCGGCGGTGACCAGGGCGGTATGATACTCCGGCCGCATCAAATGGAGCAGGGCAAACAGGTGCTCGTTCTTCACCGCCCGGTCCAAAAACGCCCCATAACAGGCCTTTTTCTCCTGGTGGATGGCCCGCAGCTCCGCCGGGGAAGCTCCGGGGGCCAGCAGGGGGCCAAAATAGCCGAAGTCGTGGCCGAAGCACTCCCGGCGGAAAAAGTCAAACTCCGGGTGAAAGCCCCGGGGGGCTAACACCTTCTCATAGGCCAGAAAATTGACCCGGGTGGTATCAAACAGGGTGCCGTCCAGATCGAAAATCGCCAGTTTCTTCACCGTCATCCCTCCTCATACTCCTGGGCATTGTACCATTCCCTGCCGGGTATGACAAGGGGCGGAGTGGAGGGCATCCATATTTCAATGGGATTTTAACTGTTCATTCTTCCCCCGCCTTGTTACAATAGAAGGCAAAGAAATGCTATTTCAGCCCAAAGGAGCAGATCACATGTCTAAGCTGTCCGTTCAAACCCGGGGCAATTCCACCCCCCAGGGGAAACCACGGGTCTATTTTTGCTACCATCCGCTGGACTTTGCCGGCTGTTTTTCTCCCCTCTGTCAAGATCTCCTGGCTCTGGAGAACTGCGCCGTCTACTACGAAACCGACTGGTCCTCCCCTGCCGATCCGGCTCTGTTGGGGGATATGCGGCTGTTTGTGGTGCCGCTGACCACCAATTTTCTCACCAAGCCCTGCCGGGCCAGAGAAGAGGAATACGGCTTTGCTCTGGAGCACCACATTCCGGTGCTCCCCATCGCCATGGAACCGGGGCTGGAGGGACTGTTTCAGGACGTGATGAACCGCATCCATTCGGGTTACGGTGACGTGCAGTTTCTGGACCGCACCGCCCGGAACCTCGGAGGCATCCCTTACCAGGAAAAGCTGAAGCGGCGGCTGGCCTCCATTCTGGCAGGGGATCAGCTGACTCAGGCGGTACGGGATGCCTTTGATGCCTACCTCTTTTTGAGCTATCGGAAAAAGGATCGGACCCAGGCCCGGCATCTGATGGAGCTGATCCACCAAATTCCCTTTTGCCGGGATGTGGCCATCTGGTACGACGAATATCTGGTCCCCGGGGAGGCCTGGAGCCAGGCCATTGGTCAGGCCATGGCCAAGAGCGCCCTGGTGGTGCTGGCGGTGACGCCCAATCTGACAGAACCCGACAATTACATCATAAACCACGAATATCCGGACGCCCGACGGCAAGGCAAATACGTTCTCCCCGCCGAACTGAGCCCCACCGACCCGGCACTGCTGGACTGCCTGTTTCCCGGCCTGCCCCAGGTGGTGGACTGTGAACATCAGGGAGCGCTGGAACGGGCGCTGGGGCCGCTGTTGGGGGGACTGGACTATTCCAAATGTCAGGACCCGAAGCATGACTATCTGATGGGGCTGGCCTACCTCAACGGCATCGATGTGGAACAGAACCCGGCACTGGCGGTAGAACGGATCACAGGAGCCGCCCAGGCCAACCTGCCGGAGGCCATGGAAAAGCTGGCCCAGATGTACCAGAACGGTGACGGCCTGGCAAGGGATTATCAAGCCGCTGTCAGCTGGCTGAACCGGCTGGTAACGGTTCGGGACCGGATCTTCCGGCAATCCGGAACCCAGCAGGACGGCATTACCCTGCTGCAAGCCCAGCAAGATCTGGGCAAAGCCCTGCAGGACCTGGCCCGGGCGGAGGAGGCCCAGCGGGTTTTTCAGCGCATGTTTGAGGACAGCCGCCAGCTGTCCCTTCAGTTCCCCACGCCGGAAGTCATCCGCTTCTTCCTCATCAGCTGCGACAATCTGGGCCGGATTGCTCAGGATCAGGGAGACCTGGAGAAGGCCCAGGAGTGGCAGCAATGGGGACTTCAGGTAGGCAATGAGCTGGCTCAGTCCACCGGCGACATAGGCGTATTTATGGACCTGAGCGCCAGCTTTGAACGGCTGGGAATGCTGGCGGAACATCAGGGAAAACTGGATCTGGCTCAGGATTGGTATGAACGGGGGCTGGCCCTGGATGAAATACTGGTGAGCGAGACCGGCTCCGTGGACGCCCGGACCAATCTGACCCTCAGCTATGAGCGGCTGGGGGCCATCGCCCAGGCCCGGCAGGACCTGGCCAAGGCCAGAGACTGGTACCAGAAATGCCTGGAGCTCCGGGAGATGCTGGTTCGGGAAACCGGTACCCTGGAAGCCCGTCGGAATCTGACCCTCAGTTACGAGCGGATGGGGGTTCTGGCGCTGAACCAGGGAGATCTGGCCAGCTGCCAGATCTGGTATCAGCGCTGTCTGGAGCTCCGGACCGCCCTGGCCCGGGAAACTGGCAGTCTTCAGGCCCGGCGGGATCTGAGCCTGGTTTATAACAATCTGGGGGTCCTCTGCCGGAGACGGGGGGAGCTGGACCAGGCCAAGGTCTGGTTGGAGCGGTGTTTGGAGCTCCGGGAGTCCCTTTGTCGAGAGGCGGACACCCCGGAGGCCCGCCGGGATCTGGCTCACACCTGCCGGATGCTGGGCTCCATCGCCCAGCGGCAGAAACGCCCGGAGGAGGCCCAACGCTGGTATCAACGCAGTCTGCCGCTCCAGGAGGCACTGGTGCAGCTCATCGGCTCTCTTCAGGACCGGTCAGCGCTGGGAAACTGTTACCTCCATCTGGGTGAGTTGGCCCAAACTCTGTCGGATCCGGACGCCGCCCAGGCCTGGTATCAACGCTGCCTGGAAATTCGGCAGACTCTGGCCCAGGAAACCGGCAGCTATGATGACCGGTGGGACTTGGGGGCAATCTGCAAACAGCTGGGCATTCTGGCCGCCAACCGGCAGGATATGGATGGCGCCCGGAACTGGTTCAAGCAGTGCCGGGCCCTCTGGGCCCAGCTGGCCCAAGAGGCCCGGATGCCCGAGGACCTTCGGGAGCTGCAGGACGGGCAGATGCAGATCGGCATGATCTTCCAGATGCACGGGGATCTTTTGGAGACCCGGCATAGTTTCGAGGCGGGTTACGCCCTTCAGCAGTCCCTGGTACAAAAAACCGGCGATCCCCGGGACCGGATGAAGTTGGCCATCTGCGGCGCCCTGCTGGGCTCCCTGGAAGAGACAATGGAGCATCCGGACCAGGCCTGGAAGTGGTTCCAGCACACCCGAAGGCTGTTGGAAGCGCTGGTCCAGGACACCGGAGATCCGGAGCACCGGCTCCTGTTGGGGGCCAATTACCGGGATCTGGGGAACACAGCCCAAGCCCTGGGACAGCTGGATGCCGCCTGGAGCTGGTACACCAGGGGAGCCAATCTGCTGATGGACTTAATCCGGGTGTCAGAGGATCTGCGCATCTGGACCTATCTCAGCGACTGCTGCCACAAGCTGGGCCAGTTGGCAGTGAATCGGCAGGCCCTGGCCACCGCTCAGGACTGGTATCAACAGGCTCAGCGGGTAGACAAAGTTCTGACCCAGCGCACCGGCAGTCCGGAGTCCCGCCGGGATCTGGGGTGCTGCTGTGAGCGGCTGGCCTGGATTGCCATGGAACAAAAGGATCTGTCGGCGGCAGAGCGATGGTACCGGCGTGGCGTGGAAGTGGAACAAGAGCTGGTCCGACAGACCCACGATACGGCTGACCACCAAAATCTGGCCCTGATGTACTATAACCTGGGAATCATAGCTAAAATCCGGCAGGATTGGGATGCTGCCCGAAACTGGTTCTCCCTGGCCCTGGAGCTTTACCAGCTTGCGGCCCAACAGTCGGGAACGCCCCAAGTTCTTCAGGCTCTGGCAAACATCTGCGGCAATCTGGGCTACATATCCTATCTCCAACGGCACTGGGTGGAGGCCCAAGGCTGGCTGGAACAGGAAATGTCTCTTCGCAAATCCATCGCCCGGCAGAGCGGCACTCCGGAGGCCTTTCAGGCCCTCTGCGGCTGCTATGAGCAGTTGGGGGATCTGGCTTTGTCCCAAGGGGATACTAGCCAGGCCATCACCTGGTATCAGCGGGCTTGTCAGGTATTGGAGGCACTGGCCCAAAGTGCAGCCTCCCCTGAAATTCGAACTCAGCTGGTCCGCATAGAACAAAAGCTGGGGCAGATATTCCATTAAACAGCGGTTCCCGGCGGACCGACTCAGCTTGTTTCCTGGGGGATTTTGTGTTATAATAGTCAAAATTTCCATCTAACACGTTACAATGTCAAGGAAAATCTTAGGAGGATTCGCATGGCAATTCACAAGTCCGGCGAGGATTATCTGGAAGCCATTCTGATGATCCGCAAGGAGAAGGGCTTTTGTCGTTCCATCGATGTGGCCCATCATTTAAAGGTCAGCAAGCCCAGCGTCAGCGTGGCCATGGGGCATCTGCGGGAGGGCGGCATGATCACCACCGATGAGGACGGACTGCTGGATTTCACCGAGGCGGGCCTGGAACTGGCCACCGACGTGTACAACCGCCACTGTCTGCTGACTGACTTTTTGCTGTTTTTGGGGGTGTCTGACACCGTGGCCCGGGAGGACGCCTGCAAGCTGGAGCACGATCTGAGCCCGGAGAGCTACCAATGCCTGAAGCAGTTCATGGACCGGCGCAAGGAAACCCAATAAACCATTTTGCCGGACAGCGCCCCTGCTGCCCGGCATTTTATTCCACTTTTTCCTCAGATTTAAATTGAAACCCGCGGGAATGTATGTTATAATGCCCTCTAATTAAAAAAGGAGTGAAATTATGGACCCCCTTATATGGCAACTGATCCTGCAGCTTTTGTTGATTTTGATCAACGCCTTCTTCGCCTCCACCGAGATCGCCGTGGTTTCTCTGAATGCCTCCAAGCTCAGAGCCGACGCGGAAGAGGGCGACAAGCGCGCAGCCAAGCTGCTCCGACTGCTGGAGGCGCCCACCGCCTTCCTGTCCACCATCCAGATCGCCATCACCCTGGCCGGTCTGCTGGGCAGCGCCTTCGCCGCCACCAACTTCTCCGAGCGGCTGACCAACTGGCTGGTGCTGGATCGAGGTTTTACCGCCCTGCCCGCTGAAACCCTGAATACCCTGATTGTCATTCTGATCACGCTGGTATTGGGCTACTTCACCCTGGTGCTGGGGGAGCTGGTGCCCAAACGGATTGCCATGCAGAAACCCATGCAGATCGCCCGGGTTGCCGCCCCGGTGGTCTCCGTTCTGTCGGTGCTGATGCGCCCGGTCATCTGGTTCTTGTCTATCTCCGTCACCGCCGTGCTGCGGCTGTTCGGCCTCAAAAACCAGGCCAAATCCGACATCGTCACCGAAGAGGACATCCGTATGATGCTGGATGAAAGCGAGGAAGAGGGCCTCATTGAGTCCGCCGAGGGCGAGATGATTGACAATATCTTCGAGTTCAACAACATCCAGATCTACGACGTGATGACCCACCGGGTGGACGTGGAGTCCATTGACGTGGAGGACAGCCGGGAGGAGATCACCGAGCTGATCCGCTCCACCGGTTACTCCCGCTTCCCGGTCTACGAGGAGGATCAGGACAACATCATCGGCGTGCTGTATGTGAAGGATTTCTTCCTCAACCAGGATACCCCTCTGCGGGATCTGCTGAAGGAGCCCATTTTTGTCCCGGACTCCATGATTTGTGACGATTTGTTCCGGAAGCTCCAGAAGGAGCACACCCACTTTGCCATCGTTACTGACGAATACGGCTCCTTCCTGGGCATCATTACCATGGAGGACCTGATCGAGGAGATTGTGGGCAACATCTACGACGAGTACGACGAGAAGAAGGACTACATTATCCCCAACCCCGACGGCAGCTGGACCATCAGCGGCCGGGCGGAGCTGAAGGATGTGGAGAAGGCCCTGGACATCGAGCTGCCCGAACGGGAGGAGTTCAACACCCTCAGCGGCCTCATCCTCAACGAGACCGAGGAGATCCCCAAGGGGGGCGACCAGTTTGAGGTCATGGTGGATGGTCTGCGCATTGAAGTGCTGAAAGTGGTGGACCGGCGCATTGAGGAGACCCGGGTCTCCCTGCTGCCCACCGAGCCTCAGGAAGAGCCCTGATTAAAATTCAGTCCCGTTGCCGCATTGCGGCAACGGGACTTTTCTTATTGCTTGGCAGGTTCCACTGCCCGCACCGTCAGCACCTGGCCGGAGACGGTAAAGCGCACCTCCAGCCCCCCGAAGGGCAGGCCGTAGACCCGCTCCGGGTCCTTCTGATAGGAAGGCCGGGGGTCGTTGGCCAGCACCCCCGTCAGAGCCGCCCGTTTGTCCTCCGGCACCCGGGCCAGCAGCTCCGGCGGGAACTCCACCTCCAGCATCCGCTCCCAGCCCCCGCTGGTGAAGCCCTCCCGGGCCTCCGGGTGGCTGTCGGCATAGGGTATGTAGGGCTTGATGTCCAGAATGGGGGTGCCGTCCATCAGATCGGCGCCGGAGACCGTAATCACCGGCCCCTCCGTGGTGTGGAGCTCCACCCCCTCCAGCTTCACCGCCGACAGCCCGATGGCATTGGGCCGGAAGGGAGACCGGGTGGCAAACACCCCCATCCGGGTGTTGCCCCCCAGCCGAGGGGGCCGCACCGTGGGAGACCAGTGCTCCCGCACCGCCTGGGAAAACTGCCAGATCAGCCAGAGGTGGGAAAAGCCCTCCAGCCCCCGCAGGGCGTCGGGATTCCGGTAGTCCGGCTCAAAGACAATCCTGGCCCGCAGGGCTTCCACCACCCCACTCTGCCGGGGGATTCCGAACTTGGTTGGAAAGTCTGTCCGGATTCGGGCAATGATTTTCAGCTCCAGCGTCTGTTCCATAGTGTCATCCCTTCGCCTTCTCAGAGTATCTTCCGTTCTATTATATCCGCAGCCCCCAAAAACGCAAGCAGTGTCCGGGCTCCTCTTCCCCCGGAAAACGCTGCCGCGGAAGAATTTGGAATAAAAATCTACTACTCAGTCTTTTATAAATAATATTCACAAAAGTGGTTGACGTTTCCTAAGGGGTGTGCTATCTTATAGTCACAGAAAGGAATGAGTCCAATGAACAAAGAACTCACCCCTGAATGATGCAACAAGAACCAAGTCAATCAACCAAATCGGTAGAAAAAAGCTAGCCCAGCTGTGAGTACAGCATCAGCGCTGAGAGCGCCCCTAGGGAAACAAGGAATTTGAACCGAAATCAGGAACGTTGGCGACAGGTTCTAAGCGAGTTGCAAATCTGTAGAAAGAGAGGTAAACAATTGATGTTAGATACCAAGAATACCCAGAAGTAACCCCCATCCGCGTTGGACGGATGGGGGTTTGTGGTTTCTTTTTTGTTTTGCCGCCGGTCAGGGCGGCTTTTTTGTTGTCTGCTTTGCTCCGGCGGAATTTTACATGCTTCTCTTCTGCCGGCAAAGCAGGGTCTCCCGCAGGGCGCAGAGCTTGTCGGACAGGCACAAAATAACCGCCTCCCGGCACCGGGGCAGCCGGGTCAGGTTCAGAGGCCACATGTGGCAGTGGATCATATGCCGCTCTTTGGGGTTGAGGGCAAAGAAGCGGTCGGCGTTTTCCAGGGCCCGGTCCGCATGATGGAATCCGTGCCATTTGTGGCTGCTGTCCTTGTGGTGCCAGTCGTAGAGATAGATATCGTGGAGGAAGGCCCCCCGGACCAGGGTGGCCTCATCTGCCCCCAGATGAAAACGCCGGTTGAGCCAGAAACACATTCGTGTCACATCGGCGCAGTGGCGATAGGTGGTGATGGTGCCATGCTGCACATAACGGCGCATTTGCAGCGCCTGGGGGGCGTCGGAGGTGCCCGCCAGCAGCTGATGGAGGGCCTTTTGCTCGTTCCAGGTCAATCCGATCATGTCGTTCCCCTTTCCTGTTCAGGTCCGCTGTGTGGTTGTCTGTTGTGTCTTTGAAAAGGAATGCAACATTTTTCTTTATTATATCATAAATTGTTTCCGCTCCCCTGTCAATTTCCATTGGAATGGATTTGAGGGCTGAAAAAGCCGCGAAAGTATGATACACTAAGAAAAACAACGTCACAGGAGAAGTAGTATGAACGATCTGATCGTGGGAATTCTGGCCCATGTGGACGCGGGGAAAACCACCCTGTCTGAGGCCATGCTCTATCGGAGCGGCGCCATCAAAAAAATGGGCCGGGTAGACCACCGGGACGCCTTTCTGGACACCGACAGTCTGGAGCGGGAACGAGGCATCACCATCTTTTCCAAGCAGGCGGTACTGCCGCTATCCAGCCGCACCGTCACCCTGCTGGACACCCCGGGGCATGTGGACTTTTCCGCCGAGATGGAACGCACCCTCCAGGTGCTGGACTACGCCATTCTGGTGATCAGCGGCACCGACGGGGTTCAGGCCCACACCGAGACCCTGTGGCAGCTGCTGGAGCGATATCAGATTCCCACCTTTTTATTCATCAACAAGGCAGACCTGGCGGGCACCGACCGGCAGCGTGTCAGCCGTGAGCTGAAAGCCCGGCTCAGTGAAACCTGCCTCCCCTTCCTGGATTGGGACGACGAGACGAAGGAAGAGATCGCCCTGTGTTCCGAATCCCTTATGGAGGAGCTTCTGGATCACGGGGAATTTTCCCAAGAAGCTCTGGCCCAGGCCATTGCCCAGCGGAAACTGTTCCCCTGCTTCTTTGGCTCCGCCCTGAAGCTGGAGGGAATTGACGCGTTTTTGACCGCCCTGGAGTCTTATACCCAGCTCCCCCACTACCCGGAGTCCTTTGGAGCCAAGGTCTATAAAATTTCCCGGGACCCCCAGGGCAACCGGCTCTCCTGGCTCAAGCTCACCGGGGGCAGTCTGAAACCCAAGACTGTTTTGACCGGCCGGGACAAGACCGGCCAGGTCTGGGAGGAAAAGGCGGACCAGCTGCGGATCTACTCCGGATCAAAATTTACCCCGGCGGACCAGGTGGAGGCCGGCGGCGTCTGCGCCGTCACCGGCCTGACCCACACCTATCCGGGCCAGGGGCTGGGGACAGAGCCCGACGCCCCCCTGCCCCAGCTGGAGCCGGTGCTCACCTATCAGGTGATATTGCCGGAGGGCTGCGACCCCCAGGTCACCTTTGCCAAGCTCCGGGAGCTGGAGGAAGAGGACCCCCTGCTGCATCTGGTGTGGAACAGCCGGCTTCAGGAGATCCGGGTACAGCTCATGGGCAAGGTACAGCTGGAGGTATTGCAGCGGCGCATCGGGGACCGGTTCGATCTGGAGGTCACCTTCGGCCCCGGCAGCATTGTCTACAAGGAGACGATTGCCGCCCCGGTGGAGGGGGTTGGCCACTTTGAACCCCTGCGCCACTACGCCGAGGTCCACCTGCTGCTGGAGCCCGCCCCGCCGGGCAGCGGCCTGACTCTGGCCACCGCCTGCAGCGAAGATGACCTGGACCGGAACTGGCAGCGGCTCATTCTGACCCACCTGGCGGAGAAAGAACACCTGGGGG
>CABRZO010000021.1 GCA_902475455.1 uncultured Eubacteriales bacterium
AGACCAATCATGGACAACGCAATGGTACTTTTTCCGGCGCCGGTCTCCCCCACCAGCCCCAGTGTCTCGCCGTGCTCAATCTTCAGAGAAACACCGTTGACCGCCTCCACAACGCCGGCCTGGGTCTCATAGTGGACGATCAGGTCTTTGATCTCAATGACAGGGGCTTTCTCTTCCATGTTTTTCGCTGTCTTTTCTTCCATTGTCTGCCCCTCCTTACTTCAGTCTGGGATCCAGGGCATCCCGCAGGCCGTTGCCAAACAGGTTCAGGCTGAGCACCGCAATCATAATCAGCAGACCCGGGAAGATGACCATATAGGGGTAACTGGAAATATAGCTTTTACCTGCGTTGAGCAGGGCACCCCATTCCGGATCCGGGGGCTGAATGCCCAAACCGATATAGGACAGGGTGGCAATCACCATGATGGTGCCGGAAATACTGCCCACCGCGTAGATGATGATATGGCCCAGGGCGTTGGGCAGCATGTGCCGCAGCATCAGCCGCATATTGCCGGCGCCAATGGACTTGGCCGCCTCAATATAATCACTGCCCCGCACGGTGAAGATGGCCGCACGAACGGTCTTGGCCATCATGGGCATATTGCTCAGCGCCAGTGCCACCACCAGCTGAGGGATGCCGGTCCCCAGGGCCGCCACCACGGTGATGGCCATCAGGGTGCCGGGAATGGACTGAAACACATCCATGACCCGCATGATGACGGTGTCCATCTTCCCTCCAAAATAGGCGGCCAGCAGCCCCAGCATACCGCCGCTGGCCAGACCTACCAACATGCAGATGAGGCCCAGGGACAGCGAGTAGCGGCTGCCATAGATACATCTGCTGAGCAAATCCCGGCCCAGGTTGTCAGTCCCAAAGGGATGGGCCAGAGACGGCGGCTGGCACATGGCGGTATAATCTACTTCCGCCGCCCCGTACGGGGCAATGAAATTGGCAAAAATGGCCATCAGGATCATCAGCACGATGACCACAAGTCCGGCAACCGCCGTCGGGTTGCGCCGCAGACGGAGCCAGGCATCAGACCAGTAGGAATACTGCTTTTTTTTGCCCCCCTTGGTCACATTTCTTTTATTGATCAGTATCATTTCGGGGGTCACGTTTTTTGCCATTGCTTATGCCACCTCCTTGCGGTGCTTTTTGCTCCGCTTGACGCTCTTCATCCGCTCTGCTGCAACAAGAGAGGTCTTTACCTTGGGGTCTACGAAGGCATAGGTCAGATCCACAATCAGGTTGACCAGGGTAAAGGTCACCGCCAGCACTACCACACTGCCCAAAACCGAGGGATAATTCCGGGCCGTTATGGAGTCCACCGCATATTTGCCGATGCCGGGCATACCGAAAATGGTCTCCACGATCAGAGCGCCGCCCAGCAGCATGCCGATGGTATTGCCCACGGCGTTGATAATGGGAATCAGGGAATTGCGCAGGACATAGTGAATGGTAATGTTGAATTCACTCTGTCCCTTGGCCCGGACGGTACGGATGTAATCCTGCCGGATGGTCTCCAGCATACTGGATCGGGTCACTCGAATGATCATGGAAACCGATCCGAAGGTCACCACGATGATGGGCAGGACCCAACCGGAGATTGTGCCGTTATAGGCGGTGGGCAGCCAGTGCAATTTGACGGAAAAAACGGAAATCAACATCAAGGCAAACCAGAAATTCGGTATTGACTCCACCAGCACTGAGAATGACACGATAATACTGTCCACCGCCGTGTATTGTTTGACCGCTGCCCATACGCCCAGGGGGATGCCAAACAGGATTCCAAGGAAAATGGCGATAAGAGATAATTTGATGGTCACCGGAAAGCGGGCCGCCAGTTCGGCGGAAACCGACTCGTTGGTCTTGTAGGACGTGCCCAATTCGCCTTTGGAGACAATGTCCCAGACATACCGGCCGAACTGCACCACAATGGGATCGTTCAGCCCCAGCTCTTCCCGCTTGGCCTCCCGGGCCTCCTCCGATGCGCCAGATCCCAAAATCTGAGTGGTTGGATCGTCATGGGAAATGGATTGGAAGAAAAACACGATAATTAGTACGCCCAGCACCACCGGTATTACCATCAGCAGTCGCTTGATAACATATTTCAACATTTCCATAATATCAACTCCATTACGCCCCATCTCAGGCGCTCATGCACACGCTTGCCTTTGGTCCTCGGAATAAAGTAATGTTCCTGAGCGATCACCCGTTCAGGAACACTACTCATGTTACTGCAGCAGTAAATGCAGTATTTCTTTGCAAAGGATCACGCTATGTTGTTTTCAGTCGAATGTCATCCCGCAGGACGCATTGTGGCAAAGTTGATGTAACCGATCTGATCGTACTGATAGACATAGTCGCTGTCCATGGCCATGAACTTGCAGTCCTCATAAACAGGGATATACAGGTAGTTGTTCCGGACATAATCCTGGAATTCAGTCCAGTAAGGCATGGCCTCGTCAAAGTCCGTGGTCAGCCGGCAGTTATCCAGCAGCTCATAGATGTCATCGGGGCAGGCGCCGAAGATGCCGCCGCCGCGCTCAAAGGACTCCAGACGATCGTCGAAATAGTTCAGCATGTTGGCAATATCGTCGGGCGTGGTCCGCTGATAAGCCAGATCGAAGTCACCGGTGTCGGTGGCGCCCAGATAGGTGGGCAGCTCCACGACCTCCAGCTTCAGGTCAATGCCGATCTGGAGCAGGCAGGCCTGGATCACTTCACACTCAGGCTGCTGCTGGGCCATAATGGGCATGTACAGCTCAAACCCGTCGGGGTAACCCGCATCCGCCAGCAGCTGCTTGGCCGCTTCAATGTCCACCGTATGATCGTAGTCACTGGAGGGGGCGGAATAATAGGCATTGGACGAGGGCATCAGAGAGCTGGCCAGTGTGCTCAGGCCGGTGGTACCCACCTGGTTGAGGGCCTCCACGTCAATGGCTTTGAAAATGGCTTCACGAACCGTGGCGTTGCTCAAATACTCATTGGTCACATTGAAGAAGATGACATAGCAGCCACCGGTGGCAACAGGAGTGACCTTGTTGGGCTCAGTGATGGACAGGGCGTCGGCACTGGTCAGATCCGCCGCCACATTGATGTCGCCGCCGGACAGACCCATGGCCCGGGAGGCGCTGTCGTTGATGAAGGTAAAGGTGATCTCAGCATAGTAGGGAGCTTCGCCCCAGTAATCTTCGTTGCGCACCAGCCGGATGTACTCACCATTCTTCCACTCTTCAAACTTGTAAGCGCCGGTGGAGCACTTGGGGTCCCGAAGGCAGGCCTCATAGCCGCCATTGGCTTCCACGGAAGATTCGTCGATGATCGGAAGCATGCAGATGCTGGCCAGCAGGTTCACAACCGTGGGATGGGCTTCCTTCAGGCCCAGGATAAAGGTGGTGTCATCGGGGGCGGAGCACTCATTGCCGTCAACATATTTCCACTGGGTGGGGGCATCGCCGGCCAGACCCTGCTGCACACTGTACAGCACATCACTGGCGGTCAAGATGCTGCCGTCATAGGCCACCACATCATCCCGAAGGGTCATCTTCAGATGAGTGTCATCCACCCACTCCCATTCGGTGGCCAGCATGGGCTCCAATTCCTTGGTGTCGCTGTTGTAGTGAATCAGGGTATCATAAATGCACTGAGACACATAGCTGCCAACGCCGGCGTTGGCGTTCAGCGGCAGAACACAGGCGGGCTCCTCTTCCAGGCACACCTTTAAGGTCTCCTCACTGGTGCCGGAGACCGGCTCCAGATTCTCATCCTCCCCCGCCGAGGTGATGGCGTTATCCGCCGGAGGGGATGAGCTGGCGGAGTTCCCTCCCTGACTGCCGCAGGCTGCAAGAGAGAATACCATTGCCAAAGCAAGTACCATAGCTGCTACCAAGGATAACTTCTTTTTCATATACGTTCCTCCTTCTTCTTTTTACAGGAGCTCTTCCCTGGCTCCCGTCACTTCATTTCCCTGATTTTTCCGTTCTTTGGCCTCTCATCATTTTGCCTAAATTCGTCTTTTGTTTTTGCATGATATCAGTATATAGTGCACATGTCGAAAAAGCAAATATGCAATCATTATGCTGACATATTCCAAACATTATAGTTCCGTATTTCCGTTTAAAACGGCTTGATATATGCTTTTTCTTATACCTTCATATATTTTCCATATTTGATTCACCCCCCCTCTCCTGTTACAATCTCTGTAATAAAATTTTCAATCAACAGAAAGGGGTAGTGATATGGCATACAGTACCAACAACAATTGTGTTTTTTGCAGAAACGGCTGCTTAAAACACTGTCCCGTGGGGGCCATCTACTTTGACGGCGATCGAAATGTCATTGATCAGAGCAAATGTATTCAGTGCGGACTGTGCTCCAGGATCTGCAATATGGGCGCGATTCAGGAATCCGGCGCCCAGCCGGCGCCGGTTCACACCCCGTCAGAGGCAGAGTACACCTGTGACTTTTTGGTGGTGGGCGGCGGCGGCGCAGGCCTGGTAGCCGCCCTGAAAGCCAAGGAGTTGAGTGGAAAACGGGTTATTGTTCTGGAAAAGATGTCAAAGCCTGGAGGCTGCGCCTTTTATGCCAGTGGTTTTCACGTCTATGAGAGCCAGTGGCAGAAGCAGGCAGGTGCCAGACCGGTGATTGACGAACTGGTGCGGGCCGCCTTCAATACCACCAAAGGATTGATCAGCACCGAGTTCATTCTCAACGCCTATCGGGCAGATACCGACTTTTTTGATTGGTTCTGTCAGTGGGGCAGTCCGGAAAAGCAATTTACGCTCTCCTCTGACAGCTCCGCCTGGGATCATCTGGAGGACGGTGTCCAGCTGGTGACCGGTCCCACCTTTGACCAGCCCATGTTGGTCAACCTGGAACCGGACAGCGCCGGGAAATACATTATGAACCAGTGCGTCAAACGCTGTCAGGAACTGGGGGTGGAGGTGTTTACCAACTGCGCCGCCAAAGAGTTTATCCTGGAATCCGGTCGGGTCACCGGCGTAATCGCCCAGGGGCCCGCCGGCCAGATCACCATCCACTGCAAAGCCTGCCTGATGGCCACCGGCAACCTCAGCGGTGATCCGGACATGGTGGCCCGTTTCTATCCCCAGTGCAATGATATGTTCCTGCGCCGTTCCGCCCACGCCTATCCGGGTTGTACCGGGGATGCCATCAAAATGGCCGAGCAGGCCGGGCTGCCGGTGGATTATCAGGGCATCTGCGGCGGTTTCCTGGGGTCTATGGCAGTCCCCTTTCATCCGGAACTGCTGGCTCAAAACCGCCGCGGCGAGGTGTTGAAGGTCAATGCCGAGGGCAAGCGCTGGGAAAATGAGAGCGTCAGAGGAGAAGGCTGCAACTTTACGCTGATGCAGCAACCCCAGTGTGTCTCCTGGATTGTGATGGACAGTGAGATTCTGAACATGGAGCCGCTGCCCCAACTGCCGGTACTTTTTGACACCAATTATGGCCGCAGAATGTTCTTGGCCATCAACCGAAATGACGGCACCCCCAATCCCTATGCGGGCACCGTCCGTCTGGGACCTGCGCCCCCCAATTTTGGCACAGACCAGCGCAACAATGAGAAAAAAGACGGCCTGATGCAGCATTTTGCCACGCTGAAGGGCAAGCATGTGGTTTGGGCCAATACGCTGGAGGAGCTGGCGGACCAGATGGATATCCCCCGACAGACGCTGCTGGAAACGGTAGCCCGCTACAACCAGCTGTGTGCCAAGGGGCATGACGATGATTTCCTGAAGCCTGCCACCCACATGATCCCCATCCAATCCGGCCCCTTCTATGCCATTCATAATCACCTGGCCCATGATGGCATTTTCGGCGGATTCGCCGTTAACCAGAACACCCAGGTGATTGACGCCAACGGCGTGCCAGTGCCGGGGCTGTATGCTGCCGGGGACAACACTTCCAGCCGCTATATCAACTGCGGAGGCGACAAGCGGGAAATCATGAGCGATTTGACTTGGGCGTTTTCCAGCGGTTACATTGCCGGCTGTCAGGTTGCCGCACAGTTGTTGGCTCAGGACGGCCAATAAGCCTTTTTTCATCCGAAGCTTTCTCTCTTCTCCCCCTCCCCGCCTGATGTCGGTGAAGCTCCGGTGTCAGGCGGGGTTCCCCTTTTACGGCCCTGAAGGCAAAGACGGAGCTGCCGTCCCATCCGGGACGGCAGCTCCGTCTTACAGATTCAAATTTATATGCTGAAAAAACGGACTGAGAACAAGCGCTGGTACTCCTTAGCAAATGCACTCATAGCGGGTTTCAATGGCCTCCGCCTGATCCGGCAAAAATACATCTTCCACAAACTCCGCCATAAAGATTTCCGCCTTGACAATGTCCCGCTCGGAGGGCCGGCCGATGAGCTCATTATGCCAGACTCTGGGTTTGCCCACCAGGCGCTGATCCACTTCCTGTTTGGCGTTGGCAGCTTTTTTCACCAATTCCTGAATGTTCTGTGGCAAGGAAGTGATTTTCTCATCGGCGGGATTATTGAGGTATGCCTCCAACAGGGGGGCAACCTCCTCCACGCTGGTGTTCAGCGCCTGGGCCAAATCATCGGCCTGGTTATGGGACTGCCGCTTGCTGGGCTCCGGAATGCCGGCACAGGCAAACCGGCCCATACACACGATGCCCATATCGGTCATCATCATTTCCAGCATACTGGAGGCCCCCAAAATCTCCGACGGACCTCTCCGGTTTCCGCCGTACGTGAGGAAAATGATGCCCTTGGACAGGGGCACACCCCGGCCCCACTGGGGGGCTCCGATGTCACCGCCGATCTCTGCCGTCTGACGCATATTCGTATAGTTTCCGGCGCCAAACGCACCCAGCAAATTCTTTTCCGGCAGGCCGGCCACAATGCCGGTGCCCACCACATAGAGATCGTATCCAGTGATTTTCACAGGCGTAACCGCGTCCACCGCCTTTTTGACGTCCACCTCAAAGCCGTAATGGACCAAAACCCGTTCAAAGGCCTTAGCGATTTTTTCCGAATTCCCGGAGATGGTGGCATACAAAATAAGGGCTTTGGTTCCCTCTTTTACTTTGCCGTAAAGTTGGTTATCCATCGTTTTCATCGTATCTACATCCTTTCAAGTAAATGACCAGAAAGTTATAACTTGAACCCATGGGAGCAAAATTTGGTATAATGGTATTGTAGCTTCAGGCTTGCATTTCGTCCAATATAAATTTATAATATTGCCATAACCTCAGGCATATCAGCCAAGAATTTCATGCATTTTGTACACATCTCACGCCTAATTGAAAAAAGATTATTATGGATATTCAGCAGCTAAAAAATTTCTCTCTTGTAGCAAAAATGGGCAGCATTACCCACGCGGCAGAAGCCTTGCATGTCAGCCAGCCCAACCTGAGCATGAACATCAAGCGTTTAGAGACAGATTTGGGCGCTCAGCTATTTGACCGCTCCAAAACAAAAATCAAGCTCACTCCCGTAGGCCAGCTCTTTCTGGAGTATGTGGACAGTGCTCTGAGCACACTGGATGAGGGCATCGATAAAGTACACTCTCTCTACACTGCCCCCACGAAAACCATCTCCATTGCTGCCAGTGACAACTCCTGGCTCATCCCGTTGGTCTCCAAATACCACAAAATGAATGTCAACCGGGCCATTCGTACCATGGTATTTGACAACAGTGCCATTATTCCCGCCCTTTTAAAGGGGGAGATCAGCTTTTCTCTGGGGCCGGAGTGCGCTCACCCCGATGCCCTGGAGTGGATCCCGTTTTACACAGAGCGGATCGGCATTATGGTCAGCGTCAACCACCCCTTTGCCCAGCGGTCCTGTCTCAAGATGAAAGAGCTGAAACAGGAACGCTTCATCCTCAATGTCCATCAGTACCCGTTGGATTTTGTCAAACAAATGTTTATGCCCGCCAATTTTTCTCCCAATATCATCTGTGAATGCAACGATGGGCCTATTGTAGGCTCCATGATTGAGGAAAACGCCGGCATCACCTTGGTGGACATCGGATCCGCCGACATCTTTGAAGCCCGAAACAGCACATCTCCGGTGGTACTGGTCCCTCTGGAGGAGACCGTAGAACGCAAAATCGGTGTCCTTCATATGAAGAACACCGTTTTGCCCATTCCGGTGGAGCAATTGACCTCCGCCTACCAATCCTATTTTCAGATCTTGCCTTATGTGGGACCTCCCAGCCAGCCGCAGGCGTGATTGGCGGCCAAAAAGCCACCGGCAAAGGCCCAGGAGCAGTCATTGATCACCTGTTCCTTATAATCTCCCAATTTGATATGTCTGCCTCCGGCAAAGTCTCCGGCGGCATACAGCCCCGGAACAACACCTCCGGTCAAGGCCTTGGCCCGCATATGGGAGTCCACCAAGATCCCCCCAAAGGCACCATCGGAGCCGATCCGGCCCCGGACCGCGTAAAACGGCGGCTTGGTCAGCGGCACCATCTCCTCCGGATCTTTGAAAAAGGGATCATTGCCGCTATGGCAGCTCTCATTGTAGCGGCGTATGGTCTCTTCCAGCGCCTGGCTGGGCAGGCCCACCTGTTGGGCCAACTCTGACAGTGTGTTTGCCCGATAAGCTGCGCCATTCTTTTTCACCAGAGCCCGCTCCATGTCCGCGTGGGTCTCTTCCATGGTGTCCGGGAAATGCAATCCTCCGAAAAATCCTCCATAGCCGTTGTCCGGTTGTTTGGACCTTCGGAACGCCGCTTCCAAATTACTCTCGTCAAAAATGCTGTAAACCAAACCTTTGGGCTGATGAATCAACACATGCCCTGCCTTGAATAGACCGATGCGACGCTGGAGCGGTTCTGCGCTCCAGCGTTTTCCATTGAGATTGACGTTGACCTGATAGCCGGAATTTCCCATACTGTCAAAAACCTGGCTGGGATTGAGCACGCAGGGACCCATAAGCCGCAGGCAAAAATTGTCGTAGTCTAAAAATGCCCCCGCCTTTTCTGCCAATGGAATGCCGTCCCCGGTATAGGCCGGCTGACAATGGGCGTAGCAACTCTGATCCAGCTCCACCCCCAGGAACTCCGGCTGCACCTTTTGAACCACCTGAGGATTGCTGACCCAGCTGCCGGTGGCGATGATGCAGGCACCGCACTCGATACGGGCCAGGCCGTCGGGCGTCTCCGCCAGCACCGCGGAAACACGATTTCCCTCTAATTCCAAATCGCAGGCCCGCCATTCCAGCAACACCTCTCCCCCGAAGCGTCGGCATACCTCCAGCATAGAGGCCATAATCACTTTCCCGGCTCCATAATGGGATCGGCTACCCTTCAGCAGCGGCACTTTGGGGCCCTCGGGACCGTCAAAGACGTAGGTACCCACCTCGTATTGATCCACAGTCTCCGGTGCCATCTCACAATACCAGTCAAAAAACTGTCCGGTGGCCTCACAGGTATTACGCACCAACTGCTCGTCCAACCGCCAATAGGTGTCATCCATTCCCTTTCGAATGAAATCTTCCATTACATCCGGAAGATTCCGCTGCTTTTGCCACTGACTGCGGAAGGTCCGAATAGCCGAGGCAAACTGTGCCCCGCCCCCGGTATGTCTGGTCTTTTCCAACACAATGACCTGTTTGCCCAGATAGGCTGCCCGGGCGCCGGCCACCAGTCCGGCTCCTCCACCCCCCAGCACCAGCACATCGCAGCGCTTTTCCATCTGAATCGAATGCATACTCCATCTCCTTTCAAGCTTGCTGATCCACAGGTTCAATTCTGCTTTCATTGTACTACAATTGCAAATTTATACTATTTCCAATCGTTTATGGCGGGATAACAAATTTCTTATCCCTTCCAGTTTACAGATGCCCTTCAAATCCCGAAGGTGTGATATCGCGAAAAAACCGCGTGCTCAGGATGCCAAAAAAGAGGCTGTCGCACAATTGCAACAGCCTCTTTTGTTATCTGTCCGGCCCCTGATAGCCGGGGCAGCAGTAGCGCTTCTTGTCCCGGGTGGCCTTTCCATACTCGATGACCTGGGTAGGACAGAGGTTCAGGCAGGCCATACAGTGGGTGCATTTGTCCCCCCAGACGGGCTTCCCCTCCTGGAGGCGGATATTCCCCAGGGGGCATACTTCCACGCATTTTCCGCAGGAGACACAGCCGGCGGCGGTGTGAAATTTCTTGGTGCGAATGAAATAGCGATACATTCCCTGATTGACGGGGCCGGATTTCACCTTGTCCATCAGCCCCACCGTCACCGGCGGAAAGGGCTCCCGGGCCCGGATGTGCCGGGCCGCCGCCGCCATAATCTCCGGCGCCTGCTCCATCCGCTGCCGGATCTCCTCCGGCTTGGGGGAGGGAAAGAGCACCAGGTAGTTATCGGGCATGACCACCGGCAAAAGCCCCCGGAACACAAACACCTTTTCTCCGCACAGCTCCATCAGGCCCTGCCGGGCGTTGCCCGTCTCCCCGCCGCAGGTCATGACAAAATAGGCCTCCCGGCTGCCCTGAAAGCTGCCGGAGCGGATGAAGTCCCCAAACACCCGGGGCAGCTGCCAGGCGTAGGTGGGAGACACAAATACCCAGGGTTTTTCCGAGGTCAGCTCCGCCCCGATGCCCTCCCGAATCCAGTGGAAGGCGTCCACGCACCGATCCTCCAGTTGTTCCGCCAGCAGTTGGGCGCAGTGGCGGCTGTTGCCGGTGCCGGTAAAATAAACAATCATCCTGTAACCTCTTCCCCGTCATAGTTTTCCCCGGAGCGCTTCAGCACCCCGAAATCAGCTTAAAGAAACAGCTCGTTGGCCTTGCGGTCAGAGCACACCGGCTTCAGCTTTTCTCCCACCGCCGCCAGCTGCTGGGGCGCCAACCCTCTGGCCCCATGGGGACAGAGCTTCACACAGCGCATGCAGGAGATGCACCTACCGGAATCCATCTGCCCGGCATCCGCCGGGTTGATGGCGCCCACGGGACACACCTGGGCGCAGCGGCCGCACTGGGTGCAGCCGTCCCCGGGCTGGGGCACCATACCACCGCCCCGGTTTTTGTAGGGACGGTTGCCGGGCAGTGCGGGATGGGACAGATCCCCGGAGGAGAGTTTCTCCCAAATCTGCCGGGCAAATTCCCGCAGCTGGGCCCGATCCAGATCATCCGGCCGCCCGCTGGCAAACTGCCGGGCGATGGAGTGCTCCGCCACCGCCGCCACTCCGGCCACCACGGCAAAGCCCGCCTGACGGGCCGTGTCCTCCAGTTCCACCAGGGTGTCCTCATAGGCCCGGTTGCCGTAGACGCAGACCAGAAGGGCCTTGCAGCCCTTTGCCCTGATTTTCCCCAGCCGCTGCAGGGCCACCTCCGGCACCCGACCGCCGAAGGAGGGCACCGCAATGACGGCAATTCCATTCTCCTCCAGGTCAATGTCCTCAAAGGCCAGGGTTCTGTCCAGCAGATCCACCCGCAGCCGCTCCGCGGGCAGCGTGGCGCACAGGGCATCCACCACCTTTTGCGTGCCTCCGGTGGGGCTGAATACAATTTCATACAGCTTCATTTTGCTTCCTCCTTACGCAATCCATACCTGAGTTCCATTTAGTGAATGACTTCCTTAACACACTGGACCAGCCGCCCCAGCTCCGGAGAGCCGTTCCGGCGGCGGATACACACCAGCTCCGCGTGGGCCTCCGGAAAGGGCACCGGCCGATAGGTCAGGGTCTCCGACTCGCAGCCCTCAAAGACCCGGGTCAGCAGCGAAAACCCCTGGCCGGATTCCAAATAGACCCGCACAGTGGCCAGATCCGGGCACAGAATAGACCGGCTGAAGGGGAGTTTTCGGGCCCACTCCTCCACACCCGGCAGCATGTTGTCCCGGGGCAGGGTGAGCTGGGTATAGTCCCGGAGACACTCCAGATCAAAGGGCTCCTGTCGAGCCAGGGGGTGGTGGGTGGAGAACACGATTTCAAAGGGCTTGGACTGGAGCACGTCCACCTTCACGTCGGGCCAGAGCTTCCAGTCGTTGGAGGTGGTGACCACCAGATCCAACTGGCCGTCCAGCAGCTGATTGCGCAGCGCCACAAAGTCCAGCATCCGAATCTCAAAATATACGTCCGGAAAGGCCCGGAACAGCTGCCGGGTGACGGGCAGAATCACCGAGGGCTGGCTCAGCAGCGACAAGAAGCCCACGGTCACGCTGGACTGTTTCTCCCCCGCCAGGTCCTTGGCCTTTTTGATGCTGGCATTCAGCTGGCGTTGAAGCAAAGCAAAATCGTCCCGGAGCATCCGACCCGCCGGGGTCAGGGCCACACTGCGGGTGGAGCGGGTGAAGAGCTTGAACCCCAGCTCCCGCTCCAGGGCGGCAATCTGCTTGGTCACCGCCTGCTGGCTCATATAGAGGTTGTGGGCCGCCGTGGTGAAGCTGAGTACATTGGCCACCTCCAGAAAACAGCACATCTGCTTGTAGAGCATCCCGTTCCCCCTCTCCTCTTTTGGTCCATTATACTTGCTTTCCAAAAGATTGACAACTGCCAAGCACTAATAAATATGAGCCGCTCTAAAATAACCCCTTAGTCCAACCCCTGCTTTCCTACTTTTTCAGTGTGATTTTTTGCAGATTGCACAAGAATTAACAACAAAAAAGGAATAATCAGAAAAACAGTTGTTTCCCATCCCGTCCCCGGGGCGGTACAATTGGAGGCAAGAGAACAACCCTTTCCGTGACACAAAACAAGGAGGAAACAACTATGCTGCGCTTGGGAAAAGACATCAAGCTGAACATCAAGCCCATCTACGTCACCCTGCACCACGACTACGTCTTTGAGGGCCCCTGCCGGATGGGCAAGGGGTTCGAGCTCACGAAGGAGTTCGACGACATGGCCAACCAGGAGCTGATCCGGGGGGCCAATGAGGAGCTGGCGGAACACCTGACCAGCCCCCACTTCCATGTGATGGAACCCCTTTGGATGGACCGGAACGAGGAATTCCTGGTGACTCCCGAGCTGCTGGACCAGATGCTGGCGGACCGGGAGACGGTGGACGTCTATCTGGTGGGCCCCATGGGGCGGCTCAGCGACCTGATGATCGACTTCGCCCAGAAGGCCGGCAAGCCCATGGTGCTGATTCCCGGCCCCCAGTGCATGCAGACCATTATGGCCGCCTCCACCCGGGCCCGGGGCCTGAAAACCTACGCCTACCGGACCTGGAAGGAGACCGTGGACTTTTTGGAGGTGCTCCGGGTGCAGAAAATGCTCCGGGAGACCCGGGTGCTCTGCGCCGCCCGGTTCGGCACCTCCCGCTCCATCAGCGACATGGGCAACTTTGTCAACCTGGAGCACGTCACCGATGTGCTGGGCACCCAGTTCACCTTTGTGAACATCCACGAGCTGCTGGACCAGACCCATGTGGGCAAGTCCGGCGAGAACTACACCCTGCCGGGCCGGGCCGCCCTAAACCCCACCCAGGAGGATGTGGCGGAGATGGAGGCCCTGGCCGACGACCTGATGGGCAACGCCGCCCAGTGCGATATGGAGCGAGAGGAGATCATCAACTCCGAGCGGTTCTATATCACCGTCAAGAAGATGCTGGACTACTACGGCTGCAACGCCTTTGCCGCCCCCTGTCCCGACGCCTGCGCCACCCGCCGGCTCAACCAGGAGCACATGACCTTCTGCCTGACCCACTCCCTGCTGGGTGAGATGGGGGTGCCCTCCGCCTGCGAATACGACATCCCCGCCGCCCTGTCCATTGCCATCCTGTCCACCTTCGCCGACGCCCCGGCCTACATGGGCAACACCACCCACGACGCCAAGGCCATGACCACCGGCCGCTACGGCCTGTCTCCCTTCTTCCACACCGACATCGACGACAAGTGTCTGGACGTGGTGAAGGCGGATCCCGACAACGTGATTCTGACCTGGCATGCGGTGCCCCGGCGCAACATGCGGGGCTGGGACGCCCCCAAGGCCTCCTACGCCATCCGGCCCTTTGCCGCCAGCGGCTTCGGCGCCACCCTGCGCTACGACTTCACTCAGGACGCCGGCACCCCCATCACCATGTGCCGCATCTCCCCGGCCTGCGACAAGCTCTTTGTGGCCAAGGGCGAGATCGTAGGCGGCGTGGGCTATGAGGACTACTCCTGCTCCGAGGGCGTGTTCTTCCGGGTGAAGGACGGCAACGACTTCTTCCAGAAGCAGCTGGAGGTGGGCAACCATGTGCCCCTGGTCTACGGCGACTACTTCGACCAGGTGGTGGCCCTGGGCAAGCAGCTGGGGCTGGAAGTCATCACCGCCTGAGCCATGTCCCACCGAAAAGCCATCTTTCAACGGGTCAGCACCGCCGCCTGGGACGCCCGGCGGTGGGTGCCGGCCTTTGAGGGGCTGGCGCATCCCACGCTGGAAGACGCCCTGCCCCTGATCCGCAATTATGTCCGGGACAAGTTTCTGCTGAGCCCCGAGGACGGGGAGGCAGAGGCGCTGATGGACCTGGCGGATCTGAGTCTGCGCAAGATTCTGCGGCTGAAAAAGGAGGGCAAGCTGCTGGGGGATATCTCCCGGGGCTGCAGCGGCGCCTCCTCCTTGATTACCAAGAAGGTACTGCTGATGAAGGCGGTGCAGGAGGATTTTAAAATCACCCTCACCCCGGCCCAGTCCGCCGCCATCCAGACTCTGGAGCAGCTGACGTCGGCCATTCTGGCCCAAAGGAAGGATTAAATCAAATGGAATCCATCTCGTCCGTACTGGAGCAGCTCCAGGGGGAGTTTGCCTCCCTGCCCGACGGCTTTGCCCGTTACTCCTATTTGACGGAGCTCTCCGCCCTGCTCTCTTCTCCCCCGGAGGTCCGACAGGACCGGTACAGTTACCGGGGCTGCCAGTCCAGGGTATGGCTCCATGTCACAGCGGAAAACGGCCTCTGTCACCTGGAGGCAGACAGCGACACTCTGATCATTCGGGGCATTCTGGCCCTGTTCCGGGAACTGCTGGAGGATCGGCCGGTACCGGAGGTGCTGGAGGCCCGGTTCGACCTGCTGGGTGCCCTGAACCTCTCGGAGCATTTCTCCTCCGCCCGCACTGCCGGGGTGGCCGGACTGCTGCCGGAAATTCAGCGGCAGCTGGCTGCGGCGGATTGCCGTTGATTCTCCCCCGCGGGTTGCCCGCCACGCAAAAATACCGTGCCATAACCGGCACGGTATTTGATCATCCAACCCCTCATTCGTGGATCTTCCAGTGGTGCAGCCTTTGGACCAGGGTGGGATCCCTGTGATCGGCAATCTGGCTGCGGCCGGTGTCCAGAGCCGCTATGACCGCCATGTCCTCCTGGCTGAGCTCAAAATCCCAGAGGGCAAAGTTTTCCCGCATCCGCTGGGGGTGAATGGATTTGGGAATCACCACCACGCCCCGCTGGAGATTCCACCGCAGGGCCACCTGGGCGGCGGTCTTGCCGTACTTCCGCCCGATGGCGGTCAGCACCGGATGGGTGAAGATGCCGTGGCCTCCCTCTGCCAGCGGCCCCCAGGCCTCCGGAGCAACCCGGTATTCCCCCATCAGCGCCAGCCCCTGCTCCTGTTGAAAAAAGGGATGCAGCTCTATCTGATTCACTGCCGGGGGCGTCTCCACCGTCTCGCAGAGGTCCGCCAACCGGTCCGGGCTGAAGTTGCACACCCCGATGGTCCGGATTTTACCCGCCCAGTACAGCTCCTCCAGGGCCCGGTAGGCCCCGTAGTAGTCCCCAAAAGGCTGGTGAATGAGGTAGAGATCCAGATAGTCCAGCCCCAGTTTGTCCAGAGAATGCCAGAAGGCCCGCTTCGCCGTCTCATACCCGGCGTCCTGCACCCACAGCTTGGTGGTGATAAACAGCTCCTGTCGGGGCAGACCGCTCTTGCGGATGGCCTCGCCCACCGCCGGCTCGTTTTGATAGGCCGCCGCTGTATCGATGAGCCGGTAGCCGCAGGCCAGGGCCTCCGACACCGCCCTGACGCACTGGGCTCCATCCGGCATTTGAAAAACGCCAAAGCCCACCATAGGCATTTTTACGCCGTTGTTCAGGGTAATCAATTCCATTATCCTCCTCCTTTTTCATTGCAATCCGTTTCGGGATATGTTATCCGGTGAAACCGCCGTCCTGGACCAACCATCCTCAGCCCTCTGGCGGCATCGACATTGGAAATACAGCGCCGGCGAGGCAAAAGCCTCCTGAACCGGGCCCCACTCTCCGCTCTTGAGAATTTCCTATTTTCAAACTACCACTTGGAGTACACTCCATGTCAAGGGAATTTTGGGGAGATTCAAAAAGTTTCCCCAGGGGCTTGACTTGGAGCCCACTCCAGATGGTAAAGTAAGATTGAACCACAACAGGAGGCGGTGTGAATGACGATTGCGGAGGTAAGCAAACGGTACGACATTTCAGCGGATACCCTGCGCTACTACGAACGCATCGGGTTAATTCCCCCGGTCCCCCGTACCAAAAGCGGCATCCGGGACTACGACGAGGAATCCTGTGGCTGGGTGGAGCTGATGAAATGCATGCGGGCCTCGGGGGTACAAATCGATGCGCTGGTGGAGTATGTGGCGCTCTTTCAGCGGGGCGATGAGACCATTGACGCCCGGAAAGCGCTGCTGATCCAGCAGCGGGACCTGATGATGACCCGAATGGCGGAACTTCAGAAATCTCTGGATCGGCTCAACCATAAAATCCAACACTATGAGCAGGGGTTGATGACCAAAGAGGCCCGCCTCCGGCGCCAGGCAAACCCGTAAAGCAGCAACCGCGGCGATGCGTTCCCCCAAGGGAATGCGCAGCCGCGGTTTATGCTGCCTTTCGGCCGGTAACAGCCATCCCGTCTCCCTTTGGCGCTGCCAATATGATATAATAATGTTTACGGAACAAACCGCCCTGCGGTTTATTCCATAGGCATGGTCGCTGGATTGAGTAAAAACAGCTGTTTTTACTCAATTCAGCCATCCCCAGGAGGTTTTTTATGTCCTTTGATATCGCCGCCCTCCGGGGCGCCTACCCGGCCCTGGCGGAACAGGTCCACGGCCGGAGTTTGATCTATCTCGACAACGCCGCCACCGCTCAGATGCCGCTGTGTGTGGCCCAAGCGGTCCAGGGGTTGGAGCTGCGCCGGGGCAATGTCCACCGGGGCATCCACGCCCTCAGTGAGGAATGTACCCAGGCCTACGAGGACGCCCGGGCCACGGTAGCCAACTTTCTGGGGGCAAGTCCAGATCAGATTCAATTCACCTCCGGCACCACCGACGCCGTCAACCGGGTGGCCGACGCCCTGGCCGCCACGCTGAAGCCGGGGGACCGGATTGCCGTCACCCGGATGGAGCACCACTCCAATTTCGTCCCCTGGCAGCAGCTTTGTCAAAAAACCGGAGCGGAGTTCTGTATTTTGCCCCTGACCCCCCAGGGTGACCTGGATCTGGAGGCGGCCCAAGAACTGCTCTCGCCAGGGGTTAAGCTGGTGGCCGCCGCCCACAGCTCCAATGTGCTGGGCACCGTCAACGACATCCCCGCTCTGGCCCGGCTCACTCACGCCGCCGGGGGCGCCCTCTTTGTGGACGGAGCCCAGGGAATCTGCCACGAACCGGTGGATGTGGCCGCCCTGGACTGCGACTACTACGCCTTCTCCGGCCACAAGCTGGGAGGGCCCTTCGGCATCGGGGCCCTGTTTTGCCGCCTTCCCCTGCCCCCGGCCCGCTATGGCGGCGGCATGGTGGATCAGGTACTGGACCTCACCACCACCTTTGGCCCGGCCCCACTGATGTGGGAGGCGGGTACCCCCAACGTCTCCGGGGCGGTTGGGCTGGCCCGGGCCTTGGAGTTTCGCCGGAATTTACCGGAGGGCTGGCAGGACTGGGAGGACGGGCTGCTGGAGCGGCTGGAACAGGGACTTGGGGAGCTGGAGCGGGTCCGGATACTGGGCCGGCCCCGGCACCGCAGCGGCTGCCTCTCCTTTACGGTGGAAGGGGCCTCCCCCTTCGATCTGGCGGTGCTGCTGGACCAGCTGGGCATTGCGGTGCGCTCCGGCCACCACTGCGCCCAACCCCTGCTGCGCTGGCTGGGGGTGGAGTACACCCTGCGGGTCTCTCCCGCCTGCTACAACACACCGGAGGAGATCGACGCCTTTTTGTCCGGCCTGAAACGGGTCATCCCTCTGTGCACCGGCTGACTTTTCGCTTTCACCCATCTCAATTCTGGAGGTTTTTCCATGCAAAGCCATCACAAGCTCATCTTTTTTGACGTAGACGGCACCATCATCACCGAAGATCACCGGATTCCCGACTCCGCGGTTCAGGCCATCCACGCCGCCCAAGCCAAGGGCAATCTTTGCATTGTCAACACCGGCCGTCCCTTTGCCCACCTGGAACCAGCGGTCACCGCCATCGGCTTTGACGGCTACATCTGCTCCTGCGGGCAATACATCCTGCTGGGCGACCGATGCCTGCTCCATGAGCGTGCCAATCCGGAGCTAAGTCGGGCCATTGTGGAATTGGTGCGCCGGTGTAATATGGAGGCCATCTACGAGGCAGAGGAAGGCATCTTCTACGATCTGACCCGGCCTATGGAAAATCCTCATGTGGCGGACTCCTTTCGGCGCTATCGGGAACTGGGCTTTGATGTCACCGCCAGCATCGACGCCCCCGGCTTTCAGTTCGACAAGTTCTGCGTCTATTCCCGGTCCGGCGGCGATCTGGAGCAGTTCACCGACTTTGTCTCCCAGCATTTTCACATCATCCACCGGGAGCACGGGCTGCTGGAGATGGTGAAGCTGGGCTGCTCCAAGGAGACCGGCATTCGTCTGGTCACAGAAGCCTTGGGCTGTCAGCCCCAGGACTGCTACGCCATCGGGGACAGCACCAACGATATCCCCATGCTCCGCTGTGTCCCCCACAGCATTGCCATGGGCCACGCCCCCGGGGAACTGAAAGCCCTGGCCAGCTATGTCACCGACGGCATTGAACAGGATGGCCTGGCCAAGGCCCTGACCCATTTTGACCTGTGCTGACAAAACAGGCAGCGCTGTGGAGGTTCCGCTCCACAGCGCTTTTTTGTGCCCCTGCTCCATTTCTTTGTACCGGCAATTCCGGCGTTGAAATTGACAAATTGCAGTCATCCGGGTAAAATTTTACTAAATTGATATACTAATGATACAAAAGTGCGAAGTCAAGGGAAGGATTGCCCATGATACAGTTCCATTACGCAACCATCCAGGACAAGCCCTGGATTGACCAACTGCTGCGAAACAGCGGGGAGCAGGGCTGCGAATACACCTTTACCAACCTGTTCGCCTGGAGCGACCTCTATCAGCTTCAGGTGGCAGAGGTGGAGGGCTGTCTCACCTGCTTTATGACCGGCGTCATCGGTCCCTGCTACCTCTACCCGGTGGGGGGCGACTCCCGGGCTGCCGTCCTGGCCCTGCGAAAGGACGCGGCAGAGCGGGGTGAGCCCTTCCGGCTGGCCTGCCTGTCCAGCCAGCGCCGGGCGGAGCTGGAGGGCTGGTTCCCGGGCTGCTTCGTATTCGACGAGGATCGGCCCGGCTTTGACTACCTCTATGATATTGAGCGGCTATCTACCCTCACCGGCAAAAAGCTCCATGGCAAGCGCAACCACATCAACAAGTTTGTCTCAGAGCATCCGGAGTGGTCGGTGGAACCCATTACGCCGGACAATCTGGCGGAATGCCTGGACATGAATGAGCGTTGGCATCAAGAGAATGCCCAGGAGGACGACACTGCCACCTTTGAGGAGGACGGCGTGGCGCTGAAAAAGTGCATGGCCCATTACCCACAGATGGGGCTGGACGGCCTGCTGCTCCGGTCTGAAGGCAGAGTGCTGGCCTTCACCATGGGGGAGCTGATGGGGGCCGATGACACCTACGACGTCCACTTCGAGAAGGCCTTTGCGGACGTCCCCGGAGCCTATCCTCTGATCAACCGGGAATTTGCCCGCTGGGTCCAGCAGCGCTATCCCCAGGTGCGCTATCTGAACCGGGAGGACGACATGGGGGTGGAGGGCCTCCGCCAGGCCAAGAAGTCCTACTATCCCGATCTGCTGCTGGAAAAGTACAGCGCCGTGTTACAGAAAGAGTTGATCTGATTTGACCTGCCGCACCGCATACCCCTCCGATGTGCCGGAGTTGAAAACGCTCTGGCAGCTCTGCTTTGGAGACGACCTGGACTATATTGACCGATTCTTTGAGGACCTGTTCCTGCCGGAGCATATGGCGGTGTGTGCCCACGGGTCCAACCCGGTGAGCATGGTGGCCTTTCTCCCCTGCACTCTGCGCACTCCCACGGGAGACACCCCCTGCGCCTATCTCTACGCCATGGCCACCCACCCCGGATACCAGGGTCGGGGACTGGGGCAAACCCTGCTGCGCTTTGCCTATGATTACGGCCGGAAGGAACAGGGCTGGACGGGCCTCACTCTGGTGCCGGCAGATCAGGGGCTGTTCCGCTTCTATGGCAAGACCGATTACCGGACCGCCTTTTATTACCAGCCCGTCATCTGGAATGGGGGCGCTGCCCCGGACTCCAGCTCCGTCTCCCCGGTCTCGCCGGAGGAATACCGGCAGTTGCGGGAACTGCTGCTGGAGAAGGTGGTCCATCTGGACCACTCCCTGCCCTTCCTCTCCCACCTGAACCGGGAGGCAAAGCTTACCGGCGGTGGATTGTTTCAGCTGGAACTGCCAGGGGGAAAGCCCGGCTGCGCCGTGCTGGAACAGACAACGCCCGACCACTGGTGCGCCAAGGAGCTGCTGGCCCCCGAGCCCCTGCTCCAGGAGGCGTTGGCGGCACTGGCCGCCCACCGGAACTGCCATACACTGACCGCCCGCACTCCGGCTGGGCGCTCCAACCAGGCCCGTCCCTTCGGCATGGCCTGCTGGCCGGATCCCCTTCCCGACTTTTCACTGGCCTATTTGGGACTTGCTTTAGATTGATTTTACCGCGCTTTTGCCGCCGACGGCAAAGCGCGGTGAGCTTGTCGAAAAAGGCCATAGGCCTTTTCCGACAAAGGGGCTGCATGCAGGCCAGGGTTCGATTGCTGGCGCAAAAGTCACCCTGTCCTGCATGTGAGCCCGAAATAGAAACATGCTGGCAGC
>CABRZO010000022.1 GCA_902475455.1 uncultured Eubacteriales bacterium
CCCGGTCCGCCATCTTTGCCCCCTTGCCGCGACTGGGCCTCATCATTCTGGACGAGGAACAGGAGAGCAGCTATAAATCCGAGAGCACACCCCGTTATCACGCCCGGGACATCGCCAAGTACCGGGCTGCCCATACCGACGCCCTGCTGGTGCTGGGGTCCGCCACTCCGTCGGTGGAATCCATGTACCACGCCCAGGCGGGGGATTACCGACTGTTCACTCTGACCCGGCGCTATAACCAGAAGGCGCTGCCCCAGGTCATCATTGCTGACCTGAAGGAGGCCCTGCGCTCCGGCTCCGACGCCATCCTGGGCCGGGAGCTGGTGGGGGAGCTGGAGAAGAATCTGGCGGCGGGGGAGCAGTCCATTCTGTTCATCAACCGCCGGGGTACCAGCCGGATGGCGGTGTGCACCGAGTGCGGGGAGTCCCCCCAGTGCCCCCGCTGCTCTGTCCGACTCACCTATCACAAGGCCAACGGCCGGCTCATGTGCCACTACTGCGGCCACTCGGAGCCGCTGCCCGCCCACTGTCCCAGCTGCGGCGGAACACTGGCCTTTTCCGGTGCCGGCACCCAGAAGGTGCAGGAGGAGGTTCAGCGGCTGTTTCCCGGGGTGGAAGTCATGCGGATGGATACAGATACCATTTCCGCCACCCAGACCCACGAAAAAATGCTGGACAAATTCCGCCGTCGGAATATCCCGGTACTAGTGGGCACTCAGATGGTGGCCAAGGGGCTTGACTTTGAAAACGTCACTCTGGTTGGGGTGATCTCCGCGGATCAGTCCCTCTATGTGGACGACTTCCGGGCCTCTGAGCGCACCTTTTCGCTGCTCACCCAGGTGGTGGGCCGGGCCGGCCGGGGAGAGCGGATGGGCCGGGCGGTCATTCAGACCTATACCCCGCAAAATGATGTGATTCTCCGGGCGGCGGAACAGGACTATGACCGCTTTTACCGGCAGGAGATCCAGCTGCGCCAGATGCGGGGACTGCCGCCCTATCGGGACCTGTATGTATTCACCCTGTCCGGCTTAAATGAGGGGGCGGTGCTGCGCAGCTGTATGCGGCTGGCCGACGGACTGAGGGCCTGGCAGAAGGATCCCTCGCTGCAGGGCGCAGCGCTTCAGATCCTGGGCCCTGCCCCGGCCCCGGTGCTGATGGTCAATAAGCGCTACCGTTATCGGATCACGGTGCTGGGCAAAAGCGGCCCGGCACTGAGAAATATGGTGGGCTATCTGCTCAAATCGGCCCACGCGGACCAATTAAACAGAGGCGTGTCCGTCTATGCGGACCTGAATCCTATGGATTGATGGAGGAACAGAACTATGTTGCGTGAAATTGTCAAAAAGGGCGATGAAGTCCTCAATAAAAAATGCCATACCGTCACCAAGTTTGACGACAAGCTCCACACCCTGCTGGACGACATGGGTGAAACCCTGCGTCAGGCGGACGGTGTAGGTCTGGCCGCCCCCCAGGTGGGTATTCTCCGCCAGGTGGTGGTGGTCATCAACGAGGATGACGAGCTGATCGAGCTCGTTAACCCGGAGATCATTGAGACCTCTGGCGAGCAGTTCGGCCTGGAGGGCTGCCTGTCCGTCCCGGGCCGCTACGGCTTTGTCAAGCGTCCCATGGTAGTGAAGGTCCGGGCCCAGGACCGAAACGGCAACACCTTTGAGGTGGAGGACCAGGGCCTCACCGCCCGGTGCTTCTGCCATGAGATCGACCACCTTGGGGGCCATCTGTTCGACGAACTGGTGGAGCGCACCTACACTATTGAGGAGCTGGAGGCCATGGAGGCCGAAGGCAAAGAGGTTGAGGAGTAATCATGCGGATTGTATTTATGGGCACTCCGGACTTTGCAGTGCCCTCTCTGAAACAGCTGATTGAGGATGGCCACGAAATTGTCGGCGTCTTTACCCAGCCGGACAAGCCCAAAAACCGGGGCATGAAGCTGACCCCCAGCCCTGTAAAGGTGGTGGCTCTGGAGCATGAGATTCCGGTCTATCAGCCCACTACTTTGAAGGCGGAGGAGCCCTTTGAAGCCCTGTCCGCTCTGGCTCCGGAGCTGATTGTGGTGGCCGCCTACGGCAAAATTCTGCCCAAGCGTTTTCTGGATCTGCCCCCCAAGGGCTGCATCAATGTCCACTCCTCGCTGCTGCCCCGTTACCGGGGCGCGGCCCCCATTAACTGGGCCATTTTAAACGGGGAGTCCGAAACCGGTGTCACCATCATGTATATGGCCGAGGGCCTGGACACCGGGGATATCATCTCACAGCGTGCCACTCCCATTGATCCCGACGAGACGGTGGAATCCCTCCATGACCGGCTGGCCGATATCGGCGCCCGGCTGCTGGGGGAGACGGTGACCGCCATCGGTGCCGGCACCGCGTCCCGGATTCCCCAGGACGATGAACAGAGCTGCTACGCCCCCATGCTGAGCCGGGAGCTTTCCCCCATTGACTTCTCCCGCTCCGCCAAGGAGATCCACAACCAGGTCCGGGGGCTGATTCCCTGGCCCGCCACCACGGTGGAGATCAAAGGGGAGACCTTCAAAATCTTCTCGGTGGAGGAGACCAGCCAGACCTCCGACAAAGCCCCCGGCACCTGGCTGGGTGCCGATAAAAAGGGGATCAACGTGGTCTGCGGCGATGGCCGGGTGCTGCGGATCCTGGAGCTTCAGGCCCCGGGCAAAAAGCGGATGCGGGCCGTGGACTATCTCCGGGGCCACCCGCTGTTTGACTGATTTAACGAAGACCAAAAGGAGAGAAGTACCTCAATGAGTGAAGCCCTGTCCAGCGCCCGGGAGGCGGCCTATGCCGCCCTGATGGCCTGCGAAACCCAGGGGGCCTGGTCGGACCAGGCCATCCGCAGCGCCTCAAAAAAGTGGAAGCTGACGCCCCGGGACGCGGCTCTGGCAGCCCGGCTGTGTTACGGCGTGGTGCAGAACCGGCTGCTGCTGGATTTCTGGATTGACGCATTTTCCAGCGTCCCCGTGGGAAAGCTGGACCTTTCGGTGCGGCAGAGCTTGCGGCTGGGCCTGTACCAGCTCCAGTTTTTAGACCGAGTGCCCGACCGGGCGGCGGTCAACGAATCGGTGGGGCTGGTGCGGAAGTACAACCGACACAAGGGAGCTGCAGGGCTAACTAATGCGGTGCTGCGGGCGGCCCAGCGGGCAGAACAGATGCCGGTTCCCGATTCAACCGATCCGCTGGAACGCTTCTCCCTTCAATACAGCCACCCGCTGCCCCTGGTGAAGCTACTCTCAAAGGAGCTGGGCGACGCTGACGTGGAGCCGCTGCTGACTCTGCACAACACCCCGACGGAACTGGTGCTGCAGGTCAACACGTTAAAAACTACGCCCCAAGCCTTGCTGGAGGAGTTGACCCAGGCCGGAGTGCAGGCCCAGCCCCACCCCTGGCTGGAGGGATGCCTGTTGGTCAGCGGCAGCGGCGATCTGGAGCAGCTGCCGGCGTTCCAGGCAGGGAAATGCTATGTTCAGGACACAGCAGCCCGACTGTGCGCCCTGGCAGCGGATCCCAAGCTCGGAGACAAGGTGCTGGACGCCTGCGCCGCCCCCGGCGGCAAATCCTTCGCCATGGCCCTGGCCATGGGGGATCGGGGCGACATCTTGGCCCGGGATCTCCACGAAAATAAACTTCGGCGTATCCGCTCCGGAGCCCGGCGTCTGGGATTGGAGTGCATTCGCACCGCAGCGGCGGACGGCCGGGAATTCCAGCCGGAGTTGGCGGACACCTTTGATCTGGTGGTGGCCGACGTGCCCTGTTCCGGGCTGGGGATCATCCGAAAAAAGCCGGATATTCGCTACAAGGATTTGCAGGAGACGGAGGGACTGCCCGCCATCCAGTCGGCGCTGCTGGCCAATCTGAGCCGCTACGTCCGCCCCGGCGGTGCACTAGTCTACTCCACCTGTACCGTTCTGCGCCGGGAAAACCAGGATGTGATCAAAGCTTTCCTGGATACGCACCGGCAATTCACACTGGAGCCCTTTTCACTGCCGGGTCCTGTGGGATCAACCACTGGGGAGATTACCCTGTGGCCCCATATCCACGGAACCGACGGATTCTTTATCGCAAAGCTGAGGAGATCAAATGGCTGAGCAAAAAATCGATTTGAAGTCCATGACGCTGCCTGAGATTGAGGCGTTTCTGACCTCCCTGGGGGAGCCCAAATTCCGGGCCAAACAGATTTTTGTCTGGATGCACCGGGGGGTAGAGCACTTTGACGAGATGACCAACCTCCCCAAGACGCTGCGGAGCAAGCTGGCGGAACAGTGCACCCTGACTGCCCTCAAGGTGGAGCGCAAGCAGGTCTCCCAGCTGGACGGCACAATCAAATACCTCTGGAAGCTGGAGGACGACAACTGTGTGGAGACCGTCCTCATGC
Organism: uncultured Eubacteriales bacterium; assembly: GCA_902475455.1. Taxonomy (GTDB): domain Bacteria; phylum Bacillota; class Clostridia; order Oscillospirales; family Oscillospiraceae; genus UMGS1766. The sequence continues at coordinate 4,402 of CABRZO010000022.1, forward strand.
GCTACAAGCACGGCAACACCATCTGTGTCTCCTCGGAGATCGGCTGCGCCATGGGCTGCGCCTTCTGTGCCTCCACCATCGGCGGCCTGGTGCGGCGGCTGACCCCGGCGGAGATTCTGAGCCAGGTCATTTTTACCCAAAAGGATTCCGGCCTGCCCATCTCCAATATCGTGCTGATGGGCATCGGGGAACCCTTGGACAACTTTGACAACGTGATGCGCTTTCTGGAGCTGGTCAACCATCCCGACGGGATGAATATTGGCATGCGGCATATCAGCCTCTCCACCTGCGGCCTGGTAGAAAAAATTGACAAACTGGCTGATCTTCAGTTACAATTAACGTTATCGGTCTCTCTGCACGCCCCCGATGATGAGACCCGGAGCACCATTATGCCGGTGAACCGGGCGGTGGGGGTAGAGCGGCTGTTTGAGAGCTGCCGCCGCTATTTTGAAAAGACCGGACGCCGCATCTCCTATGAATACGCCATGATCGACGGGGTCAATGACAGCGACCGGCAGGCAGATCTGCTGGCCAGCTATTTAAAAGGCACCCCGGGCCACGTCAACCTGATTCCCTTGAACGACGTGCGGGAGAGCAAACTGAAACCCAGCCGGCGGGTCTCCGCCTTTCAAAAGAGATTAGAGAGCCATGGCGTCACGGTAACGGTGCGCCGCAAACTGGGCGGCGATATTGATGCCTCCTGCGGACAGCTGCGCCGCAAGACGCTACACCTGAAGGAAGGGTAAGGAAGGTGTTTCTTTGAACGTATACGGAATTACGGACCGGGGGCTTGTCCGCAAGCAGAATCAGGACTGTTTTGACAGCTGTACCCTGGAAAACGGCATTTTTGCCGTTGTTTGTGACGGCATGGGCGGCGCCCGGGGCGGCAATGTGGCCAGCCGGATGGCGGTGGACTATGTCATCGATGTGGTGGAGCGCACCAAACATGGTGAGCCCGGCGCGGTGATGAACGAGGCGCTGGCGGAGGCCAACGCCGCAGTACGTCAGCGCTCCCTGACAGACCCTGAGTGCTCCGGCATGGGAACCACCCTGGTGGCGGCCTGGCTGCAGGAAAACCTCCACGCCTTTGTTCTCAACGTGGGAGATAGCCGGGCCTATCACGTCAGCCCCTCCGGCATCAGCCAGATCACCCGGGATCACTCTCTGGTGGCAGATCTGGTGGCCCGGGGCAAAATCACCCCGGAAGAAGCCCGAACCCACCCCAATAAAAACATCATCACCCGGGCACTGGGTACCGATCGCCACACCCCCGGCGATCTGTTTGAAATCGACTTGAACGCAGGGGAGTATATCCTGCTGTGCAGCGACGGTCTGAGCAATGTCGTTACAGAGCAGGAGATCCTCTACGAGGTAATATACGGCGGCGCCGACGAAACCTGCTGCCGTCGGCTGTTGGAGATCGCCATGCACCGTGGCGCTCCCGACAATGTGACTGCTGTGCTGATCTGCGCCGAGGGCGCGGATGAAGATACCGACGATTAAGAGGAGCGTTTGCTATGGATCCCTATATCGGCAAATATCTCGATGACCGCTATGAAATACTGGACGTATTGGGCACCGGCGGAATGGCCGTGGTCTATCGCGCCTATTGCCACCGGCTCAATCGCTATGTGGCGGTCAAGATTTTAAAAAGTGAGCTGGCCGCAGATCAGGATCTGCGCCGCAGATTCCATGACGAATCCCAGGCTGTCGCCATGCTCTCCCATCCCAACATTGTGGCCGTCTACGACGTCAGCCAGGTGGACGGGCGGGAATTTATCGTCATGGAGCTCATTGACGGCATCACGCTGAAGCAATACATGCATAAGCGGGGAGGCTGTCTCAACTGGCGGGAGGCGCTGCACTTCATCGTGCAGATTCTCCAGGGCCTGAAACACGCCCACAGCCGTGGTATCATCCACCGGGACATCAAGCCCCAGAATGTCATGGTACTCCGGGATGGCAGCGTCAAGGTGACGGACTTCGGCATCGCCCGTTCCACCAACTCCCAGGTCACCATGACCCAGGAGACCATCGGCTCCGTGCATTATATCTCCCCGGAACAGGCCCGGGGCAGCCATATCGACGCCCGTTCCGATATCTATTCCGCCGGCGTTGTGCTGTATGAGATGCTGACGGGCCGACTCCCCTTCGAGGGAGACAACCCGGTCTCTGTCGCCATCCAGCACATCAAATCCATCCCGGTTCCCCCCAGAGAGCTGAATCCTTCCGTACCTCTGGGCATGGAGCAGATCACCCTGAAGGCCATGGCCTCGGTGCCGGACCGGCGCTATTCCAGCGCCGAAGAAATGCTCCGGGACCTGGATGACTTCCGCAAAAATCCCGATATGGACTTCGGCTACAGCTCTCCCGGCGTGCTGGAGCCCACCGAGGATGAGCCCACAGTGGTGAAGCGGGGCGGCACCTTCCTGGATGACGATGACGAGGAACTGGCCGACAGCGACGCCACCGTCCGCAGCTCTCCCGTGCGCCGCCCTGTGGCCCGTTTTGAGCGGGAGGAGGACCGCACGGCCAAGAGAGACTACGATGACGAAGACGAATACGACGATTATGATGAAAAGAAGAAGAACAAGGTTTTTATCGGCGTAACCGCTGGTATTGCCGGTGTTCTGGTCATCCTGTTTGTCGTTCTGTGGTTTACCCTGTTCCGGGGCCTCTTTGCCTCGTCCCCCAGCTACCAGGTGCCTGACCTGCTGGGCTTGACCGTAGAGGAGGCCGAGGCCAAGATCAACGCCGACGAAACCCTCAAAGCCCACTTTACCATCACTGTAGGGGAGACAGTGGCCAGTGAGGAGGAGATCAACACCATCATTGAGCAGTCTCCCGACAGCACCCGTACTGTGAAGGCGGAAACCACCGAGATCACCGTCACCCTGAGCGGCGGCCCGGCGGAGGAAGAGCCGGAGGAGATCATTCTGGAGAATTACAGCGACGGTACCCACGACTATCGCCAGGTCAAGAGCCAGCTGGAATCCCTGGGTCTGCAGACCGTCTGCCAGCCGGAATACAGCGATGACATTTCCGAGAATATGGTCATCCGCACCGATCCCGCTGCCGGTACCACCCTGGAAAAGGGGGAGACGGTGACCATCTACTACAGCCAGGGCCCGGAGACCAAGACCTTTGATATGATTCAGCTGCTGGGCCTGACGGAAACCGACGCCAAAAACGCCATTGCCAATATGGGCTTGGTGCTGGGCTCTGATATCTCCAAAGAATACAGCGATGAATATCCTGAGGGCAGAGTGTGCTATCAGAGCATTCCCGAGGGGACCCCGGTTCAGGAGGGCGACTCGGTGGATATTACCATCAGCCTTGGTTCTGAACCAGAACCGGAACCAGAAGAGCCCGATACCCCGGATTCCTCTCAGGGCGGCTCCAGCACCACCACGGACCCTGAAACCAAGATCTATAATGTTGAGGTCACGCTGCCCGAGGGACGCACCGAGGACGCACTGCTGCAGATCACCATCAACGGAGAAGTCTACGAGGACACCATCACTCCGGATGACACCACTTACTTGCTGCCTGTCCAGGGTACCATCTACTCCTGCACCGCCACCGTGGACGGCGTGGAATGCCCCTTCCACATCTCTGAGAAAACGAGCTGAACCATGACCGGCACTATCATCAAAGCCCTCAGCGGCTTCTACTATGTGGACTGCGACGGGGAAACGGTAACCTGCCGGGCCCGGGGGAAATTCCGCCATGCGGGCACCAGCCCGCTGGTGGGGGACCGGGTGGAGATCACCCCCCTGGGCGGCGACACCGGCAGCGTGGAGCGGATTCTGGATCGCAAAAACGCCTTTAGCCGTCCCGCGGTGGCCAACATGGATCAGCTGGTTATGATCGCCGCCGGGGTCAATCCGGTGACGGATCCCTTCCTGATCGATCGCGTGGCGGCCATCGCCGAGCGCAAAGACTGCGAACCGGTGATCTGCCTGAATAAGTGCGACCTGGAGCCATGCGAGCGTCTCTATGAGATTTACCGGCAGGCTGGGTTTACCACCATTCAGGTCAGTGCGGTGACAGGAGAGGGGATTCAGGAGCTCTCCGATGCCATTGCGGGGAAGACCGTGGTATTCACCGGCAACTCCGGCGTGGGAAAGTCCAGCATTTTGAATGCCCTGGACCCCAGATTGTCCATTGCCACCGGGGAAGTCAGTGAAAAGCTGGGCCGTGGCCGGCACACCACCCGCCATGTGGAGCTCTTCCGATTGCCCAACGGGGCGCTGGTGGCGGACACTCCGGGTTTTGCCAGTTTTGACACTGAGGTTCCGGAGCTGCTGGAAAAGGAAAACCTGGCCCTGGCTTTCCGGGAGTTTCATCCCTATCTGGGACAGTGCAAATTTGTAGGCTGCTCCCACACCAAGGAAAAGGGTTGCGCCATTCTGGACGCTTTGGCGGAGGGAAAGATCTCTGAGTCCCGGCACCGGAGTTATGTCCGGCTCTATCAGGTGGCAAAGGAGTATAAGCAGTGGGAGCATCGTTAAAAAAACAGGCTGTCATCTTTGGCTCCGCTCCGGGAACTGACTGGCATTTTTTAAAGGACTATCTGCGTCCCGACGCCATGGTCATCTGCGCCGACGGCGGCCGCAATACCGCGGAACGCCTAGGCCTTACTCTGGATTGGTATGTAGGAGACGACGACTCCGGCGGCCACGCCGGAAACTGTCCGGCGGATCTGCTGCCCTCGGAAAAGGACGTCACCGACCTGGATATGGCGGTCTCCCGGGCGTTGAAAGAAGGCTGTCAGGAGCTGTTGCTCTGCGGCTGTACCGGCGGGCGGCAGGATCACCATTTCTCCGCCGTGGGCCAGCTGGAACGGATCTGGCGGGCCGGTGCCCAGGGGATGATTCTGGATCCCTGGAATGAAATCCGGCTGCTGACTCCAGGTGCTTTAGAGGTGCCCCAATATCCCCATTATCACTATTTCGGCCTGGTTCCGCTGGACCAGAAGCTGGCGGGGGTCACCATTACCGGCGCTAAATATGAAATCCGGCAGGTGGATCTCTGTCGCTGGGAGTCCCTGGGGATCAGCAATGAATGCCTGCCCGGCAAGCCCTGTATGATTGACGTGCAGGCTGGCATAGGCCTTTTGATCCGCAGCAATTAAAAATTATATGACACAAATAAAACACCCTCTGCGTAGACTGTGACAGCAGTATTACGCAGGGGGTGTTTTCATGCGTCATTGTAAGCCCAGCGGGCTGTGTGCCATTTCCCTTGGAGTCGGAATATTGCTGAGTATGGTTCTGCCGACTTGCGTCATCATCTTTGTGGGGGCGGGCGCCCTGATCGTGCTCGGCCTGAGCTGGATGCGGAAACCATAACCATCTGTCCGGACATACGGTGTCAATGAGGAGGTGCCGGTATGAAGATCGTCATTTGGAAATCACCCAAGTTTTTATCTGGTATCCTGAAGGTCCTGTTCAAGATGCACTAAAGGAACATGGGAGACACCGGGCAGCTCATTATTGTTTTTCCGAGTCAGGCATAACCGGGTCAGCTTGGACATATCTTTCTTTTGAAAACGTCCTTCAAACAAAATGACGGAAGAGATTGTACCGAGCAATCTCTTTGAGGGGACGAAAGGAGAGATTGCTTCATGGATCTTGGTTTGCAGTATGAGGAGCTGAAGTGTTATTCCTGCGTTCTGGATACCGTAGTTCGTCGGGAGGAGACGCAGGAGAGCATCGTATCCGACTCTATGCCGGATATCGGAACGGTTGTGACCGCTTCAGCCACACTATATCTGCGCACTTGCCGTGCCGGGGAGGGCAATATCACCTGTGAGGGCGATGTGGTCGCCTCGGTCCTTTATGCCGCGGAAGAAGAGGGGACCACATACAGCATTCCGGTGCATATCCCGTTTCGCTGCACCGCAGAAGCCGGTTCCATTACGGAGTCCTGCCGGGTGAATGTGCTGCCCAAGCTGCTGGGCATTGATGTCAAAGTCATGAATCCCCGCAAGATTTTGGTCCAGGCTGAGGTCTCCGCGCGTTTTCTGGTATTTACCACCGGGCAAATGCGCTACACTATAGGCGTTGAAGGGGGAGAGGTCCCCATTCAGACCAAAATGGAGAAGGTATCCTTCCAGTATGTCTCCCAGGTGACAGAAAAGACCTTTCCCTTTGAGGAGAGTGTGGGGCTGTCCAACGGGCATCGAAAGCTGGAGCGTTTGTTGAGCTGTGACATCACCCCCTATTGCAATGAAAGCAAAATTGTCGGCAGCAAGGTGGTGTTCAAGGGAGGCGTCAAGGCCAGGGTGCGGGCGCTGGGGGCAGACAACGAGTTGATCTGCGAGGATTACGATTTGCCGGTGTCCCAGGTGCTGGACGCCGGGGATTCCAGCGAGGCGGCTCTGCCCATGGTCTACCTGGCCGCCACCGATCTCCAGACGGAGCTGTCGGGAGATGACGCAATCTACTTCAACATGGAGCTTTATGCCTGCGGGGTGTTGGTAGATTGCCGGGAGAGCTGTGTCCTCTGTGACGCTTACAGCACCACCTGCCCTTGTCAGTGCGTGGAGGACAGCCAGGAGCAGTTCCGGATTGCGGAACAGAACACCCTGATCCACCCCTTCCGGCAGGCAATGGATCTGGAGGTTCCCACTGCCGAAGTGTTGGATCAGACGGTGACCCTCAGCGAAATTTCGGCGGGGAGCGCTGGGAGCGGATACCGATGCAGGCTGAAGATTTCCGCCTGCCTGAAGGAACGGGATGGTCATCTCTCCAGAATCGATCAGAGCTGCTATGTGGAGCTTCCCGTTTCCCAGCCTCAGACGGAGCGGGTCATGCTGGAAGTAAAGCTTCTGGACGGCGCCTGCATTTCCGCGGCGGGTGGGATGGAGTTGCGGGGCAGTCTGCTGATTCACTACGCCGTGATTGCCACCTCTGCTTTCCACTATGTCAGCGCACTGGTACTGGACGAGGCGGAGGAGGATTGCAGCCCCAAGCCCTCCGCGGTGCTTCGAATGCTCCGGGAAGGGGAAACCCTTTGGGATCTAGGCAAGGAATACTTTGCCACAGTAGAGGACATTTTGGCAGTCAATCAGATCAGCGATGAGTCCGCTGCCGGAGGCAGATTCCTGCTCATCCCGCGCAATCGCTGAAGGGGGGACGTTATTGTAATGGAACAGCATGAGATCTATACGGATATGGCCACCCGTACCGGTGGAAACATCTACATCGGCGTGGTGGGCCCGGTACGCACGGGAAAATCCACCTTCATCAAGCGGTTTATGGAGACCCTGGTGATTCCTAAAATCGAAAATATCTATCAGAAGGAGCGGGCCAAGGATGAACTGCCCCAGAGTGGTTCCGGCCGCACTATCATGACCGCCGAGCCCAAGTTCGTGCCGGAGGAGGCGGTGGAGATCGAGACCGAGGAGGGGATCCGCTTCTCCGTCCGACTCATCGACTCGGTGGGCTATCTGGTCAACAGTGCGGTGGGCCAGATGGAGGACGACCAGCCCAGAATGGTGACCACCCCCTGGTTTGACTACGAAATTCCCATGGCAGAGGCGGCGGAAATCGGGACCCGCAAGGTCATCACTGAGCATTCCACCATCGGTATCGTGGTCACCACCGACGGCACCATCACCGACATCCCCCGGGAGGACTACCTGGAGGCGGAGGAGCGGACCATCCGGGAGCTGAAGGAACTGGGCAAGCCCTTTTTGATCCTGCTCAACTCGGCGGATCCCACCGCCCCCAGAGCCCAGGCAATCCGGGAGGACATTGAGAGCCGCTACGGCGTGGGCTGTCTGGCGGTGGACTGCCAGACCCTGGAGGAGTCGGATATCACCGATATTCTGTGCCGGGTGCTCTATGAATTCCCGCTGCAGGAAATCGATCTGTTCCTGCCCAGCTGGGTAGAGGCACTTCCCGCGAAGCATCCCATGAAACAGGAGCTGTTCTCTCAAATCTGCGCAAAGGCCCAGCAGATTTCCCGCATTGCAGAGATCAAAGCCTTTTCCTCCAGCATCTCTGAATGCGCCAATCTGGCCTCCACGGAGCTCTCCTCTGTGGACCTGGGCAGCGGCATCGCCTCTTTGAAACTGGAACTGCCCCGGGAGCTGTTCTTCCAGACCCTGTCCGCCGAGACCGGAATCGAGGTACGGGACGACGGGGATCTGTTCCAGCAGCTGACGGTGCTGGCCTCGGTCAAACGGGAATATGACAAAGTGGCCGACGCTCTGGACTCTGTCAAGAACACCGGCTACGGTATTGTGGTGCCCACCATTGAAGAGCTGAAACTGGAGGAGCCGGAGATCATGAAACAGGGAGGCCGCTACGGCGTCCGGCTCAAGGCCAGCGCTCCCTCCATCCATATGCTCCGGGCGGATATTGAGACGGTGATCTCTCCCATTGTGGGCAATGAGAAGCAGAGCGAAGAGATGATCAACTACCTGCTCCAGGAATTTGAGGGTGATCCCAAGCAGATCTGGCAGTCCAATATCTTCGGCAAGTCCTTCCATGAATTGGTCAACGAAGACCTTCAAGGCAAGCTGATGCGCATGCCTGAGGACGCTCGGGTCAAGCTGCGGGAAACCCTTCAGCGAATTATCAACGAGGGCAGCGGTGGGCTCATCTGCATCATCTTATAATCCTATGCCAAGGGCGCCACACGCAGTTTGCGTGCGGCGCCCTTGGTCCGTCAGAAACCGTCCGTTGAACTGTCATATATGAGTTCACGGCAGCATAGGATGCTAAAGAAAGGGGGACAGGCTTATGATGGTAAAACGGGACAGGCGTACAGGCACTTCAGGACCGAAACGAGTGGCCAAAGACACCAAAAAAGGGGAGCAGAAGCTCAACCGGCTGTTGATCCAGCTGATCGCTTCCGCGGCAATCTTTTTGCTGGTTTTTGTGGGGGGCGGTCTGATTCCGGAACAGGTCTTTGACGTGTTTGGCTCCGTGCGCCAGGTGATTTCCGGGGATCAATCCTTGGTGAAATCTGTGGAAGCCCTGGGGGAAGCAGTCAGCACAGGGGAGAGCTGGCCCCAGGCGGTACGGGATTGGTGTGTGGATACCTTTTTGCCCACCGGAATAAAAGAACCCGCCACTGAAGAAAGCGCAGCATGGCTGGAGACCTCAGCCCAATTTCATAGCAACCTGCTGCCCCAGACAACTTCAGCCGTGGAATCAGGGCTGGCGGCGGTGCAATCGGGGCAGCAATGAAGTATTCCATTGGTCGCATTGATTTCTACCCCAGTTTTATTGTACTGCTCAGCGCCTCCGCCTATTTTGGCAGCCTAGGGCTGTTGACGGCGCTGCTGGTGGCGGCCGCCGTCCATGAGTTTGGCCATATAGCCGCCGCCTGGTGTACCGGCCGACAATTGGACCGACTCACGCTGACCGCTCTGGGGGCGGAACTGACCCTGAAAGAGGAATGTGTTTCCGCCTCCTTTTTCCAGGATGTGATCCTAAGCCTCTCGGGACCGGCGGCCAACCTGCTGTTGGCGGCAGCTCTGACAGCAGTCCACCAGTCCCCACTGTTGTTGGGGGCCAACCTGCTGCTGGGCATCTTCAATCTGCTGCCGGTATCACCTCTGGACGGAGGATGTGCGCTGTTTGCGCTATTATCCTGGCTCATCAGCCTGGAATGGGCGGATCGTCTGACCAGTTTTATCTCCAAGGGCTTCTCTCTGCTGGTCATACTTTGCGGCGTGTTATTTCTGTTCTCGCCGGGCGGAAAGCCATGGCTTCTGCTGGTGGGGCTTTGGCTGGCTTCAGCCAGTTTTCATTTTGGGGCAGAATCAGCTGCTGTTCCTATTTGACATGGGGCTCTGATTGGGTTTCAGATATTCCAACTCCCATTAGACCGCTACACCTGTTCCAATTCATCGGGATGTGTAATTTGGATGGAGCCATATCCGGTATTGAGCCACCCAGATCTGGCAAACCGATTTAAAATCCGGCACACTGTGACCCGACTGGCGCTCACCGCTGCCGCAATGTCGTCCTGAGTACAGGATATACAGCCATCCTGTCCCCTGGGCGCAGAGAGCAGAAAGCGGGCCACCCGTTGATCTGTGCGCAGGAAGGCCATATCATCCACATGCTCCGACAGCAGCCGCACCGTCCTGGCCAGATATTTGAGCAGTCCCAGCGCCAGTTCCGGGTTCCGAGAGATCTCCTGGGTGGCCATCTGTCGGTCAATGCGGACTATATCGCATTCCGTGGCGGCCACAGCGGAGGAAACCCGGGGCATCTCATCAAAAAAGGCAGCCTCTCCAAACAGATTGCCCTGGCGGTAGATGGTCAGCACCTTTTCCGTTCCGTCCTCCGAGGAGATGAAAGTGCGGACCTCACCGGATTTCAGATAGTAAAAGCAGTCCGCCGGACTGTCCTGAAGATAGATCATTTGATTGGGTGCATATCTCACCGAGGCATAGTGCTGGGCGAAGGGAGCCCAGATGTCCTTTGGTAAGTCCAACTCCTGAATGCTGAAATATTCCATGCTTCCACCAACTTTCCGCCTTAATTGTAACACATGTTACATTCTTTTGCCAGAATAATTGCGATAATAGATTATCACTCAAAATGCAAGAGGAGGACTCCGACAAATGGGTATGACTATGACGCAAAAAATTCTGGCGGCCCATGCGGGACTGCCCAGCGTGGAAGTGGGGCAGCTCATTGAGGCCAAGCTGGATTTCGTCCACGGCAACGATGTGACCACGCCGGTGGCCATCGGTGTGCTGGAGAAGTACGGCATCACCCAGATTTTTGACAAAGACAAGATCGGCATTATTCTGGACCATTACACCCCCTGTAAGGACATTAAGGCGGCCCAGCTCTGCAAGACCGCCCGGGACTTTGCCCGCAAGCACAACATCACCCACTTCTACGATGTGGGCGTGGTGGGCGTGGAGCACGCCTTTATCCCGGAAAAGGGTCTGGTAATTCCCGGTGACCTGACCATCGGCGCCGACTCCCATACCTGCACCTATGGCGCCCTGGGGGCTTTCTCCACCGGCGTGGGGTCCACCGACATGGCCGCCGGTATGGCCACCGGTCTGAACTGGTTTAAGGTGCCCCCGGCCATCAAGGTCAATATCCACGGCAAGTTCAAGCCCTTTGTCTCCGGCAAGGACGTCATGCTCCATCTGATCGGCCTGATCGGGGTGGATGGCGCCCTGTATAAGAGCCTGGAGTTTACCGGCGAGGGCATCAAAGAGCTAACCATGGATGACCGGTTCACCATCGCCAACATGGCCATCGAAGCCGGCGCCAAGAACGGCATTTTCCCGGTGGACGAGCTGACCCTGGAGTACATCAAGGGCCGCACCGACCGGCAGCCCGTCATCTATGAGGCCGATCCGGACGCCGAGTATGAACAGGTGGTGGACATCGACCTGAGCCAGCTGGACTCCACCGTGGCCATGCCCTATCTACCCGGCAACGCCAAGCTGGTCAAGGAGGTCAAGGGCATTGCCATCGATCAGGTGGTTATCGGCTCCTGCACCAACGGCCGCATCAGCGATATGCGGGCCGCGGCCCAGATTCTGAAGGGCCGCAAGGTCCATGACGGCGTCCGCTGCATCGTGCTGCCCGCCACCCAGGACATCATCAAGCAGATGATTGACGAGGGCATTTATCAGGATCTGCTGGCCGCCGGCTGCGCCATTTCCACGCCTACCTGCGGACCCTGTCTGGGCGGCCATATGGGCTGCATGTGCGAAGGGGAGACCTGTGTCTCCACCACCAACCGCAACTTTGTGGGCCGTATGGGACACGTGGATTCCAAAGTGATCCTGGCCAGCCCCGCTGTGGCCGCCGCTTCCGCTGTGGCCGGCTGCCTGGCGGATCCCGCTGATCTGTAAGAGGGGAGGAGCGTTTACTATGTCTAAAATCTATGTCTATGGCGACAACGTGGACACCGATGTCATCATTGCCGCCCGTTATCTGAACGACCCGGATGAGCGGAATCTGGCCGCCCACTGCATGGAAGATATTGACCCTCAGTTTTCCTCCACTGTGGAACCCGGCGATATCATCGTCGGCGGCGCCAACTTCGGCTGCGGCTCCTCCCGGGAGCATGCTCCTCTGGCCATCAAGGCCAGCGGCGTCAAATGCGTGATTGCCGCTTCCTTTGCCCGGATCTTTTACCGCAACGCCATCAATATCGGCTTCCCCATCATGGAGTGCCCGGAAGCGGCCGCCAGCATCCAGCCCGGCGATCAGGTGAGCGTGGATTTCCGCACCGGCAAGATTACCGATGAGACCACCGGCAAGACCTTCCAGGCGGCTCCGTTCCCTGAATTCATTGACGGCATCATCGAAAACGGCGGCCTGATGAATTCGCTGAAGGCCCGGGGCCTGGCCAAGTAAAGAGGGGAGTCATACAAAATGGAATTTAAAATCGCACTGATCCGGGGCGACGGCATCGGCCCCGAGGTGGTCAACGGCGCAGTCACCGTCATCGACCGGGTGGCGGAAAAGTTCGGCCACACCATCACTTATGTGGATGTGGACATGGGCGGCTGTGCCACCGACAAATATGGCGTCAGCTATCCCGAAGGCACTGCTGAAAAATGCAAGGCCTGCGATGCAGTGCTGCTGGGCGCCGTGGGCGGCCCCAAGTGGGGCCCGGACAAGCCGGCGGAACAGCGGCCTGAGACGGCCCTGCTGGCCATTCGCAAGGACCTGGGCCTGTTTGCCAACCTGCGCCACGCCACACTGCGGCCGGCGCTGATTGACGCCTGCCCCCTGAAGGATGAGATCGCCCGGAAGGGTATTGACATCATGATGGTGCGGGAGCTCATCGGCGGTGTCTATTTCGGCAAGCGGGACCGCTACGACACCCCGGACCGGGGCGTGGAGTGCACCGATCTGATGGCCTATTCCGAGATGGAGATCGAGCGGGTGGGCCGTCAGGCCTTCGAGCTGGCCATGAAGCGCCGCAAGAAGGTCACCAGTGTGGACAAGGCCAATGTGCTGGAGACCTCCCGGCTGTGGCGCAGCGTCATGCACCGGCTGGCTCAGGAGTACCCCGAGGTGGAATATGAGGACTATCTGGTGGACAACACCGCCATGCAGCTGGTCCGGGATCCCTCTCAGTTTGACGTGGTGGTGACGGAGAATATGTTTGGCGACATCCTCTCCGACGAAGCCTCTATGATCACCGGCTCTCTGGGCATGCTGCCCTCCGCCTCCATCGGCGCCCAGGCCCCCGGCCTTTATGAGCCCATCCACGGCAGCGCTCCGGACATTGCAGGCCAGGACAAGGCCAATCCCATCGCCACGGTGCTGTCTGTGGCCATGATGTTCAAATACTCCTTCATCCTTCCCGATGAGGCCGCCGCCATTGAGGCTGCTGTGGACGCGGTTCTGGCGGAAGGGTGGCATACCCCGGATATCGCCGGCAGCGGCGAGCTGGTGGGCACCAAGCAGATGAGCCAGCTGATCTGCCAGCACATTTGATTTTTCTGAAAATCGAATATTCAAATTCTGCAAAAATCGGAATGCATAGAAAGTTGCATTCCGATTTTTTGCAATTTGTATGATTTGCTATTGCATTTTTGCAAGAAGGGGAATATAATAATGCAGAAATAAGACGGTTTGGAGGCATTCAGTACATGAAACCTATTTCCAGCATTGCACGGGGCATTTCCCCTTCCGCCACCATGGCCATCGACGCAATGGCCAAGCAGATGAAGGCCAGCGGTATTGACGTGATCTCATTTGGTGCCGGTGAGCCTGATTTTAACACTCCTGAACACATCAAGGAGGCCGGCATCGCCGCCATCAACAACAACCAGACCAGATACACCCCCTCCGCCGGCATTCTGCCTCTGCGGGAGGCCATCTGTGACCGGATTCTGCAGGATACCGGTGTTCATTATGCGCCCAGCCAGATCTGCGTAACCAGCGGCGCTAAGCACAATGTCTACATCGCCCTCCAGGCCATTATCAATGCCGGTGAGGAAGTCATTCTGCCCGCTCCTTATTGGGTGACCTATGCGGAGGCCATCCGTATGGCCGGCGGCGTGCCCATCATTGTGGAGACCACTGAGGAGACCGGCTTCAAGCTGACGCCCGAAATGCTCAGCGACGCCATTACCCCTCGTTCCAAGGCGGTCATGCTGACCAACCCCTCCAACCCCACCGGTATGGTGTACAGCAGGGAGGAGCTCCAGGCTCTGGCCAACGTGATCCAGCGCCACGATCTGTATGTCATCAGCGACGAGATCTATTACATGCTCTGCTATGATAAGCCCTTTGTGAGCATCGCCTCCCTCAGCGAGGATCTGCAGGAGCGCACCATTATGATCAACGGCGCTTCCAAGTCCTATGCCATGACCGGCTGGCGTATCGGCTATGCCGCCGCCAACGCCGAAATCGCCAAGGCTATGAGCAACTATCTGAGCCACTCCACCGGCTCTCCCTGCAGCATCTCTCAGCAGGCCGCCCTGGCTGCCTTCGGCGAGAGCCAGGAGCCCAGCTTCGAGATGAAGAAGGCCTTTGACGAGCGCCGCAAGTACTTCTATGAGCGGGTGCAGAATATCCCGGGCGTCAGCTGCCTGATGCCCGAGGGCGCCTTCTACATCTTCATGAACATCAAGGAACTGATGGGCAAGACCATTAAGGGCGTGAAGATCAATAACTCCACCGACTTTGCCGCTGCCTTCCTGGAGAAGGGCCTGGTTGCCGTGGTGCCCGGCATCGCCTTCGGTGCCGAGGGCTATCTGCGCTGGTCCTATGCCACCTCTATGGAGAACATCAAGGAGGGCCTGGACCGTCTGGAGCGCTTCCTGGCAGACTGATACAACCTCACAAAACGCCAAAAACGGCAATGCCTCATGGAGCGCATTGCCGTTTTCCATACCTTGGATTCTTTTCTTGTTTTGCCCGGATTCTTGTTTTCAATTCCAGGGCCGCGTGTTATAATGATATTTAGATGATAAAACAAAATCCCGTGTACCGGGTCACACTGAGATGATAAGGAGCCAATGTACCATGAGAAATACGTATGAAAGCCCCCTTGCTTCCCGCTATGCCAGCAAAGAGATGCTGTACATCTTTTCTCCCGATAAGAAATTTTCCACCTGGAGAAAGCTCTGGATTGCCCTGGCCCGGGCGGAGATGGAGCTGGGCCTCACCAATGAGGACGGCACTCCCACCATCACCCAGGACATGATTGACGAGATGGAGGCCCACGTCACTGACATCGACTATGAAATGGCCGCCCAGGAGGAAAAAAAGCTCCGTCACGACGTAATGGCCCATGTTCACACCTTTGGCCACCAGTGCCCCAAGGCGGCGGGTATCATCCATCTGGGTGCCACCAGCTGCTATGTTGGTGATAACACCGACATCATCCAGATGAAGGAGGGCCTGGTGTTGGTGCGCAACAAGCTGGTCCAGGTGCTGGATGCGCTGGGCAAGTTTGCCAAGCGATATAAGGCGCTGCCCACCTTGGGCTTCACCCATTTCCAGGCCGCCCAGATGGTCACCGTGGGCAAGCGGGCCACCCTCTGGATGAACGAACTGCTGATGGATCTGGAGGAAGTGGAATTCCGTATTGACAGCCTGAAGCTGCTGGGCAGCAAGGGAACCACCGGCACCCAGGCCAGCTTTATGGAGCTGTTTGACGGCGATACCGACAAGATCAAGGCCCTGGAGCAGAAGATCGCCGCGGAGATGGGCTTTACCTCCGTGGTTCCGGTCTCCGGCCAGACCTATTCCCGCAAGGTGGACGCCGCTGTGCTGGCCACCCTCTCCGGCATTGCCCAGTCTGCCTCCAAATTTGCCACCGACGTGCGGCTGCTGTGCCATATGAAGGAGATTGAGGAGCCCTTTGAGAAGAACCAGATTGGCTCCTCCGCCATGCCCTATAAGCGCAACCCCATGCGCAGCGAGCGTATCTGCTCTCTGGCCCGCTATGTGATCGCCGACGCCACCAACCCCGCCGTGACTTCTGCCACCCAGTGGTTTGAGCGCACTCTGGACGATTCCGCCAACAAGCGTATCTCTGTACCGGAAGCTTTCCTGGCCATTGACGCCATTCTCAACATTTATCTGAATGTGGCCTCCGGTCTGATTGTACATGAAAAGGTCATCGCCAAGCACATCCAGGAGGAGCTGCCCTTCATGGCCTCTGAAAATATCATGATGGACGCAGTCCGTCGTGGCGGTGACCGTCAGGTCCTCCATGAGGAGATCCGCAAGATGTCTATTGAAGCCGGACGCGTGGTAAAAGAGGAGGGCGGCGAAAACAATCTGCTGCAGCTCATTGCCCAGAATCCCATGTTCGGTATGTCTCTGGAGGAAATTTCCGCCCACATGGATCCTTCTCTGTATATTGGCCGCTGCCCCCAGCAGGTGGATGAATTCCTGGCCCAGGATATTCAGCCCGTACTGGATAAGTATGCCGAGGCCCTGAACGCCGAGGCAGTGGAGCTTACCGTTTGATGATATACCCCTGTATGCCCCAAGAGAAGGCTAAGTAAAGGTGGATGGGATGAAAGGAA